>CAMDED010000023.1 GCA_945893365.1 Candidatus Sulfopaludibacter sp. SbA3 | reverse complement strand
TTCACCTCTCCGCAGCAACTGCGAGAAGCGATCGACAAGTTCGTGGCGGCATACAACCAGACCGCAACGCCGTTTGAATGGACGAAGGCCGTGGTTCATTCGACCGGGCCTAAACCTAAATACTCTGATTTATGTAAGTAGGTACTAGGTTGGTTTTTCGATCCTGTTGGGGAGCGCCTCCGGCCCGCGAAACTTCATGAAAAACCGAAAGGCGGCAATGGAGGCTTGGCCCGATCTTCGCTTTTTTTGGCTCTCGTGTTTTAGGGCTTGGGGTGGTTTTTCGACCCTGCTACACGCGCGGCAGAAGGCAGGCGACGAAAGACGATCGCCTGCCCCACCGGATGCCGATTGCAACGGTTGTTTCATTCCAAATCCTTAGTATAATCCGACGATGACTCCTCAACCGGTAACCGTCGCCACGCCCCCGCCGCTGAACGACACTTACTCGCAAGCCGTGCGCCTGGGCGACGTGATCTATCTTTCCGGGCAGCTTGGCGTCCGGCCCGATGGCACGCTTCCCGGGGAGTTCCCGGCGCAAGTGCGGCAGGCTCTCGATAACGTCGCCGCCGTTCTCAAGGCCGCCGGCTCTTCGCTTTCCCTGGTGGCGAAGGTGAACATTTATGTCACCGACTTCTCGCGTCTGCGCGAGATGAACGAAGTGTATCCCGAGTTTTTTCCCCATCGGCCCGCGAAGACGACCGTCGAGATCGCGAGGCTCGACAGAGGCGCGCAGATTGAAGTGGAAGTGATCGCGGCCGCCGGAGTTTAGGGCCTGGCCAGCGGGCGGACTTCAAGCTTTCCTTGTAGGTCGCCGCGGATACGGACAATAGCCGGTTTGGCGCGAGGAACCGCCGGTCCCGCCGCGGCCCGGCAGCGCGAAGCGGGTTGGAGCGGCGCCTCCGTCTGTCGCGGAGGCTCGGTGCGGGCTCAACAGGGAAGCGGACGATCAGGGCTTCCCCTGCGTGTCGCGCCACATGCCGCGCAGACCATACAGGTTGATCAGGTGGCGCTGCATGATGGTCTCTCCCGCGCCGATTTCGACCCGCGTGGTGACGTCCGCTCCATACCCGCCATAGGCAGCGTTGCGAAGATCCGGAATATAGCCCGGCCACATGCCGCCTGAACTGAACGTGTACCCGTAGAAAAGCGCGTGCGGCACGTCCGCCTGCCGCTTCCACATCGTTTGCAGCTTGTGGTGCGGTTCACCTGGAATCGCGGCGATGGCGATCTCGCCATTCAGCAGCACGGTCGTAATGCCGACATCAAGCCTCTTTTCCTTATCCCAGCGGTCGGCGAACGTCAGAACCTGAGAGGTGGATTGAATCGACGGCTTGGCCGGAGCCTCGGCGTGCATTTTCTTCGCCGTCTTCAGGACGTCCGCGGCGAGCAGATCCCCCATCTTCTGAAGGGTCGCGAAATCCTCGGTATCGTTTCCCTTGCGCGCTTGAAACAGAGGGTTGATGTCACCCGCGCCGCCCTGCACGAACATGCACTGCGCGCCTGGAATCTCCGCTTCAACGCGGGACTGCATCACGCCGGGAAAGTCGGCTGAAAACTTGCAATTGGTTGGTCCCATGACGACGGCGTGCACCGCATAGTGCACCATGAGCGCCTTCACCGCGCCCCGGTCGTCTTCGACGCGCACCAACGTGTACTCGGGATCGAGGGGGCCGTAGGGCACGCGCTCAAGGTTGTCGAACAAGGCGCGGGAGCGTCCATCGTCGCGCGGCAGGAGCCGGTTGTAGCCGAGGCGAATCGAGCCGCGGCCCACGCCGATCCGCGCGGGAAACATCGATCCCGCGGCCTCTTTGACGGCGGAAAAAATCTTACTCTCGATCTCAGCCAGATAGGCTGAAGCCGTCGCGTTGGGAGTCAGTCCGGCGCCCGTCCCCGCGGGAGCGAGATACGACGGCCCGGAATGCGTGTGCGAGGCGGCGAGCAACAGAACGGGGATACCGAGTTTTTCCGAAACCCCGCGGCGCAGATTGTTCGAGACGATCGAGCCCAGGTCGAGCGTGACGATGGCCATGCGCGACTCTCCCGCCTCAAGAACCAGCACCTTGGCGAAGAGCGGATCGTGGATTCCATTCGACGGCCCGCACCTGCGGTTCGAATATCCGTACATCGGCATGGAGCCGGTGGGTGTGAGCTCGACGCGCGCGACTCCGGCGCGGAATTGAGGGGTCTGAGCGGCGGCCAGACCCGCGCAGGCGAAAAGGAGGCAGTCTCGAAGCCTGGCGGTCAAGGAGACCAAGTTGAGCATCCCCATAGCATAACCTTGTTTCGCTTCGAAGGGCCTTATTCGTAGCGTAGCGCTTCAATCGGATCGAGCCGGGACGCCTTGATGGCGGGGAGCAAGCCCGCAACCAGGCCGACCGTTTCGAGCATAAGCGTAGAGGTAAGCACCGAGAATTTCGAGATCTGCAAATGGATGTCGCCCTGACCCGTTGTGTCCTTGAATATCGGTCCGAGCAGTGGCAGCGAGCCGATGAGCGCCGTGGCTGCGTATCCGGTGAGCACGCCGAGAGCGCCGCCGAGAGTGACGATCGCCATGGCCTCAAGCAGGAATTGCGCAAGGATGGCTCGACGGGTTGCGCCAAGAGCTTTCAGCACTCCGATCTCGCGTGTC
The DNA here is from genome assembly GCA_945893365.1 of Candidatus Sulfopaludibacter sp. SbA3. Lineage (GTDB taxonomy): Bacteria > Acidobacteriota > Terriglobia > Bryobacterales > Bryobacteraceae > SYKU01. The sequence goes on along the minus strand of CAMDED010000023.1, from coordinate 65,553 downwards.
CGCTGCGATACCGCGACGAGCATGATGTTCGCCAGACCGACGGCGCCGACCGCCAGCGTCAGGGTCCCGACGAAACCAAGCAGCACTTTGAGCGCGAGCGACATCGTATCGATCACGCGCATGAACTCGTTAAAAGCGATCATCTGGACGGCGCGCTCGTCGTTCGGGGAATAATTGTGGGTGCGCGCCAGAACCCCGCGCACCTGGCGTAGCGCGTCTTTCCGGAATATGGGGTTCACCGGGCTCCAGACGATGAACTCGGGGTACTTCGTGCTCCGCAGGAACGACATGGCCTCATACGGGATGAAGAGGCACTCGTTGTCGGGCGTGTTGTAGTTCGAGATCTGCGTTTTCGACTTGAGAGTGCCGACGATCGAGAAGCGCAGGCCGTTGATGGTGACTTCCTCGCCGTCGGCCGGAATCTCGCCGAACAGCTTCTCCGCCGCCTTCGCTCCAATGACGGCAATGCGCTGCTTCTGTACCTGGTCTTCGGAGCCGATCCAGCGGCCGGTCGTCATCGTCATGTTGCGGATGCGCCCATAGGATTCCGCCACGCCTCGAATCGTCATTGTCTGCGTGCGATAGCCGCGCACGACGGTCGCGCGGCGTACCATGGCTTCGGGTGAGATCGCCGCCACGAGGGGAACGCTCTCCCGGATGGCGTCCACGTCGGAGAGTTCCAGTTGAATGCGGCGGCCGGAACGCTCGCCTCCGGCCTGGGCGGAGGTCTGCCCTCCGAACATGAGGATGAGATCCTGCCCGACGGAGCGGAACGCGGTCGAAAGCGCCAAACCGAAACCATCCCCGTAGGAGTAAAGAATCACGAAGCAGGCGACGCCCCATCCAAGGCTGACGGTGGTCAGGACACTGCGCATCCGGTTGAAGCGAAGCGCTTGAGCGGCTTCGTGAAAGACGCTTCTAACGTTCATCGCGAAGAGCCTCCACCGGCGTGAGTGAAGCGGCGCGCCACGCAGGCAGCAGCGCCGATGCGACGGCAATTATTGCGAGCGCGGAGAAAGCCACCAGAGTCGTCGAGGAGCGCACGGGCAGCCCGGCAAACATTTCGGGCATGGGAAACGAGTTGACCAACGCCGCGAGACTCCAGGAGCCGAGCCATCCGGCTGCGCCGCTCACGACGGCAAGCAGCACGCCCTCCACCAGGAAGTCCGCCAGGATACGGCTCCGTCTTGCGCCCAGAGCCTTGCGCAAGCCGATTTCGCGCGTGCGCTCGGAGACGGAAACGAGCATGATATTCATAACGCCGACTCCGCCCAGCGTGAGCGTCACCACGGCAATGGTTCCGAGAAAACCCGTCATGGATGTGAAGATGCCGTCGACCATTTGCGCATTCTCCACCGTATCCCACATGCCGAGAGCGCCCTTGTCGTCGGCGTCGAACCGATGGTTACGGGCGAGGACGGCCTTTACCTGATCTTGCGCGGACTTCCACTCCTCGAGCGAAGCGGGAACGTACACAATGTCGTTGACGATGCCGGGCAGGAAGTTCGGATCGTTCGGGGGCAAGTCGCGTTCCACCGTGGAATAGGGCACGTAGATCTTGTCCACATCCAGTCCGCTGTAGCTGCTGTTCTGCTTCTTGTCCTTCATCAGGCCGACGATCTCGAAGGGAATGCCGTTGAGCCGGACCTGAGATCCGAGGACCGCACCGCGAGTTCCGAACAATTGCTTGCGAACGTTGACGCCCAGCACGCAAACGCGCCTGGCTTCCGCCGAGTCGGCTTCGTTGAGAAACCGGCCTTCGCCCGCCTCCACGCTGCGAACCTTGGAGTATTCCGGTTCCACTCCATTGACGGTGAAGGAGCCGCTGTTGAACGGGCTCGCGGCGCGCGCCTGAGTTTCGAGCTCGCCGATGACGGTCCGAACGCGGTAGCATTCGGTGCGGATGTCGCGTATATCGTCGTAGTTGAGGCGAATCCGGCGGCCCGCGCGGCGGCCCCCGGCCTGCTTCTCGGTGCGCCCTGGAAACACGATGACGATATTTTCGCCGAGCTGCCTGGTGTTGTTTCGCTGACCCTGCTTGAAACCATCGCCCATGGCGACAATGAGCACGATCGAGGCGACGCCCCAGGCGATGCCCGCCATAGTCAGGACGCTGCGCAATTTGTTGCGCGCGAGGTTCGAAAGCACCTGGCGCAGCAGCTCTTTGGCGTAATCCATGGCGAATCGCAACCCTAAGGGAGGATCACTTGCTGGCCTTCCTTCAGCCCGCTCGCGATCTCGGTCTTCGAACCGTTGCTTACACCCGTGACGACGGCGACTTTTCGCTTGCCGCTTTCCGAGGCCGGATCGGGAATCTCAACCTCGGTAGACTTGTCCTTCTTATAAAGGATGGCCCCTTCCGGAATCGCAAGCACGCCCTTGCGGTCCTCGAGAATCAACTCCGCGTTGGCCGTCATGAGGGCGCGCAATTTGCCCGATACGTTCGAAATCGAAACGCGCACCTCGAAGGTGGTGACGTTATCCTTCTCGACACCCATCGGGGAGAGCTTCGTCACCTTGCCGGCGAACTTCTCGTTCTTGAAAGATTCCACCGTGATCCGCGCCGGCATTCCCAGGTAGATCTTTCCAATATCGGATTCGTCGGACTTTCCCTTTACATAGACCTCCGCCATGTCGCCGAGCGTCATGATGAGCGTAGCGCCGGAGCCCATGGTCAGGATCGAGCTGACGGCGTCGCCCACTTCGCGGTCGCGCGAAAGAACCACGCCGTCGATCGGCGAAACGATAGTGGCGTTTCGAAGATCCTCTTCGGTTCTGGAGACGATAGCGCGCGACTGTTCAAGCTGCGCTTCCGAACGCGCGATGGCCGCCCTCGCCACCCCTAGATTAACGACGGCGGATCGTTGGCGATTGACCGCCATCTCGTAATTCTTCTCGGAGTCGTCGCGGACGTTCTGAGCGATCAGGCCCTCCTTGAACATGTCGTGCGCGCGCTGCATGTCGCGCTTCAGGAACGGAACGTCCGGTCCGGCGGCTTCGACCTGGTAGCGTTCCAGATCCGCGCGCGCGCTGGTCACCATGGCTTCGGCGATGCCGAGCGCGGCCTGCGCTTCCCGCAGACGGGGCTGCAGATCGTTCTTGTCCAGCTCGCAGATGACGTCGCCGCGGCGGACGGAATCGCCAACGTTGACCGGCAGACGGAGAATGATCCCGCTTGCCTTGGACTTTACTTCGACTTTCGTGGTTGGTTCGATCTTCCCCGTGGCTACGACCGAGCGGGCCAGGTCTACCCGCTCGACTTTGACGATTTTCTCGGGATCGATTTTGTTTGAGGTGCGTCCGATGGCTTTGATAGAAAAGTACGCGCCGCCGCCCAGCGCTAAGAGCAGGATAGGCAGCCATATGTACCATCGCGACTTCTTTCGATTCGACATATTTTGCTCCATCATCTACTACGATAGCGCTGTGGCAAATGTTCCGGGAGGGTGCGAACGGATATCGCGCCAGCAAAGTGAATCACAGGCGCGCGTTCCGTTTCGCAAAGCCGGGTTCTCAATATAGTGGACGCCTAACGGCCCGCGGCTGAGCGCCCGCGCTTTTTCAGCGGTCCGCTCAGCCGCGGGTTGGATGGCAGTTTGCTTCCTGGAGAGAGGACGCCCTCGTCACGCGAACGACTTTCGCGCCCCGAACGCGTCGAAGGTTGCGGCGATGGACCACGGACTCCGCGGCGGGTCCGTCACAATTCCGTGAACTTGCGGCCTCGCTTCTCCACTCGGTCCGTCAGAACTTCAATCGCAGGGCCACCTGCATCGTTCGCGGCCCGCCGATCGTCGAAGTGATGGCTCCCATCGTCCCCACTCCCGCGGCGGGCAGGGTCGCGTTCGGATTGGAGAAGGTGGCTTGGTTGAAGGCGTTGAACGCTTCCCAGCGCGCCTCCGCCGTGAAGCTTTCGCGCAGGCGGATCGTCTTCGCGAGAGCGAAATCCACCTGCCGTTGCGACGGCCCACGCAGAATGTTCCGTCCCGAATTGCCCCAGTGATCCTCGGAATTGACGAACGCCAACGGATCGAAATACCGGTCGACCCGGCTCTGCACACTGCCTTCGTTGCGGGCGCTGGCGATGGTGCGGCCCGGAGCGAGATCGACACGCACGCGGGCTACCTGCGCGAAGTAGGCGTTCGCCGTGGCTGCGCCAACGATCGAGAAGCGCGTGCCGCTCTGCACCGTTGCCATCCCGCTCACCGACCACCCGCCGAGGAGCAATTTAGCCGTACGCCAGCGCTCGAACGGAGTGGGGAGCTCGTAGATGTACGCCACGTTGAAACGATGCGTGCGGTCGAAATCCGCCGGGCCGCGGTTGTTGCGGGAGTTGCGCGCATCGTGCTCCACCTGGCCGCCGTCGGAGGAGATGTTGTCGAGTGTCTTGGCAAATGTGTAGGCGGCATTCACCAGCAGGCGGCGCTGGAAACGGCGCCGGTAATTGGCCTGCAGCCCGTGATAGGCGGACATGCCCCAGTTGGACCGCATGCGATAACCACTCGCCCGCCCGAGCCCAAGATATTCGGAAGGTACAAAGAAATCCGGATTGATGAGCGCGCCGGTGCGCGTACGGATGTCGGTGAATCCGTTGATGGGCGCGACCCTGGGATCGAACGGCTGGGCCAGATTTACCTTTGCCATCAGACTGACGCCGCGCGTGCCGACGTACCGCACATCGAGGAGGTTGCCGCGCACCGGCTCGAATTGCACGTTGAAGGTCCACTGCTGCACGTAGGGCGTTTTGATGAAGGGGTCGATGAAAGTGAAGTTCTTGGCCGCGAACGGCTCGGTGGCCGGGAACGCGGTTCCGTCGAACCGGCGCCAAGTTGGCGCGCCGTTAGCATCGCGGGCAATCCGCACCTGGAGCGGAATGGTAAATGGATTGATGTTCAGACGTGGATACGGATCCGCCATATCGAGCGGAGCGGGAACGTTCTGGTAGATGAAGAACGGCGAGGAGAGCTGCAGGTCGGTTTTGAACGATCCCGAGGGCCGTTCGAAATAGATGCCGTAGCCGCCGCGGAAAACAAGGCGGTCCGAAAACGCCGGTTTCCAGGCGAAGCCGATTCGCGGCGCGATGTTGTTCCGATCCGGCTCGAAGATGTTATCGCGCCGCGCCTTGTGAACCTGGCTGAGGTTCAGCGGCTGCACATACGGCGACACTGCCAGTCCCATCTTTAGCGGGTCGAAGCCGGGTTTGAAGATGAGGTGATTCCGGTTGATGTAGTAGCCCTCCTCAACGCCCGCGCGGGCCGCATCCGCCTGGTTGAAATACGTGCCGATGCGCCCGGCCGTCTCGACCGGCCAGCCGTAGTAGTCCCAGCGAGCGCCCAACGTGAGGGTGAGCCCCTTCCGAACACGCCACTCGTCCTGCGCGAAGAAGGAGACATCGAACATATTGTAATCGCGGCGCGTGTCGCCTTGATCGAGATCCGAGCCGCCGCCCGACGCGCCATGGCCAGTAAAGAATAGGATCCAGTTATCGTAATCGAGATCGCCGTTGGTGCGGGCCATGTACTCGCCCTTGAGGTTGGTGCGGCGCGCTTCGCCGCCGAATTGAAGGCTGTGGGAGCCGCGCACGTACGTGATCAAATCGGTGGCGTAGGCATTGCGCTGCCGATCGTAGAAATCCCACGCATTGCCGATGCCGGCGCTCGATCTCTGCGTCACGATATCGACGGTCGGCATGAGCGACGCCAAGCCGCCCACCGCCTGCTCCAGAGGATTGTCGATGCCGAGCGTGGAGTTGAAGATGTCCCTGAACTTGGAGATTCGAGTGTTGAACAATTCGAAAAATCCGCCTCGGAGCTCGTTGGTCCAGCGCGACCCGAAGGTGTGTACGTGCGAGAGAGAAGCGACATAGCCCGGAGTCAAGCCGAGCGTCGGCGAAACGGACGAATTCGCCCAGGGAAACGCCTCCTCCACGTACTGCTGCGACTTGATGTAGTTCAGGCGCAGGCGGTCGTTCGAACTGAAATTGTGCTCGATCGCGAGGGAGCCGGACCAGGAGTTGAAGAAGGTCGGAAACGCGTTCACCTGCTCCTGTTCCCTGCCGAAGGTGGCGTTGCCCGGCAGCAGCCGGTTTGCGGAGGTCAGCGTGGGCAGTAGAAGCTTGCCGTCGCGTTTGACATTGAGGATGTTGATGGCGACCGGGTGGATGTCCGCCGCAGTGAGCTGACGGAAGAGCGGCTGAGCGGGATTTGCGGTGCTCGTGAAGAACTGCCTTTCGAGGCCGGGGATCTGGTCGGCGGGGAAACGGCGAATCGCGGAGAGGAAGTTAGCGGCGAATTGCGGGTTGTCCTGCGCGCCGGACTGGAGCCACTGGTTGGCTACCTGCGCGATCGTCTGCCGGGTGCGGACATCGCCCAAGCCCGCCGGGCTCGCGGTGGTGACGATGGCGCGGTTGGCGTATCCGGAGAGAAAGTCGGTGCGCTGGACGGCGGCGTAGAAGAAGGTTTTGTCCTTACGAATGGGACCTCCCAGTCCGAGATAGGTTTCGTTGCGGCGGAAGCTTGGGCGCGCGGTCCCCGAGCGATTGAGGAAAAACTCGTTGGCGTTGAATAGCTCGTTCTGAAGGAAATGCGATACTGCGCCGTGGAACTGGTTGGTGCCCACGCGCGTGATCATCTGAATATTGGCTCCGCCGTTACGTCCGGTGGTGGCCGAATAGAGCGCTGTCTGCATCTCGACCGCTTCGAGCGCGTCGAGCGGAACCGCAATGTTATTGCCGAGGCTGCCGCCGCCGTTCATCATGTTGGTTGCGTCCACGCCATTGATCATCAGCGAATTGTTGGTGGGGCGCGCGCCGTTGACGGAGGGGTTCAGCGACTGGGTCCCATCGTCGGCCTGCGACCCGGGAGCCGTGGCGAGGTTCATGCCGCGGCCGGTGCGGTCGGGCAGCGGGGCCGACACGCCGGCCTCGCCCACAATCAGGTGGGTGTAATTGCGCGACGCCGTCGGAAGATTTTCGATTTGCCGCGAGCCGATGGAGGCTGTCTGCGCCGAAGCCTGGGTCTGGAGCATGGCGGAAGAGCCGGAGACCTCGACCGACTGCCGCATCGAGGCTGCCGTCAGAGTCACGGCGATTTCAGAGAGGCCCGCCGTCTCGATGTCGAGCTTCCGGGTGGCAGGTTGAAATCCTGGTTGCTCGACGCGTAATTCCACCTTATTTACGGATGGACGAAGAAAGCGGAACCTGCCATCCGTGTCGCTAGTAGTGGCCGCTTTCCAGTGGGTCGATTCGGCTTGCAGCGAAACCGATGCCCCCGCGATGCGCGCACCTGTCTGATCGGCGACGAACCCCTCGATGCGGTCCGCCGGTTGAGCGACAAGTCCGCTCATAAATAAAAATGCAATAGCAGTAATTCCGATACTAAGTCGAAGCATAAAGAAATGCTAATCGCCCGATATTAATTGTCAATGACATCGAGATGACAGCCCTGTATCGGAATTGATTCACCCGCCCTGCTGTGATAGCATTCAATCTACAAGTCCCTTCCGCGTCCAGCCGGATTCCCGTTTGATCCCGTCCAGCCTGGAGGGACGCTTCGACAAGTCTATGTCTCTCTCCCAATCGAAAATCACACACCTCAAGAAGCTCTCGAACAGCGCCGGCGTTATCGCGGCGGCTGCCATGGATCAGCGCGGCAGCCTTCAGAAATCCATCGCGACAGCCAAGGGCATCGCCGCCAAAGAAGTCACCGACGCGATGATGATCGAGTTCAAATGCGCTGTTACGCGCGTACTCACGCCGCATGCCTCGGCAATTCTGCTCGATCCGGAATGGGGTATTCCGGCCACGCATGAGCGAAGTCCGAACGCCGGTCTGCTGCTTGCTTACGAACTAAGCGGCTATGACAACACGCAGCCCGGCCGCTTGCCGGATCTGCTGCCGCACGTCTCCGTGAAGCGCATCAAGGACTGGGGCGCGGACGCCGTCAAGATTCTGATCTACTACAGTCCCTTCGACCTGGGCCCCGTCAACGATATTAAACACGCTTTCATTGAACGCATCGGCGCGGAGTGCGAAACATACGGGATTCCCTTCTTCCTGGAGTTTATCGGTTACGATCCGAAAGGCGGCGACGAAAAAGGCCTGGAGTACGCGAAGCTCAAGCCTGAGATTGTGAAAAAGACCATGGAGGAGTTCTCGAAGGACTATTACCGCGTGGACGTGCTGAAAGTCGAAGTGCCGATCAACGCGGAATACGTGGAAGGGTCGAGCGTCTACAAAGGCCAGAAGGCGTACACGCGCGCCGAGGCTCTGGTGCACTTCCAGGCGGCTGCCGCGGTTGCTTCGAAACCGTTCATTTACCTGAGCGCCGGCGTGAGCAACAACCAATTCACGGAGTCGCTCGCCATGGCGGCCGAATCCGGAACGGATTTCTCGGGAGTTCTCTGCGGACGCGCAACCTGGAAAGAAGGCATCCCCGTTTACGCAAAGCAGGGCGCCAAGGCTCTCGAAGACTGGCTCTCGGTCGAAGGCGTGAAGAATATCAACGCCGTCAATGCGGCCATCGCGCCGGCAACGCCGTGGTACAAGAAGCTCGGCATGGCAAAACCCGCGTAGCCGGTCACGACGCCGGAATTCCGTCGAAGCGGACGCCTTCCCAGCGCGCCACTACCGCCGCCGCCAGACAGTTGCCCAGAACGTTTACGGAAGTGCGCGCCATGTCCATCAGCGCGTCCACGCCCAGCAGCACCGCGACGCCTTCGATCGGCAGTTGAAAGCTGGCGAGCGTTCCCGCCAGAATCACGAGCGCGGCGCGGGGCACGCCCGCCACACCTTTGCTTGTCAGCATCAGGGTCAACATCATGATGAGCTGCTCGCCGAAGGTCATGTCGACGCCCGCCGCCTGAGCGACGAACACGCTCGCTAACGAGAGATACAAGGTCGTGCCGTCGAGATTGAAGCTATATCCAGTCGGCAACACGAACGCGACAATATGTTTCGGGACGCCGAAGGTCTCCATATTCCCCAGCGCCCGGGGCAAGGCCGCCTCGCTCGACGCGGTCGAGAAGGCGATCAGGAAAGGCTCTCGCACGGCGTCGAAGAAACGCCTCAGCGGTATGCGGGCGATGAGGATCACCGCGCCTAGCACCGCCACAACGAAGATGGCGAGCGCCGCGTACATGGTCGCGATCAGCTTTCCAAGCCCGAACAGCACCCCCAGTCCCTTCGATCCGATCGTAACCGCCATGGCCGCGCCCACTCCAACGGGCGCGAGGTACATCACATACTTCGTGTAACGGAACATGACTTCCGCGAGCGATTCCGCAAACGCCACGACTGGCTGCGCCTTGGCGCCGATCGCGGCGCATGCGATCCCGAACAGAAACGAAAATACGACGAGCTGCAGCACATCTCCGCGCGCCATGGCGTCAATCACGCTGACCGGAAATACATGCTCCAGCACGCCGCTCAAAGTCACGGGAGTATTCGCGACCGCGGGGCCGGCGGCCGTTCGTTCGAGCTGCATGCCGTCGCCCGGCCGCGTCAGATTGACGGCGAACAGCCCCAGGAACAGCGCCGCCGTGGTCACGATTTCGAAGTAGACGATGGCCTTGAGGCCTATGCGGCCCATCTGCCGGACATTGCCGGCGCCCGCGATGCCGTAGACGAGGGTTCCAAACAACAGCGGCGCGATGATCGACTTGATGAGCCGCAGGAAGATGTTGCTCGCGGGCGCCATCTCGCGCGCAATCTCCGGCCGAGCGACGCCGAGCGCGATGCCCGCCGCCATGCCGATGAAAATCCACGCCGTCTGCGAAATCCGCCTCACCGCTCTCCCCATTTGAGCTTTTCGCGCAGCACGTCGAAGAACATCATGCGGGGAGGGCGGATGAGGTTGAGCGCGTAGTTGGAACTTTGGCAGATGACGACGTCGTCCTTGCGCAACGGCTCGCCGACCTGTCCATCGACGGTTAGAAAGGCCGATTCGTCGTCCGCCCGGCATACGATCCGGATCACGCTCGTATCCGGCACGATCACGGGGCGGTTGGTCAGCATATGCGGGCAGATCGGCGTGAGGCAGAGAGCGGCGACGGAAGGAAAGATGATCGGCCCGCCCGCCGAAAGCGAGTACGCCGTGGAACCCGTGGGGGTCGAGACAATCAGACCATCCGCCTTGTAAGTGCACACAAGATTTTGATCCACCCAGGCTTCAAGATCGATTACGCGCGCGAGCGACGCCTTCGCGAACACCACGTCGTTGAGCGCTTCGTAGTGCGCCACCGGCTCTTCGCCGCGTCGAATTTCGGCATGCAGGAATTTGCGCTTCCCCACGCGATGCTCGCCAACGAGGGCCCGCTCCAGCTCCGGGAATACCTCGTCGACGGTGATCGCGGTCAGGAACCCGAGGCCGCCGAGGTTCACGGGAAAAAGGGGCGTGTTGCGGCTCCCGATCGCGCGCGCGGCCGCGAGCAACGTCCCATCGCCTCCCAGCACGATGACGAGGTCGCAGCCTTCCGGAACCTCCGGCCGGGAAACGCCATCGGCGCGGCCGAGGTACTCCGCCGTCTCGCGATCGTAGCGGATCTCAATTCCTTTCGCAGTGAGCCACGCGGCAAGCTCCGGCACAAGCGCAACGGCCGCGGGCACGGACGGCTTCGAGAAGATTCCGACCAGCTTAGTGGTGGGCATAGAGAAGAAATTCGTGGTTCCCTTTCGCGCCCAGAATCGGGCTCTCGATCACACTGGTGTCGAAGGAAAGCTCCTTCACGGCCAAATCCACTCGCCGGCACGCCTTCCGATGCAACTCCGCGTCTCGCACGATACCGCCCTTCCCCACCTCGCCCCGTTCCAGCTCAAACTGCGGTTTGACGAGTATAACCATTTCGCCGCCATCGCGCAAAACGGGAATGATCGCCGGAATTATCATGGTGACGGAGATAAAGCTCACGTCGCACACCGCGAGATCCACGCGTTCGCCAATATCTTCGGCGCGAAGGTAACGGGCATTAGTGCCGTCGTGAACAGCCACCCGCGCATCGGTGCGGATCTTCCAGTCGAGCTGGCCCGCGCCCACATCCACGGCGTGAACTTTGGCCGCGCCGTTCTGCAGCAGGCAATCGGTGAAACCGCCGGTCGATGCGCCCACGTCAAGACAGACTTTCCCTGTAACGGAAATGCGGAACTGGCGCAGTGCGTGCGCAAGCTTAAGGCCGCCTCTGCTCACGTGCGCCGGACGCGCCAGCACCTCGAGACGGCAATCGTCGGCAACGGTGTGGCCCGGCTTGCGCGCCCTTTGACCGTCGAGCATCACTTCGCCCGCGAGCACCAGAGCCTGCGCCTTCTCGCGGGAATCCGCCAGACCTCGAGCCACCAGCAAAACATCCAGACGCTGTTTCATGTCTCGCGGCACACGATAAAATCGGCCATCTCGCGAAGACGGTTGGCGCGATCGCCGAACATTTCAACCGCGGCGTGGGCGTTCAGGCGTTCGCGCTCCGCCATGCGCCTCGATTCATCAACGCCATACACAGCGGGAAAAGTGATTTTCTTCTGCTGCGCATCCTTGCCCGCGGTCTTTCCAAGGGCCTCGGAAGTCTGCTCTACATCCAGGACATCGTCCACAATTTGAAATGCCAGCCCAACATGTTCGCCGTACTTCGACAGCGCGGAGAGTTGCCTCGCTTCAGCCTTTCCGTAAATGGCCCCGAGACGAAGGCTCGCCCGCAGCAGCGCTCCGGTCTTCGCTCGGTGGATTGCGTTCAGCAGCGTTTCGTCCGCCGGCTTCCCTTCTCCCTCAAGATCTTCAACCTGGCCTCCAATCATCCCGCCCACCGTGCCCGACGCCTTCGCCAGTTCCCTCACAAGGCGCGCCCGCTTATCGCCGTCGATGACCGTCAATGCCGATAGCACCTCAAACGCCAGCGTTAAGAGCGCGTCGCCGGCGAGTATCGCCATCGCCTCGCCAAACACTTTGTGGCAAGTGAGCTTGCCGCGCCTGTAATCGTCGTTATCGAGCGCCGGCAAATCGTCGTGGATCAGAGAGTAGGTGTGGATGAATTCGAGCGCGCACGCCGCCTCCTCCACACCCGTAGGCGCATCGCTCACCACGCGCGCCGCCGCGATACAGAGGATGGGCCGAATGCGCTTCCCGCCCGCGAACAGGCTGTAGCGCATGGCGCGATGGATCGACGACGGCGGTTGATCTTCGGCCGGCGTCAAGCGGTTGAGAGCGGCGTCGACAATCCGCCGCTGCGCTTCCAGGTACTCCTTCGCGCTCATGCGCGGTCGATACGGAACGGCTCCGGCTGTATCTTTCCTTCCTTGCGAATAAGCTGTTCGACTCGCGTTTCCGCATCTTCCAGTTGCCTGCGGCAGGTTTCGCTGAGCGCCATTCCCTTCTCGAACAACTCGAGTGAACGCGCGATCGGCAAATCGCCGGCTTCAAGCTCCTTCACGACTTTCTCCAACTGGTCGATGCCGGCCTCGAAGCTGTCGAGAGGCCTTTCGTCTTCCGTCATTGCTTCATTCTATCCCAGCCCGTGTCCGTCGCCGCGGACGCCCGCGGTGATACAATCGCCGTGAATCCATGAACAAATGTACCCGGCGTAACTTTCTCTTTTCGAGCGGCCTCGGCATCGCCGCCGAACGCATAGAGGCGGCGGAAACGCGTCCGAACATCGTTCTGATCATGGCGGACGACTTGGGATACGAGTGCCTCGGCTGTTACGGCGGAACCTCGTACAAGACGCCGAATCTCGATGAGCTCGCCCGCCGCGGCGTCCGCTTCAATCATGCCTATGCGCAGCCGCTTTGCACGCCGACCCGCCTGCAACTGATGACCGGGCAGTACAACTTCCGCAATTGGCGCGCCTTCGGCGTCATGGATCCCAAGGAGCGAACCATCGGCCATTGGATGAGCGAGGCGGGATACCGCACCTGCATCGCGGGAAAATGGCAGCTCTACAGCTACAATCCGCCCGACTTCGAGCCTGAGTGGCGCGGCAAGGGCAAAGTTCCGAAAGACAGCGGGTTCGATGAATATTGTCTCTGGCACTCCGGACACACCGAAGACAAGGGCTCGCGCTATGGAGACGCAACGTGGCTTGAAAACGGGAAGCTCCGTAAGGACGAACGCGACCGGTACGGCGACGATGTTTTCGCCGAGTTCATCGGCAACTTCATGGAGAAGCGGCGGGAGAAGCCGTTCTTCGTCTACTACCCGATGGCTCTCACCCACGCGCCCTTCATGCCGACTCCGCGTAGCGCCGAATGGCCGACGGGCGATCGTCTCAAGCCCGACCCGAAGCACTTTGGCGAGATGGTGGAATACATGGACGAAGTGGTCGGCCGCGTGCTCCGTAAGATCGACAGCCTTGGAATTCGAGAGAACACTCTGATTCTGTTTTACAGCGACAATGGAACCGGCCGCGGCGTGCGTTCGCAAATGGGCGATCGCGTTGTCGAGGGAGGCAAAGGGCTGACTACCGACGCAGGCACGCGAGTGCCGCTGATCGCGGAATGGAAGGGCAAGAGTCCGGCCGGCAGGGTTCTCGACGATTTAGTGGATTCGACCGATTTCGTTCCAACGATTCTCGAAGCGGCTGGAATCGGGCATCCCGCCGGCGTGCCCCGCGACGGGCGGAGTTTCCTTCCGCAGGTTCAGGGCCGGAAAGGTAAACCAAAGGAGTGGATCTTCTCGCACTACGATCCGCGTCCCGGCCACGGAAAAGAAGACTACACCGAACTGAAGCGATTCGCCCGCGACCGGAGATTCAAGCTCTACAGCGACGGAAAGCTCTTCGATATTTCGAACGACGTACTTGAGCAGCGTCCTCTCAAGCCAGGCGAGAGCAGCGTGGAGGCGGAGCGGGCGCGGCGTAAATTGCAGGCTGCGCTCGACTCCATGCCACCGGCGACCTCATAGGCCACGCCGTGCAGCTCGGCCTCGGAAATGGGGTGGCGTGTTTCAAATCCGTGTTCATACGCGGGGTTTCAAGTGAGGGGGCAGGCTCGCGGTGAAGGGCGTTCCAAATTTGCCGATTGAAATGTCGTAGCGGTGGAGCGGGCCATCGTCGTTTGTGCCCTGCTACATGCGCGGCGGAAGGCAGGCGACGAAAGGCGATCGCCTGCCCCACCGGCCGCCACTTGCGACAGGCCGAGAACGTTACCAATAAATCTTCAGACCCATCTGCAGCTGCCGGGCATCGTTCGCCTGGTTGGTCACCTGGCCGAAGTTCCCGGCGTTCAGGTTTGCGCTTCCGGTTCCGAAGATGGTACGGTTCGGGATATTGAAGGCCTCACCGCGCAGGTCGGCGTGGAAGCGCTCTGTGATGCGGAATGTTTTCGCCAGGCTGATGTTTTCGCTTAGACCCCAGAACGACCGCAGTTTGGGGTTATACCGCGTGACGTTGCCGAAGGAGTTCGGCTGAGCGGGAAACAGATTCGCAGCCTTCAGGAAACGGTCCACGTTGGGGTCGAACTTGTCACCCGCGACCGGTCCTCTCCAGCCTTCGTAGGAATCGACAAACGGCCTGGTCGACCCATTAAAAATCGGCAGCGGATTGTTGCGCATAAGCGCCAATGGCGCGCCGCTCGTATAACTCTGAATTGCCGAGATTCGCCAGCCGCCCAGAACCTGGTTCAGAAAACCGCTTGTCATCCACTTTTGCCCCTTGCCGAAGGGCAGATTGTAGAGCGTGGCGAATTTCAGCGCGTGCGTGCGGTCGAACTGCCCGATCGATTTCTCCAAACCACGGTTGTAATGGTCCATCGACGCTCCGGCATTGGCGAAGTACGTGTCGGAATCCGTCATCAGCTTGGAGAACACGTAGTTCCACTGGAACGTTAGACCTTTCGAAAAGCGGCGGTCCGCCTTCAGAATGAACGCGTGATAGGAGGAATGCCCGCTCTTGTCTCCGTTCTGACCGGCAGTGGAAATGTTCTGATATTGCGGGTACGGCCGAAGCGCCTGGTTGACGGTCCGCGCGGCCTGCGTCGTAAAATTCGGATACGGTATGGGGATCCCGGCGCTTCTCGCGGTAGCCGAATTGATATCCGCGCGCAACAAATTCAGCGCCTGCGTGGCGCCGTACTGGGACACCAGCTGATTGAAGGCCGCCGTCGGCGTCTGATTGAAGTTCAGCAGACCGGTCTGCAAATGCGTGCCTACGCTCGCGTTGTATCCAACCTCCACAACCATGTTGGACGCCATCTGCCTCTGAATTGAGAGCGTCCAGAACAGGTTCTCCGGCGCCCGGGTCATTTCCTGGCCCTGCCACCAATCCACGTCGTTGCCGTTGGAGAATGCCGGGTCGATCGAAGGCGGAAGTTGATACGCCGGCAGGCCGTCATCGAGCTTGAATGTCGGTTGCACGCCCTGCGACACGTTCTGGAACACATACTGACCGATGTAACCGGCAAAATGGCCGCTGCCCGAAACGGCGGTCACGCGGGAGAAAGAGCGTCCGAACGCGGCCCGGAGCGTGGTCTTCTCGTTATGCGTATACGCCAGACCGAGGCGGGGCCCGAAGCCCGCATACCAGCCCGGCACGAGGCTGCGCGTGTTCTCGCGGCCCTGGCCGAAGCCGGCGAACCAAAGCGCTCCCGGATAGTTGTTGGCGCCCGGATTCGGACGAGTGGGGTTGAAGTCGGAGTACTCGTCTTTCTTGTTAGTGGGCGGCAACGTGAAATCGTAGCGAAGGCCGAAATTCAGGATCAGCTTACGCGTGATGCGCCAGTCGTCCTGCGCGTAGAATCCGAAGTAAGGATATTTCTGTGTGACGAAACGAATCGTCTCGGTGCGGCCGAGGAACGCATCCCCCAGTAGGAACGAAGCGAAGGAACTTCCGCCGCTCGCTGGAAAAGCCGTCTGGCCCGGGACGCTGGTGCTGAGGAAGCTGAAATCCGCCCGTCCCGCGATATCCTGCTGGCCGAATCCGTTGGCGTTCTGGTTCTGGTGCTGGAAGCCGAACTTCAACGTGTGCGATCCGCGGATATAGCTCAAATCGTCTTTCAGGCCCCAACCCGGCTGGTCCGTTCCGTTGTAGGACACGGCGCCCCAAGAGGAATACTCGGTGAAATTGATCGAGGGAAAGTTCTGATTGCAATCCACCGAGTTCTTGATGCAGACCTTGTCTTTCCAGTTCTTGTCGACGTTCACGGAATAGCTGTTCTTCGTAAACGTGTTCCGGGCGTAGGAAATGTGATTGACCATGCGGGAGGAGATGGTCCAATCGTGCGTGAGGCGATAGGCCTCCGTATCCCATGCCTGAATCTGTCCGTTCCATAGCGGCCCAGGCAGGCCGGGAGGGCCGTTCGCGCCCGGCTCGTTACGGAATCTCGTCGTGTTGTAGAGGATGCTCAATCGATGATTGTTGCCGAAGATCTGATCGCCCTTGACGCTCCATTTGTCGGTGGGCGTGACCAGCGTGCCGCCGGTAACGATGTAGTTGTTGCGGACGTAACCGCTGGTACCCGGCGCGAAGCCCCGATTCGGTTTCACGTTCTGTCCGAAACCGGCAATCGCGCTCGCGGTCTTCGAGAAGCGGTTCGTGGGAATCTGGTTGTTCGGGAACACGTCGCGGATGAAGCCGCCGCTCGGATTCGGCCGGGTCGACCCCGGGTCGTAGACGGCGATTGCCCGGCCGTTCTGATCGACCCAATTGCGAAAATCGCCGCTGTACATCTCGGGCGTAGGCACGGAGAGGATCGCGTCGTTCGCGCCCACGCGATTGCGGAAACCCTCATAGGAGACGGCAAAGAAAGTCTTGTTCCGTCCGTTGTAGATCTTCGGAATCCAGACCGGGCCGGAAACGAGAAAGCCGTAATCGTTCTGGCGGTAGACCGAACGGCGGCTGGCGAAAAAACCGCGGGCGTCGAGGGCATCGTTCCGCAGAAAGTCGTAAACCGTGCCGTGGAGGTCGTTCGTTCCGGATTTCGACGCGAACGTCATCACGCCGCCGCCCGCCTGTCCATATTCCGCCTTGAATCCGTTCGTATCGACGGTAAACTCGGTCAGCGCTTCGACGGAGGGCGTGTTCAGAGCCGCCTCAGCCGTATCGCCGGAGCGGTTCGTGCCGACGCTGTGGCCGTCGAGAGTAGCGTCCCAGGATGCCGCCTGCCCGCCCCCCAGGGATAGGCTTGTGCCCGAACCGCGCGCCTCGGCCACAACGGAAACCAGATTGAACGGACTGCGCATCGCCCCGGCCACGACGAGCGGAAGCTCGTCCACCAGCTTGTTCTGAACCTGCGTGGATACTTTGGCGTTCTCGGTCTGAATGACCGACGCGGCCGCTGAGACTTCGATCTGCTCGGAGACCTGCCCGAGCTGCAATTGCGCGTCGACGCGTACGGTCGTCGATGCCGACACAACCACGTTCTGTTGAATGAAGCGCTTGAAACCGGCTGAAGCGATCTCAATCCGGTAGACGCCAGGCAGCACATTGGGCACGTTGAATTCGCCAGTCGCTGTGGTCACGGATTTCGACGTGGCGTTCGTATCGCGATTGACGACGGTGAGCTCCGCGCCCGCAACGGCGCCGCCGGTTGGGTCGGAAACGAGTCCGGAAATGTTGCCTCGCTCGCTTTGAGCAAAAGCTAGAAGAGAAACCAGCGTGACGAGCGCCGCAATCCTGGTAATCTGCATGGAAGACCTCCCGATCTAGTGATGTCAGGTATACCAGAATTCGCCGATCGGGCGCAAGCGGGGCGGACGCGCGGACGGGCGACAATAGGGGGATGCGTGTGATCGGCGGGGAGTTTCGTTCGCGGCTCTTGAAGACGCTGCCTGGGCTTGCGACCCGGCCGACGACGGACCGGTTGCGGGAGACACTCTTCAACGTGCTCGCTCCGCGCATCGAGGGCGCGGTATTCGTCGACGCTTATGCGGGCAGCGGCGCGGTTGGAATAGAGGCGCTAAGCCGGGGCGCCGCGCGCGCGGTCTTTCTGGAGAAAGACAGGGCCGCGGTGCGGATCATCGCCGAGAATCTGAAATCGCTCGGCCTCCGCTCCCGCTCCGAGCTCGTTTCCGCGCCCTCGCTTAGCGGTCTTGGAAAGTATCCGGCCGATATCGTCTTCCTCGACCCGCCCTACGACGACGCGGATGAGTATAAGGCCGCGCTGCAGCTCCTGGGCGACGCGCCGCCCTCGCTAGCCATCGCGCAGCACGACAGGCATCATCCGCTCGACGCCGAGTACGGACAGCTTCGCCGCACGCGGGTTCTGAAGCAGGGCGACAATCTTTTGAGTTTTTTCGCTCCGGTCCGCATTGACGCTGACAACTGATCAAGCCACGGGCCAGGAGCGTGGCCCTCAACGTCCGTTCGCGCATCGCGAAATAGCATATTTCCCGGTTAGCGCGCGCCGCGCCGCCAGTGCTGCCAGACCGCAGGCGAACAGCAGCACCGTGGCCGGTTCCGGCACTGCGTTCGGGGTCAAGAGAAAGGCGTGTTCTTCCCCAGATACCGTCGGTCCGTAGCCGACGATCTGTCCAAGGTCATTTATCGCTCATGCGGACGTCAGTTGAGAGAACGCGGATCCGGGCGGGATGAAGGCGTTCAGGTCTGTCATCGTGTTTCCGTCATACAGAAAGGCGTGAAACCCCTGAAAAGAACTGGACTCACCAACAATATACCCCGCATTATTGATTCCGTACGCAACGCTAAGGGGGCCAGCGAGCGTGCCGAGATCCGACATCACACCGCCGGAGTACAGAAAGGCGTGGTTGCCGAGGTCGCCCGTAGTATAGGCATAACCCACAGCCTGTCCGGCGTCGTTAATTCGAATCGCAAAGCTATGGGAGCCACCGAAGGCGCCGAGGTCCGACATCACACCTCCGGAGTACAGAAAGGCGTGGAGATTCGCCCCTGTAAATGAACCACCCACAACCTGTCCTGCGTCGTTAATTCCAAACGCAGAACTAGCTCCTCCGAGCGTGCCGAGGTCCGACATCACACCGCCGGAGTACAGAAAGGCAAGTTGGAGGGCGTCGCCCGTAGTATGTGAAGTACCCACAACCTGTCCGGCGTTGTTGACGCCATACGCCTCACTAATAGTGCCCCCGAACGTACCGAGGTCCAACATCAAACCGCCTGAGTAAAGAAAGGCGTGTGTGGCGGCGTTGCCCGTAGTGCGCGCCCAACCCACAACCTGCCCGGCGTCGTTGATTCCATGAGCTTCGCTAGCGGTCCCGCCGAACGTGCCGAGGTCCGACATCGCTCCACCGGAGTAAAGAAAGGCGTGGTCGACGCCGCCAGTCGTAGTTGCACGACCCACGATCTGCCCGGCGTCGTTGACTCCATAAGCTTGGCTAGATGTCCCGCCGAGCGTTCCGAGGTCCGTCAACGTGTACGGGCCGGCATTGACGCTGGCAACTCCGAGAACAAAAAAGCCGACGGCCGTCAGTCGCCGTCCTTGCATCGTCTTCATGATTCGCTCCTTGATCCAACGCAGCGGGAGGCACTCGGTCGGACGAAGCCACCGCCACCGAAAGGGTAACAGCTATCGGTGACGGAGTTGTCACGACAGGTCCGGAGGACGCGAAAATAACTGTGGCGCCAGTCGCCGCCGCTCAACCGCGGATGAGCCGCATGGCCTCGCTCAACGCATTTGCGCTGCGAGCCTCACTCCCAGCCTTGCCTTCCGGATCCTCCGCCCCGCCTTCTCCGGGCGCCAGAAACAGATTCGCTTCGAGGCCATGCTGGCGCGTATACAGATCGTAGTAGCGTCCCCCGGCCGCGTAGAGCGATTCGTGGGTCCCGCGCTCCACAATCCGCCCGGCCTCCACCACCAGGATGTTGTCGGCGCGTCGAATCGTTGAAAGCCGGTGCGCGATCACAAACGTCGTCCGGCCCTTCATCAAATACCCCAGACCTTCCTGAATCAGGGCCTCGGATTCGGAGTCGAGGCTCGACGTGGCCTCGTCCAAAATCAGAATCCTTGGATTCGCCAGGATCGCTCGTGCAATGGAGACGCGCTGGCGCTGTCCGCCGGACAGTTTCACGCCCCTCTCGCCGACGATGGTGTCGTATTTCTTCTCGAAGCCTTCCGCGAACTCGTCCACGCGCGCAATGCGGCAGGCCTCCATGATCTGCTCTTCCGTGGCGTCGGGGCGCGAGAAAGCCACGTTCTCTCGAATGGTTCCATCGAATAGGAATGTCTCCTGAAGCACCACGCCGAGCTGCGTGCGGTAGGAGTCGAGCCGGACTGTCGAGAGGTCCACTCCATCCACGCGCACGACGCCCTGCGACGGCACGTGAAATGCCGCGATCAGCCCGATGGTGGTGGATTTTCCCGAACCGGACGACCCCACGAGCGCGGTGACGGTTCCAGGCTTCGATTCGAACGAGAAATCCGAGAGCACGGTCTTGTTCGCCTCGTAAGCGAAATTGACGTTCTCAAACTTCACCTCGCCCCGAATCTGACCGAGTGAAACGGTGCGTCTCGGGTCCTGATCCTCCTCGCGCTCACTCATCACTTCGCGCGTCCGCTCCATTCCGGCGATGGCGTCGGTAAGCTGCGTGCCGATGCCGACGATCTGAAACACGGGCGCCACGAGGAAGGCGAGAAACGCCGTATAGGTGACAAAGCCGCCGAGCGTCAGACTGCCGGCCGCAATCTGCCGCGCGCCCACGTACATGACTACCGCCCCCACCACGCCAAGCAGCAGCGTCGCCGAGAAACTCATGAACGAAATCGCCGTCAGCGATTGCAGTACGTTGTTCAACAGGCGCTCGACGCCCTTTGCGAAAACCCCTTCCTCGCGCTCCTCGGCGTGATAGCCCTTCACCACCCGCACGCCGCCGAGCGACTCCGTGAGCCGTCCGGAGACGTCGGCGTTGATCTTTCCGCGCTCCCGAAAAATCGGGCGGATGGTGGTAAACGCCTTCTTGAGCGCAAAACTGAACGCGATGACGAAAGAGAGCGCGAGGCCCGTCATCAGCGGACTGATCCGCACCAGTACGACGAGCGCGATCACCGCCGTCATCAGGCCTCCGACGAACTCCACCAGACCGGTGCCGATCAGATTTCGAACGCCCTCGACGTCCGTCATGATGCGCGCCACCAGCGTGCCGCTCTTGTTCGCATCGTAGTAGGACACGGGAAGACGCCCGACATGGCGCTGGACCTTGCGGCGCAGCTCGGCAATCAGCCGCTGTCCCGATTTCGACAGAAGCTGGGTGAGGGCATAGGACGTCACGCCCTGAGTGGCGGTGGCGGCGACGACGCCCAGAACCAGCGGCGCGAGCATGTCGAGCCGGTGTTTCCCCAGTACGTCGTCGATCAGGAACTTGGTTGACGCGGGCAGCACCAGGCCCGAGACGCGGTTGACGACCATCAGCACGAGGCCGAATGCAAGCAGGCGGCGGCGCGGACGCACCAGTTCCATGATGTCCGGCAGCACGACGCGAAGTTTTCCCGAAGTCGACATGATTCCTATGCTCCCCTATTCCCCTCGCAGCACTTCGAGCGGCTTCTGCCCCAGTATCCGGAAGCTCGCGAGCCACCCGGCTCCGTTCGCAATCAGCGCGGACGCCGCCACGGTTACCGCAACCGCGATCCAGTCGAAGCGAACGTACATATCGAGCAGCCGTTTCATCAGAAGGCTGGCAAATGCGCTGCCGAGCAAACCGCCCATGACGCCCGCCACTGTCCCTAAGATGAGAAATTCGACCGAAAAGATTCCGGCAACGCGTGCACGGGTCGCGCCGAGCGTCTTGAGGATCACGACTTCGCGAATTCTGCGAAAGCGGGTTCCGGCCACGCTCGACGCCAGAATCACCACTCCCGCAAGAATCGCAAAGCCCGAGAGAAACCGGATCACGAGCGCGATCTGATCGACCACGCCCTGGACAATCTCGAGCATGTCGGCCATGTTGATCACGGTCACGGTGGGATAGCGTTCGTACGCCGCCCGCTGCAACGCAGCGACGTTCGCGGCCTTCACTCGCACGCCGCCGCTCCAAATCGCGGGGATGCTTTCGAGAGCTTTCGGCGTGAACGCCAATTCGTACCGGGCGCCCGCTGAAGGTCCGGTTCGAAATACGGAAGCAACGCGCGCGTGGATCGAGCGGCCGCCCGCCGTAAAGTCGAGAAAACCGCCCGGCTCGACGGCCAGCTGCCGCGCGAGGCGCTCCGCGACAGCCACCTCTTCCCCGGCGCTGCCCGCCGCCCACCACGCACCCCTCAGAACCTCGGCGCCCGCGGGCTTGGCATCGGACCAGGTGGCCGGAACCGGCCGGGCGAAACGCCGCCTCACATCTTCATTCGGATGTTTCTCGACCGCCGTCCCGTTGACGGCGATCAGCCGCGCCGCGATCGAGGGAGCGAGTTCCATCCTGCCGTCGACGCCCGCTTGTTTTTGGACCAGTGCGATTAGGTCCCTAACCTGCTCGCCGCGAACGTCCAGGAAGAAAACGTTCGGCGTGCCGGGAGGCGCTTTCGCGACGATATCGCCCACAATCGAACGCTGAACCAGAAACACAGTCAGGGTAAACATCACGCCCACGCCGAGCGACACGAGCACGGGCTGGGCCTGATTACCGGGACGGTAGAGATTCGCAATGCCGTGACGCAGCGTGGACGGCAGCTTCCAAGGCGAGACGCGGAGAAACCAGCGCAGGCCCCGCAGCAGCAGCCACGCCACCGCCGAGAGCGCCAGTAAACTCACCAGCAGCCCGCCGGTAAAGTAACCGCCGATCCGCCACGAATTGCCGATCCACACGGCGATCAAGCCGAAGCCCAGAATCAGCGGCACTCCCGTGGCAGCCATTGATTTCGCGCGCTTCCCGAATCCGGATGCGGACGTGGTCTCTTCCATTTCCCGCCGCAACACCAGCACCGGGCGCACGTGCCGCACGCGCAGCAGCGCGGGTAGCGTGAAAAGCACGGTGGAGGCCAAACCCGCCGTCAAACCTTGCGCGACGAACGTCCAGCTCCACGTGATATCGGGCGTCTGATCGAAGAACCGCCGGATCAGGACCGGAAACGCCCGCTGCACGCCCGCGCCCAGCGCGATTCCCAGCACACCGCCGGCCAAGCCCAGCCAGACGGTTTGCAGCAGATAGATCCGCATGATCTGCCCGGAGCGCGCGCCGATCGATTTCATGATCGCGATGGTGTCCATCTTCTGCTGCAGGTGGGAGTGCATGGCCATGGCGACGCCGAGCGATCCCACGATGAGAGCGATCAGACTGACCAGACTCAGAAACACGGTGGCGGAATCGAGACCGCGCGTGAGGTTGGGGTTCGTTTCGCGATAGTCGATCACCTGCGCGCCGGGGAAGGCTTTCTGTAAACGGTTCTTGACGTCCTCAACGCCGGCCGCCGCGGGAAGGCGAAACAGCAGACGGTTCTGCGCCCGGCTTCCGGGTCCGATCAGGCCGGTGCGCTCCAGGGCGTCCCGCGACATCAGTATGCGCGCGCCCGTCATGGGATTTCCCGAGAGCCTGTCCTGCTCCGACACGAGCGCGGCCACGATCCGGAAGTCCTTCCCGCCCAAACGCAGCGTCTGCCCGACGCCTGTCTTCAGACGCTGCATCAGATCGTCGGAGGCTGCCACGGTGTCCGCGCCGAGAGCCCCGGCAAGCGTTTGCGGCGGTGCAAGGGTGACCGCTCCATAGTAAGGATAAACCTGCGGGTCGACAGCTTTAATGGTGACCATTAGAGGCACGGGCGAAGCCGCGGTCGCGCTCATGGAAATGGTCTCGGTGATGGTGGTCCGCGCAATTCCTTTGGCGGAAAGCTCGTCGAGCAGGGCTTGTTGGGCTCCCGCCGAGGGCGCTTCCCGCAAGCGCATCATCACGTCCGCCGCCATCAGTTTCCGGGCATCGCGCAGCAACATGCTTCGGGCGGCCATGCTGAAACCCCGCACGCCGCTGAGCGCGCCCACGCCCGCGGCGACAGCCAGGATGACAAAGAGGAATTTCCCCGGAGACGCGCGCAGCTCCCGCGACGCGATCTTCGCGGCCGTTCGCCACGGCAGCGGCTTATTCATCGCGGGCCTGGAGTTCGTCGCCAACTACTTCTCCGTCGCGAAGCGAGACGCGGCGGTCCGCATTCGCAGCCAGTTCACGATCGTGGGTGACGAGCAACAGGGTCGTCTTTTCGTGCCGGTTCAGGCCGAGGAGCAAGTCGAGCACGTGGCGGCCGTTCGCGGTATCCAGGTTTCCCGTGGGCTCGTCGGCCATCAGAATGGGAGGACGGACCATGAAGGCGCGAGCGAGCGCCACGCGCTGCTGTTCACCGCCCGAGAGCTGAACCGGATAGTGATGACGTCTTTCCGAAAGTCCCACGTGATCGAGCAGTTCCCGCGCCCGCCCCGGGTCGTCGCCGTTCCCGGATAGCTCCATCGGCAGCAGCACGTTCTCCTCCGCGGTCAGCGTGGGAATCAACTGGTAAGACTGAAACACGAAGCCGATCTTGCGTCCCCGCAACTGCGCGAGCGCGTCCTCCTCGAGGTGCGAGATTTCCTCGCCATCAAGAATGATGCTTCCGCTCGAGGGCGTGTCGAGACCGGCCAGGAGTCCGAGGAGGGTGCTCTTTCCGCTGCCCGAAGCGCCCATGATGGCGACAAATTGTCCGGCGGGAATACTGAGGTCGATACTTTTGAGAATTTCGACGCGGTGCGAGCCGTTCCGGATCGTCTTGTTCACCGCTCTTGCCTGCACCATCGGCCGGGGAATCGTTAAGGTCACTTCTGTCATCATATCTAGTAACGATGCCGCGCCTCCTCCTGTTCGCACTTTCACTCGCGCCCGTGGCGATTCTTGGATCCGATGGGAGGCCCGCGGACGCAAGGCCGGCCGACACAAGGCCGGTAATCGTGGCGTTCGGCGACAGCCTCACCGCGGGCCGCCCCGGCGAGTCGTTCCCGGAGTTCCTGCAGAGGGATCTCAACGCGCGCGGCTACCGTTATCGCGTCGTCAACGAAGGCGTCCCCGGGGACACGACCACCGACGGCCTTGCGCGCGTGGCGAACGTGATCGCGCACAAGCCGCGCGTGGTAGTTCTCGAATTCGGAGGAAATGACGGCCTCCGTGGATTGCCCGTCACGGCGACACGCGCGAACCTCGAAAAGATGATTGTCGCGTTGCGCAAACCGGGTGTGACGATCGTGCTTGCCGGGATGACGCTGCCCCCGAACTACGGTTCGGACTACATCAGACCCTTCGAACAGATTTATCCGGAACTGGCGAAAAAGTACGGCCTGAAGCTGATTCCGTTTCTGCTGGTGGATGTAGCGCTTGTTCCGGGCCTAATGAGCTCGGATGGCATTCATCCCAATGCCAAAGGCGCGGAGCGGGTCGCGCTGACGGTCCTGCGCGCGCTCGAACCGCTGCTGAAGAAGAACTGACCCCGGGGCGCTTGGTTGTTCCAGTCTTGGCGAACGGCGTCGCCAACCCTTCCCCGTGGCGAGCGCAGACATGGCGGGGCGGTCCGGCGGCGGTGGCGGCGTACCGCGTCAGTGAGGCAGCCAACACGCGACGCTGTTGTCTCTTGCAGGTTTGAGAGACCGTAAGCAGGCGGGCAATGGCGATTTCGCCGTTGCGGCTCCGGTTGCCGAAGCTAATCTTGCGCCATTGCACAGCCGTGCGTAGGCCCGTTTCGGCTACATTGTTGGCCGGCTCCACTCCCTCGACCTCCAGGAATGCGAATAGCCGTTCGCAGTGAGGGAGCAAGGCGTTAGCCATGTTGCGCACGTCTCCATCGGCATCGTCCAAGTGGCCCTCCGCCAGTGCGCCCGGTGGCAGAATCGCGAGCAGGCGCCGCGGGCCGCGCGCCGCGGCGGCCTTCCCGTGCGAGCTAACCATAGTTAGACTATGGTAGTCTAACTATACGAATGCGAACCGAAATCCCTCCCGGCACTCTGTACATGCTAATCCTCAAGTCGCTCGCGCTTCTGGGCGCGCAGCACGGCTATGGTATCGCCCTGCACATCCAGCAAGTCACGGGGGACGTCCTGCAGGTGGAGGAAGGTTCGCTCTGCCCGGCCTTGCAGCGCATGCTGCTTAAGGGTTGGGTAAAGGCCGAATGGCGGCAGACGGAGAACAAACACCGGGCGAGGTACTACACGTTCACGCCCGCGGGCCGCAAACAACTGGTCGCGGAGGTTCGCGAGTTCGAGCGGGCGATGGCCGCGATCCGCCGTGTGATTCAACCCGTATAGGAGGGAACAATGACTGAATTGTTGAGGAAACTGGCGGGGCTGCTTCGCCGCAACGATATCGGCGCCGGCTTGCACGAAGAGATCGAAACCCATCTCGAAATGAAGGCTTCCGCGACGAGCGATCCGCACGCCGCGCGCCGCCAGTTCGGGAACACGGCCCTGCTGCTCGAAGATGCGCGGGCGGCGTGGGGATGGCCGCGAATCGAGGCGTGGCTGCGGGATTTCCGGTACGCGGCCCGCATGGTGACACGGATGCCGGCCTTCGCGGCCACGGTCATTCTCACGCTGGCGCTTGGCATCGGCGCGAGCAGCGCCATATTCTCGTTGATCGACACGGTTCTTATACGCGCGCTTCCCTACCCGGATTCCGAGCGGCTGATGGCGGTGCATGACACGAGGCTGGCCGACCTCGGCAGCCGCGTGCCCGTCTCACCCGGACGGCTGGAAGACTTGCGGCGCCTCAGCAGGACTTTCGAGGCGATCGCCGGTAGCCACGTCGACACGCTGACGGACACGACCGGTGTATTGCCGGAGCGAATCTCCGCCGCCTTCGTGTCGCCAGGATTTTTTTCCGTCCTCAAGGCGCCGCCAGCGTTAGGCCGGGCTTTCAATGTGGATGAGGAGCGTTTTGGCGGACCTCCGTCGATTGTGATCGGCGACGCCCTTTGGCGGCGCCGGTTCGCGGCCGATCCCGGCGTTCTCGGACGGGGCCTCACCCTGACGGGCCGGAGTTACACTAATCGTGGGCGTCATGCCTCGAGCGTTCCATTATCCGGATATTTCGACGGAAGTCTGGACGCCGAAACAGGCTAATCGAGTTCTCTTGCAGATCCGCGAGGCCCGGTTCTATGCCGCCGTCGGCCGCCTCAAGCAAGACGTGACCTTGGAGCGGGCGCAGGCGGATCTGACGGCGGTACAGCAGAAGCTGGCCGAACAGTATCCGAAGACCGATTCCGGGTGGGGCGTCCTGGTGGAGCCGCTGAAGGACCGGGTAGTAGGGAAGGTCCGGCTTGCCCTCGGACTTTTGCTCGGCTCAGTCAGCCTGCTCCTTCTGATCGCGTGCTCGAACGTTGCGTGCCTGCTGCTGGCGCGGCTCAACAGCCGCTCCGCTGAGATCGCCACCCGCTGTTCGCTCGGCGCCGGGCGCGCCGCCATTGCCCGCCAGCTCTTCGCCGAGGGACTGGTCTACGCGCTTGCCGGAGGCGTTCTTGGAATGGCCGCGGTGTTTGCCGGGATAGGCTTTCTTCGTACACAGCTTCCCGATATACCGCGCATCGACGAGCTCGCCGTGGACGCGAGAAGCCTCGCGCTGGTGGCCGCCGTCAGTTTTCTGGCAGCGGTTTTATTTTCGCTTGCCCCCATTCTTCAAACTTTCCGGCCGGCCTCGAGTGGCGCGGCGATCGGTGGAGGAAGCAGGGTTGCCGGAAGCAGGCAGCGGCTGCCGCGTTTTCTGGTTTCCGCGCAGCTCGCCCTGGCAACCGCGCTGCTGATCGGCGCCGGACTGTTTATGCGAAGTCTCATGAGGCTCGAGGAAGCGCCTCTCGGATTCCGCCCGGAGAACGTTCTCGCGCTTCGTGTAGGCGCGAGCTTTAGCGAGCCGCCCGGCGCGGCGATCGAGCGGCACCAGCGAACGCTCGACGCGCTCTTATCCGTGCCCGGCGTTCAATCCGCTTCCATGTCCACCGGGCTTCCAGGCGCAAATCCGGCTTGGCCGCGAGAGTTTCAAATCGGCGGCGAGCCGGCTCCGGACGGGACGCTGTCCTTCGCGACGTGGCGCATGGTCACCGCGGGATATTTTCAAACCGTCGGGATTCCTATTGTCGAGGGTCGAACCTGCCGCATGAGCACCGATCCCACGCAAGCGTTCGAGGCTCTGGTGAACCGGAGCTTCGCCGATCGCCATCTTCAGCGGAGAGACCCGATTGGCCGGACGATTCTCGGAGGCCCTCAGGGTGACGGCGAAACGAGAATTGTGGGCGTTGTGGCCGATGCGCGGGAAGATGGTCATGGCAAGGAGCCGCAGCCGCTCATCTATGGATGCGGGTTTCTTCGGTATTGGCCCGATTCCGAGATCCTTGTTCAGACCCGCAACCCCGCGGCCATGGCCAACGCCGTGCGGGAGGCGATGCGGACGCTCGACCCTTCACGCCCCGTTTATTCGGTTCGGCCGCTGACGGACGCGCTTCAAGGCGCGCTATCTCAGACGCGATTTCGCGCGCTGCTTGTCACCCTGTTCTCGATGATGGCTCTCACGCTCGCGGCGATCGGGCTATACGGCGTCATGGCGTATATGGTGTCGCAACGCTCACGGGAAATCGGAATTCGGATAGCGCTTGGCGCGCGGCCTGCTCAGATCGTGGGTGAAATCCTGCGCGCCGGAGGTGTATTAACGGTCGCTGGGACAGCGGCTGGCATTGCACTCGCGGTAGTCGCATCGAAGCTGACGGCCACGCTCCTCTACGGAATCCAGCCGACGGACGTTGCCACATACCTGTCGGCAGCCGGTGTGTTATTCGGGGTGGCGCTGCTAGCCTGCCTCATTCCGGGCCGGCGCGCGATTTCGATCGATCCCGCGCAAGCATTGCGCGAATGACGCGCCGGGGCTCCCGCAAGTCGAGCCTTCAGCGGGCCCTGACGCTATAATTGTGGAGGCCTCAATCCATCAATTCTCGTAAGGAGCATCCGCTTTGAGAAAGAAAGTAACCGTTGTGGGCGCCGGAAATGTCGGCGCGAACTGCGCTTTGCGCGTAGCTGAAAAGGAGCTCGCCGACGTCGTTCTGGTCGATGTCGTCGAAGGCGTTCCTCAGGGGAAAGGACTGGACCTCCTGCAGTCCGGTCCCGTCCAGGGCTACGATGTGCTCATCACCGGCGCGAACGACTATGAGCCGACCGCGAACTCGGATGTCGTCGTGATCACCGCCGGGTTCCCGCGCAAGCCCGGCATGAGCCGCGACGATCTCCTGATGGCGAACTACGAAGTCGTCAAGACCGCGACGGAGCAGGCTGTGAAGTACTCGCCCAACTGTATCCTGGTGGTCGTCACCAATCCGCTCGACGCCATGTGCCAGACGGCCTACCTGGTTTCGAAGTTCAGCAAGAATCGGGTGGTGGGGATGGCCGGCGTCCTCGACACCGCCCGCTTCCGCACTTTTATCGCCCGGGAGCTGAATGTGTCTGTCGAGAACGTAACCGCGGTCGTCCTCGGCGGTCACGGCGACACCATGGTTCCGCTCGTGCGCTTGAGCAACGTTTCCGGTATTCCTCTCACCGAACTTCTCGACAAGGCTACTCTTGACGCGCTTGTGACACGCACGCAGAACGGCGGCGCGGAGATCGTGAAACATCTGAAAACGGGCAGCGCGTATTATGCCCCGTCGGCCGCCACCATCGAAATGGTGGAATCGATCCTCAAAGATAAGAAGAAAGTTCTCCCATGCTGCGCCTATCTGGAAGGCGAGTATGGGATTCACGGATTGTTTGTAGGCGTCCCCGTCAAGCTTGGCGCAATGGGTATCGAGCAAATCTACCAGATCAAGCTAAGCGGCGAGGAGCAGGCGCTGCTCCAGAAGTCCGCCGACGCCGTCAAGGAACTGGTGGCGGTGATTACGAGCAAGAGGTAGGACGGGCGTTGTTCAAACCAGGCGTTGCTCAAACCAGGCGTTCGAGCAGCGAGATGAGGTATTCCTGGTCTACCAAACCTGTACGGTAGGTGCGGGCGTCGAAAAACCGCCACGTATTCTTCCGGTCGAGGCAATAGTAAAGGCACTGTTCTTCGATCGCCTCCCGGTCGAGATAGTCCTGATTCAGGGATCGAACCGCGCCTTCCAGGATGTACGGCGCTCGGAAATCTTCGCTGGAGATTAACGTCTCGGTGGCGCGGAAGTCGATCATCAGGAGGCGGCCGCGGAGATTGATCTGCAGCAGATTCGGCTTGTCGTCGTGGAACGAATCGCCGGAGTAGCGTTCGGGGCTGAGCTCCACGACAACCGATTTAAGCAGAGAGTTAATCGATTCCACCAGGCTTGCGCAGATGCGATGAAGATCCACCGCGCCGGCGCGGCGCAGCACGTCAATCTCCGCCGCCCGCATGGCGAGCTGCGAGTCGCGTTCGGGGAGCGCGTCTATCCTAAGGGCGAGTTTTTTCAGCCGGTTTTTTTCCAATCGGGCGTCCTCTCTATTTCGCGGCCAAGCCAAACGATCCTTGCGCGCACGATATTAAGGATATTCTCTTCTTCAAGGGAAATGAAGTCGTGATTTCCCTGCGAGTCAACCAGGGCTAGGCCGCTGCCGGAAAGCCGGATACGGCGCACGAGGCCACGACCGTCGATCTGAACCGCATAAAGCTCATCCGGCGAGGGGGAACGGCGGCGATCCTCCGACCGGTCCAGAAGCACGAGGTCGCCTTCCCTCACTTCATGCGTCATCCGTGGATCCGCGCCTACATAGGCGGTCAGCGGGCGATCGAGCCCTGAGACGCGTGAGGAAAGAAATGGATGCCGCTCCACAGGACTTTCCCTATCGAGAAAAGGAAAGTCGGGCCCGATGCGGCCCTCAAGCAGCGGGATCTCGGAATATCGCACGTCATCCGCGGCAGTTTCGTGCATTCTTGCCGCCAGGTCGCCGGTCTGTATCAAGTCCACCACGGAAAGATTCAAATGGCGTAGAATCAGGTCCGCAATTTCGGGTGAGAGAATTCTGGCCCCTTTCAGCACATTATGCATATGGGGTTGCGAAACTCCTGTGAGACGCGCCAGACGCCGCTCGGTCATCTCACCCGATCGCACCCGCTGCTTTACGACCGCGATTAGCCGTAGTTGTAGCACTTGGAAGTACACCTTTCTCCCGCCATCATATTCCCCCTTGATATAGGGGTCTATTTCTTCGTAGGCTACCAAAAAAATAGGGGCCTTATTCCACCTGCCGGTTTTGCCAGACCAAGCGCTTTCGTTACAAGCGCTTGCGATATGTCTATTACTGGAACAAACGTTGGAATTAGGATTCAAATAAAAAGAGAATTGCAGAGTATTCTATTCCAGATAGAGTTGAAGCAGAGTAACGGAGCGTGCAATCTCAACAGTCACGCACCGGAGGACATTTAACGTATGGAATGGAATCGATCGGAAACAATTGGACTGGCTCGCCCAAAGTGCATGTTCTGCCAGGGTAAGGGCCTTCGTGGAGGGGACCGGCGCCGGCCGAGCCCCTGCAATTGTGTAACAAGAGCGATCTTTCGCGCCTGCTACGCGCGGTTTCGCTACTGTGCGTCCAAGGAAAAGTACATGAGCAAGATTACCCTCGAGACGTTCGCCGGCGGAAAGGAACGGAAGTCGTCCTGGGGGCGAAAAGACGAGGAGTATATCGCGGATTTTTGTCTGATCGCGAAGCGCACATTGACGGCGGCGGAACACCAGATCTTTCGTTTCCACTATCTGCTCGGCGCGGATTGGAAGCTGTGCTGCCGGCGTCTGAAAGTGGAGCGGGGCGATCTGTTTCACGAATTCTACCGGATCGAGCAGAAGCTGGGTTCGGCGTTCCGCGAAGTGCAGCCGTACAGCCTGTTTCCGGTGGATGAGTACTTCGGCGGTTCGGTGCGAGGCGCTCTTACGGCGAAGGCGCTGGCCCTTCCATTGTCGTCCCTTGGCCGGGCTCCGCTCCGGCCTCCGTTGCGGGAGTGCGCGTGAGGGTCGATTTCCGGCGCGGGGGGCATTTTGCCGGCCCCCCGCGCCGGCAGGCACAACGGGCGTCTGATATGATTCCCGCATGTTTCCTCGACCATCCCGTTTGCTTTCCGCCGCTATCTGCCTCATAACCGCGATACCCCTGTTTTCCGCCGATTGGGTTGACCTCCTCCCCGGCAACCTCGATCGGTGGGAACGGCGCGGCGATGGCGTCTGGTTTCTGATGCGCGACAAAACCCTCGCCGGACAACGGGATCCGAAGCTGAAGAACGACCATCAAGCATGGATCTATACGAAGAAGGAATACGGCGAGTTCGACTTTCACGCCGAATGGTGGTTGCCCGCAGGCGGTAACAGTGGAATTTCCGTTCGCGATTCGTCGCGCGCCGTTTACGCCATTGGAGCGGAATTCGGCGCGCCTCACGACGCGAACCGCACTCCTTCGCACATCGGATACGAAATCCAGCTGAGTAACGGGCTGGGGGCGGAAAAGTTCCCTTCGGGCAGTATTTACCTGTTCGATAAGGCGAAGTCGGGAGCGCAGATTCCGAATGATTGGAACGCGGTCGATCTTGAAATCCGCGACGGCTTGATGCGGGTGAAACTGAACGGAGTCCTGGTTTCACAGCATGCCGGAGAAGAGGGGCGCCCCAAGACCGGGCCGGTCGGTTTGCAGCTTCACGACCGGAAAACCCTCGTGATGTTTCGGAACGTGCGCATCCGCGAGGCGGGCAGGTAACCAACGGCGCTCGCCGCCGCTTTGGGCGCCCACCCGTCCTCGCGCACGATCTGCCTGACGCGGAATCGCGACCCGTGGATAGCTACCGCCGCGCTTACCACAGGTCCTTCGAACGGCGTGCTGAGATCGAGGCGGTTCTACCAGCCATTCCGGTACTTCCGGCAGTTGTCGGTCTGGCTTTTGCGGCGGGCCGCGCAATTGGCTATACTCGCAGACAGGTTAGGCCACGAAGGGTCCAGCGTTCCAACAGAACACAGAGGTGTCCCAAATGAATTGCCCGCTTCGGTTGCAGGTATTCGCGATTGGCGCGATTTTCTCCGTTTTAACCGCTCAGGCTCAAACCACATTCGGATCCATCACGGGAACCGTCACCGATCCCAGCGGCGCTGTCGTTCCGGCGGCGAAAGTAACCGTCACCAGTGAGGGAACGCAAACCTCACGCGAGGTAGTGACAGGCTCTACCGGAATTTTCTCCGTGCCCAACCTCAGCGTCGGCAGCTACCGGCTGGTGGTCGGCGCGAGTGGATTTGCTCAGTACGACAGGGGCGGGATCACTCTGAATGCGAACCAGGTGCTGAATGCGGATGTCAAACTGGCGCTGATGCAGGCCGGTTCGACCGTGCAGGTGACCGACACGGGCGCGGCTATTTCGACGGAAACCACCAACATCTCCAATATCAAAACGACTCGGGATCTCCAGGAATTGCCGCTGATTTCGCGGCACGGCGGAGATCAGGGTTTTTACGCCTACGTGCTGCAGAATCCGGGCGTCAACAGCATGCCCGGAAACAGCCTGAACAACGTCCAGGGAGTGCGGCAGCAGGCGGGCGTGCTGCCCACCATGGACGGCATCGCCGTGATGGCGTACCCTATCGGACCGGGCCCCGTCCAACCGAGTCTCGAAGGAATCCAGGAAGTAAACGTTCAACTCGCCAATACCCCAGCCGAGTTCGCCACCGCGGCCAACTTCGCGGTGATTACCAAGTCCGGGACGAACCAGCTTCACGGCACGGGGTTCTGGGCTTACAACGGCAACAAACTGAACGCGAGGAATTTCTTCAGCACCGCCGCGCCCTTCCGCGTTTACAACAATTTTGGGGGCGGCGTGGGCGGAGCCATTCGAAAGGACAAGACGTTTTTCTTCGGAAACTACGAGGGGTCACGGGAGGCATCGACGGTGGTCGTTACCGGCAACACTCCGCTTCCGGAGTGGCGGACCGGCGATTTCAGCGCTCTGGCAACGCGCGTGAACGATCCGCTTACCGGTGCTCAATTTCCAGGGAACAGAATTCCCGCTAACCGCATCGACCCCGTGTCGCAAAAGGTCCAGGACTTCTTCTAC
Source organism: Candidatus Sulfopaludibacter sp. SbA3 (assembly GCA_945893365.1). Taxonomy (GTDB): domain Bacteria; phylum Acidobacteriota; class Terriglobia; order Bryobacterales; family Bryobacteraceae; genus SYKU01. The sequence goes on along the minus strand of CAMDED010000023.1, from coordinate 31,677 downwards.
CCAACGCCCAATTTCGGAGCCGCGGGCTTGCAGGCCGGCAACTGGCGCGGCCAGTTCCCCGGAAATACCGGGTTCACCCGCTTCGACGATTGGGGAGTACGAATCGATCAGAACTTCAAGAATGGCGACCGCATATTCTTCCGCGTGAACTACCGCCGTCTGCCCCTTATCGCGCGCGAATCCACTCTTCCTCCGGTCGGGCAGAGGGATCAGCTGCGCGGATCGAGAAGCGCGGTTCTCTCTTGGACGCACCTGTTTTCCGCGGGAGTGCTGAATGAGTTTCGCACCGGTTTCACGCGCCAGCGAAATTACTACTTCCCGAGCCTTATCGGCTCCGATATCCTGCAGCAGGTCGGCATTCAGGGCGTCACCACCACCGGCATTCACAACGTTCCGGCATTCAACATCACGGGTATCACGTCCACCGATCAGCCGAACTCCCAGGCGCTTACGCTCGACACCAATTTTCAATGGACGGACAATCTGAGCTGGACGCGCGGCCGCCATTCCATGAAGTTCGGCTTCGACGTCATTCGCGATCAACTGGGCGGCTATAACTATCCGAATAGCATGTATGGGGCTTACAATTTCACGGGCACGTATACGGGAAGCCCCTACGGGGACTTCCTGCTCGGCATTCCGCAGACCACGCAGTTGGCCATTCCGAATCCGCCGCGTTATCTCCGCGGCACCTTGTGGAGCATGTACGCGCAGGACCAGTTCAAAGTCAATCAGCGGCTTACGCTGAATTACGGCGTGCGCTACCAGTTGTTGGGGCCATACTACGACCGTTACGGGAGCATCGCGAACTTCGATCCGAAGACTGGCGCCTTCGTGCTGCCGGAAGCCGGACTTAACCACGTGAACCCGTTCTATCCGAAAAACATCCCGATTATCTCCGCCTCGCAAGCCGGTTTTCCGGAGAAATCTCTGGTCCGCTTTCCGAAAAACAGTTTCTATCCGCGGGTGGGCGCGGCCTACAAACCCTTTGGCGACGATAAGACCGTCATACGCGCCGGATACGGCATTTACGGAAACATCATTTATGGCAGCCTGGGGCGCGCACTGGGAGGCGGCCCCTTCTCGGGAAGCACCACCTACACGAATGCGCTGACCGGCGGCGTGCCCCTGTTCCGATTCCCGAATCCGTTTCTGCCGACGGGCGCCACAGCCACGCAGAACGCCTTCGGCGTGAATCCCGATCTCGCCACGCCCTATACGCAGCAGTGGAACCTGACGATCGAGCGCCAGGTGGGCGGCGCGGCGCTTCGCGTCTCTTATGTGGGATCGCGCTCGGTGAGCCTGGTGTACACGAGAAATCTGAATCAGCCGGCTCCCAGCACGACGCCGTTCACGAACAGCAGACGATTCTATCCGATATTCAACAACATCAGCTATTACGACAACGGAGGCAGTCAGCGGTATCACGGATTGCAGGCGGCGATCGCCAAGAATTATGGAAAGTCGCTGACCTTCAACGCCGGCTACACCAAAGCTTCGGACTGGACGGATACGCAGGAGGGAACGTTCACCGGACAGACGATCGAGAACCAGTTCGACCGCCGCCCCGAGTGGGCGAACAACCTGCTTACCGCCTCGCAGCGCGTGTACGGATACGCGATTTACCAGTTGCCAGTCGGCAAGGGCCACCGCTTCCTGAACAATTCGCGAGCCGGGGATCTAGTGCTCGGCGGCTGGCAGGTTGCTTTCAACGCCATGGCGCAATCGGGACAGTTCTTCACGCCGTCCTTCACCGGGTTCGATCCGTCGAATACCAACACGATCGGCGGCCGCCCGGATGTGGTCTCGGGCGCGAGCACCAGCCCCATGGGAGAGCGATCCATACACAACTGGTTTAACGCCGCGGCATTCAAGATTCCGGGCTGTCCCGACAGCACACCGGTTTGCGGGAGGCCCGATAGCATTGGGAGATTCGGCAATGCGAGCATCGGGTCGCTCCGTGGGCCCTTCCTCTCGAACACCGATTTCGCTCTTTCGAAGTACTTCCCCATTCGCGAGAACCTGCGCATGCAGTTCCGCCTCAACATGGCGAACGCTTTGAATCACCCGAATATGTCTTTGCCCGCGGCGAACATCAGCGCTCCGGCAACGGTGGGGAGGATTACGTCGAGCACGGCGGCAACTTTTGGAACGGTGGCGCCGCGCGAGATCGATTTCCAACTGCGGATCGAGTTTTAGGCAGGAGCAGACGCCAGCAAGCCAAGACGGCGCCGCATCGCGGGGCATCCGGCGATAGCACTGCGCTACAATAGCCGTTCGCATGAGTAACGTTATCATTCTGGGCGCACAGTGGGGCGACGAGGGAAAAGGCAAGATAGTCGACCTCTTTTCAGACCGTTTCGACATGGTGGTGCGCTATCAGGGCGGGCACAATGCCGGACACACGGTCCGGATTGGAGAGAAAACCTTCGTCCTCAAGCTGATTCCGAGCGGTATCCTTCGCCCGGGGAAGCGCGCCGTGATTGGGAACGGACTGGTGATCGATCCGGCCGCGCTGCTCAAGGAAATCGACACGCTTGAAGCGGCCGGCGTCGATGTGCGCGGCCAGCTTACCATCAGCAACCGGGCGCACGTGATCTTTCCGTTTCACCGCATCATGGAACGGCTATCGGAAGCGAGGCCGGGTAAGGTTTCGATCGGGACAACGTCGCGCGGCATCGGTCCGAGTTACGAGGACAAGGTTGCGCGCCGTGGAATCCGGATTGCGGACCTTCTGGATGGGGACCTGTTCGCGCCGCTATTTAACGGCCTGGCGGAGGACAAGGCAACCATCGCCGAGGCGTTCGGGATTCACGAACCGATGGATGTTGAAGCGACTCGCGCCGCGTACGAGGGATTCGCGAACCGCATCCGGCCGATGGTGCGGGATACGGGAAGGCAGATCAACGACGCCATTCGCCGCGGCGAGAGCGTGATGTTCGAAGGCGCGCAGGGCACGATGCTCGACATCGACCACGGGACCTATCCGTTCGTGACGTCGTCAAGCGCGGCGGCCGGAGGCGCATGCACGGGTTCTGGTGTCCCGCCGACACGGATCGACGGCGTAATCGGCGTGTCGAAGGCGTACATCACGCGCGTGGGAGGCGGACCGTTTCCGACCGAGGCGCGCGATGCGGCGGGCGATGAGATCAGGCGCATCGGCAACGAATTCGGCGCCGTCACAGGGCGTCCGCGGCGCTGCGGCTGGTTCGACGCGCCACTGCTCCGCTACACGGCGGAAGTGAACGGCTTCGACAGCATCATTGTCACGAAACTCGACGTGCTCGACCATCTCGCGGAGATTCCGGTCTGCGTGGGTTACCGCTCGGGCGGCGTCGAGGTAACGGAGATGCCCGCGACCACGAAGGGGATCGAAGCGATCGAGCCTGTCTACAAGCGGGTTCCCGGGTGGCTGACGCCGACGAGCGGGATCGGGGCATTTGAAGAGTTGCCTGAGAAGGCGAAGTCGTATCTGAAATTTCTCGAGTCGAAGACGGGTGTTGAGGTTGGCTGCGTATCGACCGGACCGGAGCGGAATCAGACAATGGTACTGCCGGGATCGCGGTTGGAGCAATTGTTGGGAAACGGGAGAGTCTGAGGAGCGGCCTTGGCCGTCTGCTGGGGACGCGCGCGGTTCGCGTATAATTGAGATTCCATGCGCAGAAGGAAATTCGACTACCGGGCAGCCGCGCTTTTTCTCGCGAGTTTGACGACGCCTGTTATCCCGGCGTCCGACTTAGAGCTCGAGCGGCAGTTCACACAGTCCGTCCGGCCGTTTCTGGCGAGTTATTGCCTGGGCTGCCACAGCGGCCAGAATCCGGCGGCGCAGTTCGACTTGCGGAAATACGGCTCGATGGCGGAAGTCGTTCGCGATCACCCGCACTGGAAGCTGCTCATGGAGAAGCTCTCGTCGAACGAGATGCCTCCGAAGCAGATGAAACAGCCCTCGGCGGCCGAGCGCCAAATGGCGGTCGATTGGGTTGCCGCGATGCGCAAGAACGAGGCGGAGAAGAACGCGGGCGATCCGGGACTGGTGTTGGTCCGGAGGCTGAGCAACGCCGAGTACAACTACACGGTTCGGGATCTGACGGGAGTGGACACGCGCCCGACTCGCGAGTTTCCAGTCGATCCGTCGAATCCGGCCGGGTTCGACAACTCGGGCGAATCCCTCTCGATGTCGCCGGCGCTGCTGAACAAGTATTTGCAGGCGGCGCGGGAGGTGTCGAGCCACCTGGTTCTCAAACCCGCGGGCTTCGACTTCGCGGCGCACCCGATGCTCGCCGAGTCCGACCGGGAGAAGTACACGATCCAGCGCATTGTCGAATTCTACGACCGGCAGCCCACCGATTACGCCGATTATTTTCAGGCGGCGTGGCGTTTCAAGCACCGCGCCGCGTTGGGCAAACCGGACGAGACGCTCGCAGCTATCGCGGCCGAGTCTAAGATCAGCGCGAAGTACCTGCCCATGGTTTGGGACTTCCTGGAGCAAAACGCGGACGAGGCGGGGCCGGTCGAGCGAGTGCGGACGATGTTCCGGATGCTGCCCACGCCGGCCCACCAGCAGCCGGAGCTGGTTCGCGAAGGCTGCGTCAAGATGCGCGATTACGTGGTGAAGGTTCGCAAGCTCACCGCACGCCAATTCCGGAGTCCCAAAGTCAAAGGGCTCGCCGGCACATCGCAGCCGCTCATGAATTGGAAGCTGCGCGCGTACGCGATGAACCGGCGGGATTTCGATCGCACGGCGTTGCAGGTGGAAGGCGAGCCGCCGCCAGAGATGCCCGTCATGCCGAAGATGACCGGCGTTCCCACGGAGGATGAGGTTGGGCTGCGCAACGCGGCGCTCGCGGTGCGGACGCGATTTGGCGATCCGGACCTGCTTGTGCCGGCGGGGCGGCGCGCCCGGTATGAAGCGGCCTTCACACGATTGGCCAACGTATTTCCGGACGCCTTCTATATTCGCGAGCGAGGCCGGTTTTATCCGGACGATTCGGAAGACAAGGGGCGGTTGCTCAGCGCCGGCTTCCACAACGTGATGGGGTACTTTCGCGACGACACGCCGTTGATCGAATTGATCCTCGATGAAAAAGGCAGGCAGGAACTCGAGATGTTGTGGTTGGAGTTCGACACCGTCGCCGACCAGACCACGCGGACGTATGTGCAGTTTTTTTTCAACCAGAGCGGCGAGATCGAAGGAAGAGGGCGCGAGTCGGGCAGCTTCCGCCCTTCCGACAAGGATGTGACGTCGGATAAGATCATCTTCGGGATTCGCGACCGGTATCTGGCGAAAGCCGAAGGGAGCGAAGCGGTAGCGCTCGAGGCGATCAACGAGCACTTTGCGCGGGTGAATGCGACGATTCGCGCGGTGGAGAAAGCGCGATCGGACGCCGAGCCGCTGCACTTGCAGTCGCTCTTGCGGTTCGCGGAAAAAGCCTACCGCCGTCCGCTTACGAACGGAGAGCGGGACGAGTTGCTCACCTACTACCGGTCCCTTCGAGACAAGAGCGCATTGAGCCACGAGGACGCGATGCGGGATATGATCGTCGCGGTTCTCATGGCGCCCGACTTCGCTTATCGCATCGATTCGGTCGAGACGAGCGTCAACACCGCTGCCCCGGCCCCGAAAGCCGTTGCCAGGAAGAATTCCGCCCGGAAGGCTTCTGTCAAGAACGCCGCGCCAGTTGCGGCGGCGCCAGCGCGAACGAACCCGATATCCGGCTACGCGCTCGCGAACCGGCTGAGCTACTTCCTTTGGTCGAGCATGCCCGATGCGGAATTGCTGGCGGCCGCCGCCTCGGGCGAACTTAGCAAACCGGACGTGCTGGCGGCGCAGGTGAAGCGGATGCTGAAGGACAATCGTTCTCTCGCGCTCGCGACGGAGTTTGCCGGTAACTGGCTGGACTTCCGCCGGTTCGAGGATCACACTGGGGTTGATCGGCAACGCTTTCCGGTGTTCACAAACGAGCTGCGGCAGTCGATGTTCGAGGAGCCGGTGCGGTTCATCGACGACGTAATCCGAAACGATCGTCCGGTTCTTGATTTGCTGTACGCGAAGCACACTTTCGTCAATGCGGCTCTTGCCCGCCATTACGGAATGGAGAATTTGCGAACGAAGCCCGGCCAATGGATTCGCGTCGACGACGCCACCGCTTACGGCAGGGGCGGCCTGTTGCCGATGGCGGTGTTTCTGACTCGCAATTCACCCGGTCAGCGAACGAGCCCTGTGAAGCGGGGCTACTGGGTGGCGCGTCAGGTTCTGGGAGAAGCCATTCCTCCGCCTCCGCCCACCGTGCCCGAGTTACCGGAGGACGAGGCCAAGATGGACCAGCCCTTGCGCGTTATGCTCGCCAAGCATCGCGAGAATGCAAGTTGCGCGGGTTGTCATGCCCGATTCGATTCATTCGGTCTGACCTTCGAGGGCTATGGGCCGGTCGGCGAGCGCCGGACGGTCGACCTGGCCGGGCGGAAAGTGGACACGACCGCCGAGTTCCCGGGCGGCAGCCAGGGCGCTGGCGTTGAGGACTTGAAGACCTATATTCGCGGCCATCGGGAAGCGGATTTTATCGATAACCTTTGCCGAAAGACGCTCGTCTATGCACTTGGGCGGGGCCTGATGCTCTCCGATGAACCGGTGATCGAGCGAATTCGAACCGGGTTCATCGCCGGCGGGCATCGTTTCTCGACGCTGGTCGAAGCCATTGTTACCAGTCCGCAGTTTCTGAACAAGCGAAGTCCGGAACCCACAGATTGAGAAGGGGAGAAAGCATGTTGATTCAAAAGCGAAGACAGGAAAGCCGGATGCCGCAAAGCCGGATCTCGCGCCGCGCGGTTCTCCGTGGCGCGGGAGTGACGTTGGCGCTGCCGTGGCTCGAGTCTCTTCAGGCCTCGACGGCTTCGGGCGCTTTTCCGAAGCGGTTTGGCGTCCTGTTCATGGGCAACGGGATCAACGAGGATCATTGGTCGGCGACGGGATCCGGCGCGGCGATGAAACTCAGCAAGAGTCTGGAACCGCTCGAGCCGATCAAGAAGAAGATCAACGTCATCGACGGTCTGTTCCACAAACGCGCCACGGGGCAAGGGATTCACCCGGCGCAGACGGGCAGCCTGCTTTCCGGCGCGAATATTCAGCGCGGGCCGATCCTCAAAGCGGGCATAACGATCGACCAACTCATCGCCAATCAGATTGGCCAGGATACGGCGCAGCCGAGCATGACTCTCGCTTGCGAGCAGCCGTTGACGGGCTATCACGAAACGAACTTTTCGATGGCCTACAGCTCGCATCTGTCGTGGCAGAGCCCGGACTCTCCGGTTCCGAACGAAGTTTACCCTTCGCTCGCGTTCGACAATTTGTTTGAGAACCGCGGCCTGCTTCGCAATTCGAGTATCCTCGACCGTGTGCGCGGCCGCGCCGAGGCGCTCAGCCGCAAGGTCAGCGCGAACGACAAGGCGAAACTGGACGAATACCTGTCGAGCGTGCGCGAGGTCGAAAAGCGCGTCGAGCGGTTGCGCGTCGATAAGCACAATGCCGATGAACTGGCCAAGCAGAAGAACCGGCCCACGCTGAGCATGGAGCGGCCGGCGAATGGCCTTCCCGAAGACCTGCGCGAACACACGCGGCTGATGTGCGACATCGTCGCAATCGGATTCCAGACGGACCGGACGCGCGTCGCCACGATGCTGCTTGCGAACGACCTTTCGGCGCAGATCTATCCGTTTCTTCAAATGCGGGAAGGACACCACTCGGCGTCGCACTACAACAATTCCGACGGTTACGAGCGGATCACGCGATTCTATTTGAGCCAGCTTGCCTATCTCGCCATGAAGCTCGATGCAATGCCTGAAGGCAACGGCACCGTTCTCGATAATTCCTGTCTGATGTTCCTTTCCAATCTGTGGATTGGGAGGAAGCACGACAACACGAGGCTGCCTCTTGTACTGGCGGGTGGACTGGGCGGAACGCTCGAAACGGGGCGGACGCTCGACTATCTCGGGGCCAGCGACGAGAATCGAAAGATGTGCAGCTTGTTCCTGTCGATCATGGATCGCATGGGTGTGAAGGTGGATCGTTTCGGCGACGCGGACACGCGTCTGGAGCGGTTGTAAGCGGCGGATTGATCTTCTTTCCGGCGACCAGCCGGGCTTTTCCACGAGGCAGCGTTTGCCAGCGGGAAACACAGGGCATCGAGACAAGGAAGGGCCACCCACCACCGGCCTCAGGCGGTCTGAAACCAAAGTCACGCGCCGTAACAGATCGAGACCGTTGAGGTTTCAGGCGGCACACAGGCCTTTCCGGAAGGTTTGAAACCTCTCAGGCCCGCTCCCGAGCCGCAAAACAGGAGATCACATTCGCGACTCGCCGACTCACGGTCAAAATCAAACCCGCCAAGATCTTACTGCGATCATCTTCATTTCGACACACGCACAGGACGGCCTTATCCAAGAAATCGGCTCCTCCTGGTGGCGCATGCGCCACGCGCGGTCCATTGAGAAAGTTTCATCGCTTCCAACATGCAAGATCAACCCGGATAAGCGATCATCGATAATAAAAAGCGAATGCCCAACCTAGGCCGCCAACGCCCGAGCCCCGAACAGCTTCTTCAACAGGTGGAGGCCGAGGAGCGGTTTCAGCACCGGGGCAAGCTTAAAGTGTTTCTCGGATATGCTTCGGGCGTCGGAAAGTCCTTCCGCATGCTCGATGAGGGGCGGCGGCGCAAAGCCCGCGGCGGAGACGTAGTGGTGGCAGCGGTCCAACACGAGGCGGGGGACGAAGTCGAACAACTTCTGGCGCAACTGGAATTGATTCCGCTACGGACGGATCTGGCCAGTCCGAGTGTCGATGTCGAGGCGGTCAAGCGTCGCAAACCTTCTCTCTGCCTGATCGACGGCTTGGCGTACAGGAATCCGGAAGGCAGCAAGAATGCAGAGCGCTGGCAGGATGTCGAAGAGCTTTTGACGGCGGGGATCTCTGTTCTGACGTCAATCAACGTACAGTACATCCGGGAACTCCAACCGCAAGTGGAGGCGATTCGCGGAAAGCGGGTTGACGATTCCGTCCCGGAGAGCTTCCTTCACGGCGCCGATGAGATCGAGCTCGTCGATGCACCGCCCGAGTACTGCATCGATCGCGCGCAGCGCGCCGACTCCGGCTCTCCCGGAAACGACGCCCTTCAAATCGAACAGCGTCTCTCGCAATTGCGCGAGATTGCGCTCGTGCTCACGGCCGAAGTGGTCGATCGCCAGCTCGAGGATTACCTTCGCCGCCAAGGCATCGATCAGACGTATGGCGCGCAAGAGCGGGTTCTGGTGTGCGTCACGCCCAGATCGAACGCGTCCCTGATGATTCGCCGCGGCAGGCGCCAGGCCGACCGCTTTCACGGCGATCTTTACGTCGCATACGTCGAACGCGGAGAATTAGCTTCGGAGGACCGGCGGACGCTCGAGAACAATCTTGACGCCGCTCGCAATGCCTGCGCTCACGTCGAGATCCTGCACGGAGAAGATCCGGTCACCGCCATTCTTCGCCACGCAACGCAGCATGGAATCACGCAACTGTTTGTTGGACACAGCCTGCGCGACACCTGGCTCGATCGCATCCGGCCCAATCCGCTGGAAAGGTTTATCCTTGAGGCCGACGGCATCGACGTGCGCATCTTTCCACACGGGGAGAACGCGCGATGAACCCGGCGCCGCGAGGAAAGCCGGGGCGGTTGAAGATCATTCTGGGATACGCGGCGGGTGTCGGCAAGACGTACAAGATGCTCGACGAAGGACATACCCTAGCCGCGCAGGGCCATGACGTCGTGGTTGGATACTTCGAACCGCACGGCCGCAAGGAAACGATCGCCCTCGCGGAAGGGCTGGAGTTCGTTCCCCGCCGCGCGATTGAGTATCGCGGGCGCCGGTTTGAAGAGATGGACACTCCGGCGATCCTTCAGCGCCACCCTGAAATCTGTCTCGTGGATGAATTCCCTCATACGAACGTGCCCGGCGCTGAGCGGTCCAAGCGATGGGAGGACGTCCTGGTTCTGCTCGATGCGGGCGTCGATGTCGTCACGACGATGAACATCCAACACTTGGAAAGCCTCAACGACCAGATGCGGGAGATCACCGGCGTCCAGGTTCGCGAGACGATTCCGGACTGGGTGATGAAACGCGCCGCCGAGATGGTGCTGGTCGACCTTACGCCCCGGGCTCTGCTGAACCGGCTGGATCGAGGCGTGGTCTACGCGCCGGACAAGGCTCAGCGGGCAAAGGAGAACTTTTTCAAGGAGCCGACGCTCGCGGCTCTGCGCGAGATGGCTCTCCGTCAAACCGCGCACGAGGTGGATAGCCGGCACGGCGGCGAGAACAACAGGGAGCCCTCGGTAGCGTCCGAGCCTTCGCAGGGTGGTGTGATGGCGGACGGAGCCAGGGAGCGCATCCTGATTCATATCACCGAAGCGCCCGCCACCGCGGCCCTTATCCGGCGGGGCCACCGGGTGTCCGACTACCTCAATGCGGATTGCTTTGCCGTATGCGTGTTACCCGGTCCCGGAATGGGATCCGTGCCGGCGAAGACACGGGGCGCTTTGGAACAACAACTCGACTTCGCGCGCAAGCTTCACATTGAAACGCGGATTCTGGAGGGTGAGGACGAGGCGCGAACGCTCGTCGACTTCGCGCGGCGAAACGGCGTAACGCAGATCTTTCTCGCCAAGCCGCCCCGGCCGGTCCTACGCTTCTTGAGCAAGCGGCAACTGGCCATGCGAATTGTCCGGCTCGCCAGGGATATCCAAGTCACCGTGGTGGCCGAACGGCGCGCCCGGAAGTAGGCTGCTCATCCAAGCTCGCGGGACATAGTAAAATCGGCATAAGCGCGAATCTATCATGTCCGCAAAAACCTCCATTGGGCTGATCGAGCTCGGAAGCATCGCCGCCGGCTTTCTCGCCTGCGATGCGATGCTGAAGACCGCGGACGTAGAGCTCATCCTCGCCCGCACCATCTGCTCGGGCAAATACATGGTACTGATCCGCGGCGATGTTGCCTCGGTCGAGGCTGCCGTGCGCGCGGGCTCGTCGGTTGGCGAATTCTCGCTCGTCGACACCTTCATCATTCCAAACGTTCACGAGTCGATCTTTCCGGCAATCGGCGGGATCGCGAAAGTCGAGGCGCTCGAAGCGCTGGGAATTATCGAGTCGTTCTCCGTGGCGTCTCTCATTCAGGGTGCGGACGCGATGGCAAAAACGGCGGACGTGCGGTTGATCGAAGTCAGGCTCGCGATGGCATTGGGCGGGAAGGCGTTCGCATCGGTGACAGGCAGCGTCTCGGCGGTCACGGCGGCGGTGGAAGCGGGAGCGCAGATTATCGGCCGTAAAGGTCTGCTCGTGAACAAGGTCGTGATACCGCAGCCCCGGCCGGAGCTGCTCAGTGAGATGCTTTAAACCATGGCGCGATTGACGGGCCTCCCGAAGGGCGCGGCGCCCGCGGACATCCAACGCGTCTACGAGCGTCAGGAAGCCGACTACGGGGCCGTACTTCAGAACCATGCGGTGCTCGCGCGCACGCCAGCGATTTTTCGCGGATTCCGAGCCATGTGGGACGCGCTCGGCGAAAGCGCGCTTCTACCGGCGCGTTTGACCCACCTGATCAATATCAAAGTCGCTTCGCTCATCGGCTGTGGACTTTGAATTGAGGTGAACTCTGCCGTGGGCAGAGCGGACGGCCTGACAGATTCCGAGCTCGACGCTCTGGCGGACTTCGCCGCGAGCCCCCTTTTCACCGCCTCGGAAAGCGTGGCGCTTGCCTACGCCGAAACGGTCGCACGGGACAGCGCGGTTCCGGACGCGTTGTTCAAAAACCTGCGCGAGCGCTTCAGCGACGAAGCGATCATTGAGATGACGGCGGCGATTACATGGGAAATCTGCGCCGCCAAGTTCAACCGTGCGCTTGAGATTGAAGCGCAGGGCGTCTGCCGTCTTGGCCCGTGATATAGCATAGGTATCTCGTCGGCGTGTCGCACGCACAAGCGCCGAGCCGGTTGCACTAGCCCCAAGTCCGGAAAGCCCAACAATGGCTGTCCAGCTATTTCGCAGACACTGCACCATCCCCATTTGCGTCCGTCATCGGGTGCGCGAGATGGAAATGATGAAGGATCGTTAATCAAGCGCGCCGAGCCTCCCAGTAGTCCTCAAAGCGGCCATTGATATGAGAGCACAGCCGCCGGCGTCGAAAGGGCCTCGGTGACTGTTTTGCCCTGGCGCTTATGAGTCAGGCGCAAGCTGGGTCCATGTCCGGGATCTTCCGGTTGAGCACAAGGACAAGTCGGTTTCCCGCAACGACGAATCGCACCCACAATGGATCCAGGGCGGAGATCACCAATCGAGGAAAGGGAGCCGAGCAGATCAGAACGGCGGGATTCCAGGTCAGGGAGAGAGTCGGGCGCGAGGCCTCCTGCTGGAAGTCTATATTACTTCCAGAAGAAGGCCTCAAAAAAGGAAAATCACCGAATTACCCTCTTGAAGTCGCACACCCCAATGGAGAGTTGCACGTACGGCTTGGAGAGCAATGGCTGTATAAGGAGGAGAGAAATGCCTCTTGTGTCGAGAAGCGAGAGACAAATCGGAACTTTGGGAATGTGGGAATCTCGCGCCGCCTGCGAGATTTCCAACGCTCCGTCATTCCCACGGTTATTAGGGGGTGAGAAGTTTTCGCTGCAGTTAGAGCGACCCATTATGGTTGCAACAACACGGCTAAAATTCAGCATGCAGCAGTAGTTGTAGGTATGCAGCCTTCAGGCGCGCTTGCGCGCAACGGCTTTACGCGCCGCGGCAGCCACATCCCGCGCCAACAGCCCGTACTTATCCAGCAGTTCCTCCGGCGACGCCGATTCCGCGAACGTGTTCTGAATCCCCACAAACTCCATCACGCAGGGATTCGTCTCCGCCACCACTTGCGCGACGCGGACGCCGAGGCCGCCATCCACCAGATGCTCTTCAGCCACCACAATCGCGCCCGTCTCCGCCGCGGCGCGGGCAATCGCGTCGCGGTCGATCGGCTTCACCGTGTGGATATCCATCACGCGGGTCGAGATACCTTCGCTTTCGAGCGTCTCGGCCGCCCGGACCGCCTCGGCAAGAAGGAGACCCGTGCCAATGATCGTCACGTCGGAACCGTCGATGACCTCGATCGCCTTGCCGATCTCGAACTTCCGGTCCGCGCGGTAAACCACAGGCGCCTTCATCCTGCCGGCGCGGATAAACACCGGTCCGACATGCGCCGTCGCCAGATGCATAAGCGCCGCCATCGACACCTCGTCCGCCGGCGAGAGTACGACGAATCCAGGCAGCGAGCAGGCGAGCGCGATTTCTTCAATGCTCATCTGCGACGGGCCGTCTTCGCCGATCGAAATTCCGCTGTGGGTTCCGACCACCTTAACGTTCAGGTTCGGATAGGCCACCGTTACGCGAAGCTGCTCGAAGCCCTTGTTCATCACGAAGGCGGAAAAGCTCGACACAAACGGGATCTTCCCGCCATAGGCCAACCCCGCGCCGATCGCCACCATGTTCGATTCGGCGATTCCACACGAGAAGAACCGGTCCGGGAATTCCTTGGCGAAGAAATGTGTATTCGTCGATTTCGACAAGTCCGCGTCGCACACCACGACATCGGGATTGGTGCGGGCGATCAGCGCCAACGTCTTGCCGAACGCCTCTCGCGTGGCCGCGCCGAGCTTGAGATCGAACTTCGTTGCCGCCGCCATTATTGAAGCTCCTGCATAGCCAAACGAAACTCGTCCGCCGTCGGCGCCATACCGTGAAATTTGGGATTGTTCTCCATGAACGAAACTCCCTTCCCTTTAACCGTATTGGCGATGACCACGGTCGGAACGCCTTTGGTGGCCGCAGCCTCGGCGAAAGCCGTCTCGAGCGCGGGAATACTGTGGCCATCCACGCTAATCACATGCCAGCCGAACGCCTTCCACTTGTCCGCGAGCGGCGCGACCTCCATGATGTCCTTGACGAATCCGTCGAGTTGAATGTGATTATAGTCCACGATGGCGACGACGTTGTCCATCTTGTGAAACGCGCCGAACATCGCCGCTTCCCACACCTGACCTTCCTGAATCTCGCCGTCGCCGAGCATCGCAAACGTGCGCGACGGGCTGCCGTTGAGACGCGCAGCGAGGCCCATGCCTATCGCCAGGGACACGCCTTCACCGAGCGAACCCGTGGACGCGTCGAGAGAAGGGATGAAGCGCACGTCCGGATGTCCCTGGTAGATGGATCCCATTTTGCGCAGCGTGTTGAGCTGATCGACGGGCGTGTAGCCGCACTCCGCCATGACTGCGTAAAGCACTGGACAAGCGTGGCCCTTGGAGAGAATGAAGCGATCGCGATCCTTCCACTTGGGGTTCTTCGGATCGTGGCGCATCACCTGAAAATACAGCGAGATCAGCGTTTCCACCGCCGAAAGGGAGCCACCCGGATGGCCGGATTTCGCTTCGTAGATCATCTCGACAATCTCCCGGCGCACTCGCCTGGCGATGACCTGTAATTCTTCGAGAGATTTCGTCTCTGGCATGAATTCTACAATCTAGCACACGGAATGGGCGAAACGCCGCGTCTGCGCGATAATGCAATTCAGGAGCCACTCATTTGTCCACAATGCCCGCGCTGGTGAAGCCCGAAGCCGCGCCCGGAATGTCGCTCGAATTGCGACCCCGGCCGCAATGCGGTAGAAACGACGTCCTGATTCGCGTGGAAAAGACGGGCATTTGCGGAACCGATTTGCACATCTATCAGTGGGACGAATGGGCGAAGAACCGCACGCGCCCCCCGTTCATCGTGGGACATGAATTCTACGGCCGCGTGGAGGAAGTGGGCGCCGGGGTGACGGGCTTCGAACCCGGCGAGCAAGTCTCCGGAGAGGGCCATATCGGATGCGGCCACTGTTACTTCTGCCGGACCGGACAGGCGCATATCTGCCGCGACGTCGAGATCATAGGGGTCGATCGCGACGGCTGTTTTGCCCGGTTCATCCGGATGCCGGAAAGCAACGTCTGGAAAGTGAGGCCGGGGATTCCAACCGACGTGGCGGCGATCTTCGATCCGCTCGGCAATGCGATGCATACGGTAATGGCCCAGCCGGTTGCGGGCCGGACGGTCGCTGTGGTGGGCGCGGGAGCGATCGGACTGCTTGCCTGCAAGATCGCTCACTCGACCGGCGCACTTTCCGTAATGGCCGTTGAACCGCAAGCTCGCAAGCGCGCTCTTGCCCTTTCGATGGGCGCGAATTCCGCATTCGATCCCGCCGAGCCTGGCTGGACGGAAGCGTTCGTGAGGGCGACTCCGGAGCGGGTGGGAGTGGACGTGGTTCTCGAGATCTCGGGGAGCCCGCAGGGCATTCGAAGCGCCTTCGATATCGTGCGTCCGGGCGGCGAAGTGGCGCTGCTGGGGATTCCCTCGGCCGACGTGAATCTCAATTTTTCGAAAGCTATTATTTTCAAGGGCGTCACCGTGCGAGGAATCAACGGGCGGCTGATGTACGAGACCTGGTACCAGTCCGAGCGTTTCCTCCTCGAGTACAAGCCCGACCTTGCGGCGCTCATCTCGCATCACATCCGGTTCGACAAGTTTCTCGACGCGTTTGCGCTTCTTGAGCGCGGCGAAGCGGTAAAGATCATTCTCGACTGGGAGGGCGCATGAGCGAGGGCGCTGGCGGGCATCTGCGATTCCTGGGCGAGCAGTTGGCCGCATGGCGGGGAGCGGGAACCTTTCAGCGCTTGCGGGTTCTGGAGTCGGCGAGCGCCGCGGAAAGCCGGTTCGATGGGCGGGACGTGATCAATCTCGCATCGAACAACTACCTCGGCCTGACCACGCACCCGAAGTTGATCGAGGCGGCAATCGACGCTACGCGGCGGTACGGCGCGGGATCGGGCGCGGTGCGAACCATCAGCGGCACCATGCGGCTGCACCTGGAGCTTGAGGAGCGCATTGCGCGATTCAAGAATGTTCCGGCGTGCGTCGTGTTTCAGTCCGGTTTCGCTGCGAATGCGGGAACCGTCTCGGCCATTCTGGGTCCGGAAGATCACATCGTATCCGATGCCTTGAACCACGCGAGCATCATCGACGGCTGCCGATTGTCGAGGGGCAAGATCCACGTTTTCGAACACAAGGATCATGCGGCCGCGGAGCGGATTCTTGCCGGTCTCGCGAGCGCACCCGGGCGGAAACTGCTGATCACGGATGGCGTGTTCTCCATGGACGGCGACATCGGTCCTCTGCCGCAGTTGGTGGCGGTGGCGGAGAAACACGGCGCGATCATGATGGTGGACGACGCCCATTCCTCGGGCGTCTTAGGACGCGCGGGGCGGGGGACTGTCGATCACTTCGGGCTCGACGGGAGGGTCGATATCCAGGTAGGAACGCTGTCGAAGGCGATCGGCGTCCTGGGAGGCTATGTTTGCGGGAGCCGTGATTTGATCGATTTCCTTTATCACAGGGCGCGGCCGTTCCTGTTTTCGACCTCGCACCCGCCATCGGTCGCGGCGTCGTGTATTGCGGCGTTCGACGTACTGGAAGAGGAGCCGGAACGCATCGAGAATCTGTGGGACAACACCAGATACTTCAAGCACGGCTTGCAATCCGCCGGTTTCGATACGGGCATGAGCGAAACTCCCATTACGCCGATCATGGTGGGCGACGCTGCGCGGGCGCACGCTTTTTCGAGGGAGCTGTTCGAGGAAGGCGTATTCGCGACGGGGATCGGATTCCCGACCGTGCCGGAAGGCAAGGCGCGGATTCGGACGATCATGACCGCGACTCACACGAAGCTGCAACTCGACCGCGCGGTTGAGACCCTGACGCGGGTCGCGAGACGAATGGGGATTCTGGGATAGCGCCCCTGCCTTCGCTCCACCTTACCTCCGCTCCATCGCCAGCCGAAACCCGAGGGCAATGAGGACAGCGCCCGTCACCGCCTCCATTCTTCGTCCTACGGCGGGACGCATGAGCACCCCGCTCAGCTTGCTGACGAACGCCGCATAAAGCGATAACCAGATGAGACCCATCGCAATGTGTATCGAAGCCAGCATGAGGGACTGGCTCAGCACCGGCCTGACCGGGTCCACGAACTGGGGTAGGAAGGTCAGGTAAAAGATGGCGACTTTCGGATTCAACAGATTCGTGAGCAATCCTTCCATAAAGCTGCGCAGCCTCGCCGCCGAAGGCTCCGTGGCGCCTGGCGCAGTGGCGGCGGACCCCTTCCATGCCTGGCGCAGACTCTGGAATCCGATGTACATCAGATAGAGCGCGCCCGCCCATTTCATGATTTCGAATGCGCGCGCCGAGCGGCTGAGGATGAGCGAGAGTCCGAGGGAAGAGGCAACGGCGTGAGTCAGACAGCCGAGGCAGATGCCGAGCGTCGTGAATAGAGCCGACGCCCGCCCGCGTCCGAGCGCATTCTTCGTAACCAAGGCTGTGTCCGCGCCTGGTGAGACCGTCAACAAAGCAACGACGCCGAGAAATACGATGAAACGCGAATCCGTCATGAAAAACCCACTGCGTGTTTCCGAGACTGTAAGCGATCTCCTTCGCGGACGCGGTCCGATCGAGGCCGCAATGGCGCCAAGGCCGATCTTTCGCAAGTGTACCGCGCCTGCCTCCCGCGAGGTACAAGGAGTGCTCTTCGGTTGTGGATCTAATTGCGCGCCGCGTCCTGAAAAGGGGCCGGAGATTGTCGGAAACGCTTGTTTCCGGTTCATGTCGCGCGAATCGCTTCGAGCGGAATCAGCGTGCGCCTTGTTCAGCAAGCGTGGCGCAAGCGGCCGAACAGCGGCGGCTCGAGTACGGAATCCGGAGCGCACCCGGCGCGGTGCCCGGCTCGTTGCTCTCGCTGGTTCTGGTGTTACTTTCGGTTACGGCGGTCGCGTGCGTGGGTCCCGCCGCCAAGTCTGGCGAACCGATCCGGCGAACGCGTTGCGGGCGGAGTAGCGCTCGCACGTTGGCGCCCATCCGGAGCGCAGAGGTCTGTTGCTATCACTCGCTCGCGGCGCTCAGGGGCCGGTCGAACAGGCTGCCCTTGATGAAATCCCGGTTCATTCGCGCGATCACTTCGAGCGGAATCAGCTTGGGGCACACGGCTTCGCACTCGCCGATGTTGGTGCAATTTCCGAACATCTCCTCTTTCGCCTGAACGGCCATCTTCAAAACGCGGTTATACCTTTCGGGCTGGCCCTGAGGCAGCACTCCGAGATGGGTGATTTTCGCGCCGGTGAACAGCGCGGCCGCGGCATTGGGACAAGCCGCGACACACGCTCCACAACCGATGCAGGCGGCGGCGTCCATGGAAATGTCGGCATTCCGTTTGGGGACCGGAATCGCGTTACCGTCGATGGCGCTGCCGGTCGAGACGGAAATGAAACCACCGGCCGCGATGATGCGGTCGAACGCGCCCCGATCGACCACCAGATCCCGGACCACCGGAAACGCCTTGGCGCGCCAAGGTTCCAGATACAGCACGTCGCCATTCTTGAAGTGCCGCATGTGAAGCTGGCAGATGGTGGTTCCGGGCTGCGGGCCGTGCGCGATGCCGTTCACCATGAAACCGCAGGAGCCGCAGATGCCTTCGCGGCAATCGTGATCGAACGCGATCGGCTCTTCGCCTTTGGCGATAAGGCCTTCATTGACGACGTCGAGCATTTCAAGGAACGACATGTGCTCGCTGACGTCCCTTGCGTCGTATCGCACCATCCGGCCCGCGGCCCGCTCGTTCTTCTGCCGCCAAACGTGAAGGGTCAGGTTCATTACTTGTAGCTCCGCTGCGACGGGTGCACGTAGTTGAACTGGAGCGGTTCCTTATGCAGAACCGGTCTCTTCCCGACCCCCGCAAATTCCCAGGCCGCGGCGTGAGAATAGTGTTCATCGTCGCGCTGCGCCTCGCCATCCGGCGTTTGATATTCTTCCCGGAAGTGGCCGCCACAGGACTCGTTACGCTCCCGCGCGTCGAGACACATCAGTTCCGCGAGTTCAAAGAAATCGGCAACCCGGCCCGCATTCTCCAGCGATTGATTCAATTCTCCGCCTTCGCCCAGAACGTTCACGCTGTTCCAATACTCCTCGCGCAGAGCGGCGATCGTCTGCGCGGCCTTCTCGAGACCGGGAGCGTTCCGGGCCATGCCGCAATAGTCCCAAACGATCTTGCCCAGTTCGCGATGGAAGGACGTGACGGTGCGTTTCCCCTTAATGGAAAGCATTCGCTTCGTCAGATCGGCGACGCCGCTTTCAGCCGCCCGCGCCTCCGCGTGGGAGCCGTCCGCTTTGCCGAGCTTCGAATTCGCCAGGTAGTCGCCAAGCGTATAGGGAAGGACGAAGTAGCCGTCGGAAAGGCCCTGCATGAGTGCGCTCGCGCCTAGACGGTTGGCGCCGTGGTCGGAAAAGTTCGCTTCCCCGATCACGAACAAGCCGGGAATTGTGCTCATGAGCCGGTAATCCACCCACAGCCCGCCCATCGTGTAGTGAATAGCCGGGTAGATTCGCATCGGAGACCGATAGGGATTCTCTCCGGTGATGCGCTCGTACATGTCGATCAGGTTTCCGTAGCGTTCGCGGATCGCCTGTTTGCCGAGCCGCTCAATGGCGTCGGCGAAGTCGAGGTAGACTCCCAGGCCGGTTTCACCCACGCCGCGACCCTCGTCGCAAACCGCTTTCGAATTGCGCGAGGCGACGTCGCGGGGGACGAGGTTGCCGAAGCTCGGGTAGCGGCGTTCCAGATAATAGTCGCGCTCCTCTTCGGGAATCTGGTGCGGCGGGCGCTTGTCGCCTGGCTGCTTTGGAACCCAGATGCGGCCGTCGTTACGTAGCGATTCGCTCATCAGCGTAAGCTTCGACTGGTAGTCGCCCGAGACCGGAATGCAGGTAGGGTGAATCTGGGTATAGCACGGGTTTGCGAACGCCGCTCCGCGCTTATAGGCGCGCCAAATGGCCGTCGCATTCGAACCTTTGGCGTTCGTTGAAAGATAGAAAACGTTGCCGTAACCGCCCGTTCCAAGCACGACGGCGTCGGCGATATGCGTCTGAATTTTCCCCGTAATGAGGTTGCGCGTTACGATGCCTCTGGCGTTCCCGTCGATGACGATGAGATCGAGCATCTCCTCGCGCGGGTACATCTTCACGTTTCCCGCGCCGATCTGACGTTCGAGCGCCTGATAGGCGCCGAGAAGCAGTTGTTGCCCGGTCTGTCCACGAGCATAAAAGGTTCGGGACACTTGCGCGCCGCCGAAGGAGCGGTTGCTAAGGGCGCCGGCGTATTCGCGTGCGAACGGAACGCCTTGCGCCACGCACTGATCGATAATATTGACGCTCACCTGCGCGAGGCGGTAAACGTTGGCTTCGCGGGCGCGGAAGTCGCCGCCCTTGACGGTGTCGTAGAAGAGGCGGTAAACGCTGTCGCCGTCGTTTTGATAGTTCTTCGCGGCGTTGATGCCGCCTTGCGCGGCGATCGAATGGGCGCGCCGGGGACTGTCCTGAAAGCAGAAACAGCTTACGTTGTAGCCAAGCTCGGCCAGCGTTGCCGAGGCCGACGCGCCCGCGAGACCGGAACCCACGACAAGCACGCCGTACTTGCGCTTGTTGGCGGGATTCACCAGCTTCATGTCAAACTTTGTGCGGTCCCAGGCGGTTTCGATTGGACCGGTGGGAAGTTTAGAGTCAAGTTGCATCGGATTCAGGCGGCGAATTGAACATTGATTTTATCAGATTGAAGCGGAGAGACCGGAAAATTTCCGCAAATCGCGGGGTAGATGCCGGCCAATACGTTACACGCCATCCAAAGGGATTGAGCACGATTAACCCTTCAAGAGTTGCCACCTTGCACAGCTTCCTGTCCGAAGCGACGATATCCGAGTCCAACTCCACGGCGGCGAAGATCAAGCGCCACGGATAACTGGATGGCATCCAGCGTTCGGAGAGCATGGTCAGACGCATGAGTTCGAACGAGCGCTTCGGCGTCCTGAAAGTGGCGCCGGACAAGCTGAGCGACCTGGAAATTCCCCTTGGCAAGATCGGAAAAGAAGAGGCCGCGAAGTTGTACAAGGGTTGCCTTGCCGATCGCTCCCGTCCTAACCTTTGTGGCGAAGACAGACTGGATTTCGATGAGGGAAAGCCCTGAAATGATCAGTCGTGCGCCGGGTGACTGAACCAGCGACTCCATCCAATCACTCCCGGTCTCGGGGTGGTACAGCTTTGCCAGAGCGCTGGTGTCAAGAAAGTAGCTCGGCACACTGGCGACTAAGGTTCGTTTCGTTCAGCGTGGAAATCCGCGTCTAATGAACCGGGAATTCCTGACAGCGCCCCGCGCACGGATTCCAGCGTCACGCTATGATCGGCCAGACGCTCGAACTGCGCCGGATCCTCGAAACGAAGCTTCTCATCCGGCGCGACGTCATCAATGGTGACGCTGACGAGTTGGTGTTCGTCAAGCCAGAGAGCCTCAAGGGGTCTGAGTACACCGTCTTCGTAAACGGCCTGGAGTTTCCTGACCATAACTCTCATTCTACGGCATCCGCAGCCGTGCTCTCCGCTTACGGAAGGAACCGCATGGCCGGGGACCGCAACCTCCGGCCATGCCTGCGGATCCTAGAAGCTGAGCCGCAGCCCCAACCGGAACTGCCGCTCGTCGATGCCGTCACGTCCGATTCCGGACGTGGCCGTGATCTCGCCAAACCCTCCGAAGCGCCGCAGCGGATCGGTGATCGTCGGATTGAAGTTTGACACGTTGTTACCCGGATTGTTGAAGTGCGGAGTATTCGTAAAGTTGAACGACTCGGCGCGGAACTCCAGCTTGAAACGCTCCGTGATTGCGAACTTCCTGAAGATGCTGAAATCCCAGTTCGCGACGCCCGGTCCGCGTATGATGTTGTGCCCGGTGTTGCCGAAGCGCGCTCCCGTCACCGGGGCAAAGGCGGTGACGTCGAAATAGGGCGTACCCTTTCCGACGGCGCCGTATTTCTCGACCGACGGCTTCACCTGGTCTGCCGTTTGCTGCGATCCGGGCATGTTCAGCGAGGCGCCGTCGGAAGCGATTAAGAACGGGGTGCCGCTGTAGAGGCTTAGGATGCTGTTCGCCTGCCAACTGCCGAGGATAGCCGCCGCCGCCCCGGTGCTTGCGAACTTCTTTCCCTTCCCGAACGGCATTTCAATGATGTTCGAGATCTGGACGTTATGCGTACGGTCGTAACCGCGGACGTTCCGATTGCGGTCAAAGTATGCAACGGCATTCACCGCCGGTCCTTCATCGTTGTTATTGACGAAGCCGATCACCTTAGACCAGGTATAGGCCATGTTCAGACCCACGCCGCGCGCAAGACGCCGCTCCAGCGTCGCCTGCAACGAATCGAATTGAGTGGTGCCGAAGGGCTTGACCACGGTCGTGGCCGCGGTGCGCCCGAACTTTTCCCTGAACGGCCGTCCCGCCTGCCCGGCGCCAATCACTTGGCCGGCATTAAGATCGAGGTAACCCATCTGGTTCGTGCTGCGGGTCGCAACGTAACCGGCCTGGCCGACGAAACCCCACTTGAGCTGCTTCTGAATCGTGAAATTCCACGACTGCACGTATCCGCGTTTGAAGTCCTTGTCCGCGGTCACGACCGCGAAGGTGCCCGGAATATCGACGACCCCGCTGCCAGGGTCCGGAACCACGGCCCTCGGGATACCTTGCGCGATCGGGGCGTAGGGCTGGAAGGCGTTCACGCCTTCCAGGTTCTGGATCAGCAACACGGGATAATTCGTGCGGAACGGCCGCTGTAAAGAGAACGGATCGTTGGTCAAGCCGTATCCGGCGCGAATCACGAAGCCTTCATTGACGCGATATGCGAAGCCCAGTCGCGGCGCGAACTTCTTCTTGCTTTCATTCACCCCGCAATCCCGCGGGATATTCCCGGCGCCGCAGATCAGCATCTTGTTGGCTGTCTGGTCGTACAGTTCCAAGCCGCGATCCGCGCGGGTTGGAAACGGAAAATATTCCCAGCGCACGCCGTAGGACAGCGTCAGTTTTCGAGAGACGTTCCAACGGTCGCGAACGTAGAAACTGTATTGGAACGACCGCGTGTTGTACTCGTCCGGCACCTGCGTGATCTTGCCCGCGCGCTGCGGCAGACCCAGGAGGAACGCGGAGTAGGAATTGAAGTTGTTTGCCGCCTGGGAAGGGACGTTCGTCGGCCCGCCGGTGAATAGAAATCCGCCTTGAGCGCCGTAGAAGGCGCCGGTGGCCTCGGGCTGGGCGTGGTTCATGCCGGTGCGATACAGGTCGAATCCAAAGCGGACTTCATGGGCCTTCTTTGTCCAATTGAAATTCGCGACATATTGAGATTGCGGATCCCGCCGGTCGTAGGGCATGAAGTTGTAGGGTACGCCGAGGGCCGTGTAATTATCGATATCGAACTGTGGCCATCCGCCTTCAAAACGGCGGGTACCGTTGGTTCCGGGGATTCCCAGGAAGTCGCTGCCGAGTTTTTCTTCGAGGCGGGCCTGGGCCACGTGGGTGTCCATTCGTGTGTAGCCGTAGTAGGCGTCGAGAATCAGAGTCGGCGTGAAGACGTAGGTCACCGCTCCCGTGAAGCTGTAGGTATCGCCCGAAGCGATGCCCGGATTCCCGCCGGCGCTCGAAATCTCCGGTCCGCCGAGCGCTCCAAAAACCTGCGGGTTGTTCATGCTGTAATGCAACTGGCTGTAGCGGCCGAACATCGTAAGTTTGCTCGAAGCGTTGTAGTTGACTTTCGAGTCGACGCGGTGCCGGTCGTAGACGTAGGAGCCGCCTTGGTAGTAGTTGTTCGCCAAGCCGGGCTGGTTTGGATTCGGAGTCAGGTCGACCATTTTCCTAATAATGGGGCTGATGCGGCTGGCGGGAACGCGATTGTCGGGGAAGGCGGTGCGGCCGCTGCCATCCGGGTTGCCTGTGAGGGGGTCGTAAACGATGCGCGGAGATTCGCTCATGTCGCCCAGTTTCATGGCTGCCGTAGGCACGGAGACGAAGCGCGAGGCGAACTCCCGGTTCGGGCTGCCTTCATAGCTCGCGAAGTAGAAGAGCTTGTCCTTCTTGATGGGGCCGCCCACGGTGCCGCCGTACTCGTTGTTCACGAGCTTGGGCTTGTCCTGGCCCGCCGGCAGGAAGAAATTCTTCGCCTTGAGATTGTTGTTGGTGTTGTACTCGAACAACACCGCATGCATGTCGTTCGTGCCGCTGCGAATCTGGACGTTGATCGCAGCGCCGCCAGCCAAGCCCTGCTCGGCGTCGAAGCTGTTGGTTACGACGTTCACGGTCTCGATCGCTTCGAGCGTCGGAACGAAGGCCGTCGCATGCGGCAGCCACGGCGCGATCGAGCTCGCTCCGTCGATCTTGGTGTTGTTGATCGACTGGCTCGCGCCGTTGACATTGAACGTCAGCGCGCGTGAAGGGTTGGTTGGAACCGAATGCGCGTTTGACGGCGGACGGAACCCGGGCAGAGTCTTGAAGAGCTGTTGATAGTTACGTCCGGGAGCCACCGGCAGGTTCTGGAACGTCTCCGCCGTAATCTCCGACCGCACTTCCGAGCGATCCGTCTGCATGGTCAAAGCGGTCGCGATCACCTGCACCGTCTCCGCAACCGAGCCAACTTGCAGACCCACATCGACGCGCGTCACGCTGTTGATCGACACGGTAACGCCTGTGCTCGTGTACATCCGGAAGCCGTCGCGCACGACTTTGAGGTCGTAGGCGCCGGGTTGCAGCGTCTGAAACGAGAACAGGCCGGTCTCGTTGGTGGCCGCCTCGCGAACCTGATTCGTCTGGCGTTCCGTGACCGTGACTTTGGCGTCGACGATCGCGGCGTTGGTTGGATCGGTAACGTTTCCGATGAGCGATCCGTAGAGAATTTGAGCGTTTGCGGCGCCGATCGACAAGCCGGCAGCCACAAGAACCCCTAGAAGCGGTTTCATGCGCATGGTGCCTCCCAGATGTTTTTAGGTCCTTCGCAACGAAGGACGACCCCTATATCGGGATAGAGTATACAACAAAAAGCTTGCGTGCGCTTGGAAAAATCGGGAACGTTGCGAACGTGAATTGAACGGACCCGGAAACCATGCAAGGCGACCGGTCGATTGGGACGGGAGGGTCGTATCCTGGACGCTGTTCCGCCCCGCCGTTGGCGGCTTTGGGCCGGCCGTCGTGCAATAAGGAACCCTAGACTTCGAGCTTCCAGGGCGCACGGTACTCGCGCCTTGGATACCGCCGCGCTTCCGCCTGTGCCGTGGTCTCCTGTTTCGAGTCCCAGTCGATGCGCAGTCTGCTCCGCGGCGCCACGTTGCCAAGCAGCGCCGTCGTCGTCGAGCGGCGCCCGATCTCAATATCGCAAATTGGTTTCTGCCGCGTCTTTATGCAGTCTATAAAATTAGCCCAATGCGCCGTATTGGTGTTGTTTGAGCCTGATACCGGCTGCGGTCCGGGAACATCGTTCCCTTCGTGCCGTGGAACGTGATTCCGTAGCCCTGATTGAACATCGAATTGACGTTGCAGACACGGTTTTCGTTAGGCCCGGTTTCGTGAAGCGTCGATTGCACGGCCGAGGAGATGGTCGGAATATCCTCGACGAGGCGTTTCGAACTCTACCTGGGTAAACGTCGTGATCCGGGCGCTCCCATTCCCAGCACCCACCACCGATGCCGGGTACATAGCCGTATAGCACCGACGACGCAGACCGGCCTGTGGGCATGTGGTGCGCTTGGGAGCGTGCTTAGATGCCATTTAAGAAATATCGATCGCTTACGGGATTTTTCACCAGAAACAAAAGACTCAGTGGATGTCGATTTGGACGGCGGTGGACGCCACGGAGGTAATTTTTCACAGTTCTCCGTCGGGCTCCGGGACTCCACACTAGACTAGGAATGGCACAGGGCTTGCTCTTACGCGCGCGGTTGCCTAGGAAACCGTTCACAACCGGGGCCGAGCTTGACCTCAGCGAACGATCAGTTGTCCCTTCAGCATTTTCATACCACATTCAAAACCAAGCGGGCCGCTCTTTGAAGGTGTAATATCCACAACTACGGTTTGACCTGGCGGAAGCTCTTTCCGTATACCGAGGCTGGGGAATACCACTTCACGGCCACAGTTTGCCGTGTTGGGCCGAAAGAACGCCAGCTTAAGCGGCTGGCCGGCTTTCGCCTCGATCGACGCAGGGTCGAACCCGACCATACTGACGTTCACCAGCACCGAACCCGGAGGCGCGTGGGGACCCTGTGTCATATTCGCGCCGGGGGTCATCCTAATTACGAAACTAGATGTGCTCAAGAGCGGTGCGATTTTCCAGACGAGAACACAGCCGAGAGCGCCGATGACGAGGTAGAGTGCCTGACGTTTGATGTTCCTGGTGTCCATACAGAGATCCTACATGCATTTATCGGCTCGATCCAACACTATTCGGCCGGGATCGGCGATCCCGAATCGTTACCGTCCCGGCCACTGCCCGCAATGTGAAGCGAAACGGCCACCCGCAGGCCACGGCTCCTACCAGCGCACGATCGCAGACGTGGCCTTCGAAGGCGTGATCCGGGTGCGCCGGTACCTGTGCCACCGGTGCAAGCGCACAGTGGACCAGCCCTGCTCCGAGGATCAGGCTTGGCCAGTGCGAGCACAAGGCGCTGAAAGCGGCGGTGGCGGCGTCGAAAAAGGCCGCCGAACCGGACAAGATCGCGCAACCGATGCTTGAGATGCCGATCCGGGTCCTCCATCGCTGGCGCCCGGCGTTGGGTGGATTGCCAGGGCACTACCGGCGATGGAAGATGGATCCCATTGGTGAAAAGACAGCGTAGCAGGGAGGAATTCAGCATCCTGCTGGATCGTTAGGGCTTACAACCCTCCGCCGGAAGAGTCTCTCACCCGAAGTTCACATAAGATCCCATCGGAGCAAGACCCCTAATATAAGAAGTGCGCTTGTCCTTTACGTCGTCCAGGCGCCCAGCACGCGCAACTCGCCGATCCGCACCGAGGGGTGATGGAGCACCCCTTTAACGGGCCGAGCATTATGGCGATCAACCGCAAGCGGCCGCCGCAGATCCATCGCCACTATTGGATTTTGGCGCCCGTCTCCACCCAACGACCGAGAACCCAGCGCTCGTCGTCGGTCATGCCGCTCATGTTTGCGATCGGCATCGTGCGCTCCACTGCCACGCGCGCCTCGATCCGCCGGGCGTACTGTTTCATCTGCAGGGCGGTGTCGAGCATGACTCCTCGAGGGGCAATCGGGAAGGCGCGGCTGGTCGGTTGCGCAGAGTGACACTCGATGCAGCGGCGGTTCACCACCGTGCGCGCTTCCGCATAGCCAACGGACCGCTGCCGCCGCGCGGTCTCGCGTGAAGTGGAGCCGACGACCGCCACCACTCCGATGAGAAGCGGCCAACGCCAGCGATGACTGAGCATGGCCGCCCTCATGGCTTGGACAACCAGCGTAGTATTCGTCGTACCCGCCAGCTGAGCCGGTTCCACGGCCAGGCCGGCGCTGCTTCCACAAAAACGATGAGCTGCCCACTCGCGTGTGCGGTGCAGGCAAAGTAGTTCTCCGACGGCGTCGTGAAGGGTAGTCGGAGGGTCTGGCCCGGCATCAGCAAGGTCGGCCCGAAGATTTGCGGCACGTCGTCCGAGTTCTTCAGCATCAACACGTTACGAATGCCGACGAGTAGATGAATCTCCGACGGCAGGATCTCGCGCTTTTCGCCGGCCATCCGGCGAGCCCAGGTACCCTTGGGGATCTCGAACAGCTCTTCTCGCGAGTCGAAGGTCACGGGCCACATCGCCGCGAAGATGACAGGGGTTAAGATCACGCCGCCGACGATCCCGAAGAGCCGGCGACGACGCGTTCGGGATGGAGTCCGTAGACCATCTTCATCACGTGGATGGACGTCCGAGAGAGCGTCGGCAGCAGTCGACATCATGCCCCCATCTTCAACAGGAGCTCGATATCGTGAACGATGTCGTCGGCTGGAGTACCGAAGGGCACCAGCCCGCGGAGTTTTCCCTGCCTGTCGACCAGGTAGAGGGACGACGAATGATCCACTCCGTATCCGAGTGCCTGATTCCGGGAAACCACGTGCTTGGCGACGACGCCGTAGGCTTTCTGAACGGCCTTGAGCTCGTCGGGGGGGCCTGTGGCGCCGAGGAAGCTCGGGTTGAAGGCGGTCAGGTGCTCGCGCAGGCGCTCCGGACTGTCGCGCTCTGGATCGACCGTCACGTAAATCAGCTGGACGTCGCGCGCAGCGCTCCCCAGCTTCTTGTAGACTGCGGTCAGGTGGGCAAGCGTTACCGGGCAGACATCCTCACAAAAGGTGTAGCCGAACTCCAAGATGACCACTTTGCCGAGATGGTTGCGCAGGCTCAGCGTCTTGCCGTTGGAGCCGTCCAGACTGAAGGCGGGCGCCTCGCGGGGCGGCTCGAAGGTACCGGAGCGAAGGCCCTGTTCGGCTTGCGGGGCCCGCCGAAAGGCGAAGTAGGTTCCCATTGCTACGAGGGGAAGAACCACTGCGCCGACGAGGAGCGTTTTCTTCATTATTGAGCCCTTACAGCGCGATGCGCGCCGGAATAGCAGCCTTCACGAAGCGGTCGTCGATGTAGCGCTCGAAGGCAATGGGGCTTTTGAGCGTTCCGGCTTGCAAGGAGAGCTGCATCATATCGTCGAACTCCTCCTTGATCATCCGCAGATCTCCATAGGTTACACGGTCGCTCGGGTTGTCCATGACGTATTGGATGATCGCCCGGTCTTGATTAAAGTACTTACTATCGGAGGAGATCTCGGCCGCCCGGGTCCGATGGCCCCGATCGGCATCGAGCCATTGGCCGGCCCCCTGCACGTAGTTGACGAGGTCCTGCACCAGGCCAGGGTTCTCATCGATGAGCTCCTGGCGCACGGTGAGGACGCAGCAGATGTAGTTGGGCCATTCGTCGCGCGTCATCCGCAAGGGAACTGCGTATCCGGCGCGTTGCGCCGCGGCGCCATACGGCTCGCCGGTACAGTACGCGTCGACCGCCTTGGTGAAGAGCGCGGCGGGCATGTCGGGAGGCGGCATCTCGACGATCTGAAGGTCCTTGTCCGACATGCCTTCCCTAATCAGCATCTTGCGGAGAAAGAGAAAGTCGACGGCGAAGCGGCTGGGGATGGCAATTCGCTTGCCGGTCAGATCCTTGAACTTCCGATAGGGCGAGTCAGTGCGCACCATGATGACCGCGCCCGACCTATGACCTATGGAGACGATCTTAAGCGGGACGTCCTTCGTCACCAGATCCATTACCAGCGGCGCCAGCATGTAGGCGGCGTTGATCTTGCCGGAAATGAGCGACTCTTTGACCTCCGGCCAACCGTTGTACCGTTTGTATTCGAAGTTCGCTCGGGCGACGGTTCTGTCGAGATTGCGCGCCACGCAGGCGATGGGAAGCGTGAGGTTGCAGGTGACGGGCAACCCGGCTACTTCCAGCGTTTGGAGTAGGGCGCGCGAGCGAAGGCCGTCGCGGAGCGCATTCCAGTTGACGTTGAGCCACATATGGAGGGCGCTGATCCCGGCGACCCACCCCGTAACTCCTAAGAAGACGCGACGCGAGTCTTTCATACCTCAATATTGCAGCGCGCTAGCGGAGCTGTCAAGGGATTCGAGTGATTCGGGTTCAGTCCGGCATGGGCAATCCAACCGGTGTATCTCGGGATTTCGAAGCATTGGAGACGAGGCGGATGACCGCCTATCGGTTCTTCGATCAAGACTTGAACAACAATGAGATTGCGCGCCGGGTCAAAGTCTGCAACCAAACCGTGAGCCGGCGGGCACAGAGCGCCGCCGGAGGTGCGGAAGCGCTTCGGTCCGACGGACGGGCTGGCCGCAAGCCGCGTCCGGATCAAAAGCAGCGCGATCGTTTGGTGGATCGGCTGCCGGCCGTGCCAGAGCCGTTGGGTTACACGACGCCGCTGTGGACCTGCGAACGGATGGCGCATCTGATTGGTCGCGAGTTCGGCGTTCGCGATCACGCCGGTCACGTGTGGAAGTTGCTGCGGCAGACGAACTGGAGCTCCCAGCGGCCAGTGGGGCGGGCCTTGGAAAGGAACGAGGCCGGCATCGCCGAGTGGAAGAAGGAGACTTGGCCTGCCATTAACAACAAAGAGCCCGCAAACAAGGGCGCACGAATCGTCTTCATCGACGAAAGCCGGTGAGCCAAAGGCCCCATCGTTGTCGAACCTGGGCGCCGCGCGGGGAAACGCCGACCCTGTTCCATCACTTCAACTGGAAAACGTTGTCGTTGATCGCTGGCCTGACGGTGTGGAACTTCTGCTTCGAGCCATTCGAGGAGACGATCCGGGCTGAACACCGTTTGGGATCGTCTGGCGGCACATCGAAACCGGCTGGTGCGCGAGCATCTGGAAACGTTGGAAGGCCGGACTGAAATCGAGTACTTGCCGCCCTACGCTCCGGAGCTGAATCCGGTCGAATACATCTGGGCATGCCTGAAAAGAGCCGCGCCTGCGGCAGCGACGAGGCCGATACACACTCGGATCTCACGAGGCGTTGGGTCGCTGAGACATTCGGAGTCGAGTGCGCCTCGGCATGGATCGCACCGAAGCCGGCCGCGAGTGGTGGCTCGCCCTTCGTGGCCATGAGTCTCGGCGTCGGGGACAACGCCGGGAAGCGAATCGCCGATCCGTTCGAGGAGCTCGTGCGGGGCCTTGGCGGATCGGATTCGGTAAACAGGCGTTCGGGCCGGAAGCGTGCTCAAGGTCTTGTTCGAGGCAACGTTTCCCGGCGCACCCTCCCGATTTCGGCCCGAGTTGGCCGCGAGCCCAAGAATCGTCCCAAAAAGTGTTGTTGCAACCATAATGTGTCACCCTAACTGCAACGAAAACTTGTCACCCCCCGAGAACTCTGGGAATGACGGAGCGTTGGAAACCGTGGAAAACCAAAAGCCGGTTTCCCACCGTTCCCACCGCTCCTTGGAAATCTCGCAGGCGGCGCGAGATTCCCACATTCCCACAGTTCCGACTTGTTCTCGCTTCTCAACACAAAATGCATTTCTCGAACTGTGGGCCGTGGGAAAGTGCAAATCCAAGAGCGGGATTTCCACTTTCCCACCGCCCCGAGAGCCTGTCGCCGCATGACACGGGGCTTTTCTGTTTTCCTGGTTCTTCACCGCGCCGCCACTGCGGGGCGTCCACCCAGAATGTAAATCCGCGGCTGCTTCGGCTTCCCCGCGCGTGGCCTCGGTGGTGCCTGGCCCGGCAGATACTCCAGCGGCATCTCCTCCTTGTACAGCCATTGCTCTCCAAGCCGGACGTGCAACTCTCCATTGAGTTGATGCGACAACTCTACCTCCTTGCCCGCGTAGCTTTCCTTTCCCTTCTTCCTTGGCAGTTGGATCGATCGCTTCCCGAACTGGATGACGTGATCCTTCCCCACCGTCCGGTAGTACTTCAGGCTGAACAATCGGTCCCGGTTCACCTTCCGGTCCAACTTCCGGAAATCACTCTCCGTTTCCTTCGCCGGCTTTGCGAACCGCTCGTTGTAGTCCTTCACGAATCGCTCCAATACCTCGTTGGCTTCCTCCACCGTCTTCGCCTTCGCCAGCCGCAGTTCACTCTTCAGCCGGTCCTGAAATGTCTTCCACATCCGCTCGATCCGCCCTTTCGCTTGCGGAGATAGCGCCCG
>CAMDED010000022.1 GCA_945893365.1 Candidatus Sulfopaludibacter sp. SbA3 | reverse complement strand
CCGTCGCTGCCCCTGTCTACGCTTCGGACCGCACCTTACGATGCGCTCCGCAAGACTCGGGGTCAGGATGGATTCGCTCCTCCTTTCCTGCCGGACTCTTTCATTCCTCATTGCATGCCGGTTTATCCCGGCGCTCCGCCCGCCCCACCAGCTGCCGGCTGCAACAGTTGCTTCATTCCAAGTCCTTACCGCCGGACCAGGAAGACCGCTACCTCGGCCGTAAGGTTGGGAAGGAACGCCACGCGGCGGTGGCCGGCCAGGAAGTAGCGCTTCTCAATGGTGAGCGCTTCCTTCAAGGCGAGGCTCTCGAAATCGTGTACCGTCAGGAAATGGATGTTTGGCGAATCGTACCAGTCGTGCGGGAACAGTTTATTCCTGGGAGCGCCGCCGGAGAGGAGCATGGAGGCGCGTACGGACCAGTGGCCGAAGTTCGGAAACGCCACAATGGCTCGGCGGCCGACGCGCAGCATTTCGCGAAGCACCTTCAGCGGACGGCGCGTTTCCTGCAGCGTCTGGCTCAGAATAATGTAGTCGAAGGCTTGATCGGGATAGTCGTCGAGTCCGCCTTCGATGTCGCCCTGGTAGGCGGAGACGCCGCGGGAGATGGCGCGGCGGACTTTCGAAGCGGAAATTTCGATTCCCCGCGCGTCCACGTTCTTGTTCTCGGCGAGCCACTGGAGGAGTTCGCCTTCGCCGCATCCGAGGTCGAGCACGCGCGTTCCGGGTTCGACGATTTCGCCGATAATCGCGTAATCGCTGCGTCCGAGAAGCTCACGGACGAAGGGGCCGCGGCGCGCTTCCTGGGTACCGCTCACCGGTTCCCCCTGGCGAAGGTGCTGGCGAGAAATCCGCGGACAAGGTCGCTCTGCTCCGCGACATCGACGAGAAAGGCATCGTGGCCGTGGTTCGAAGGCAGCTCACAGTAAGCCACGTCGCAGTTCCGCCCGCGCAGCGCGCGCACGATTTCCAGAGACTGGTAGCTCGGGTAGAGCCAGTCCGAGCTGAAGCTAATGACGAGAAACCGCGCGAACGCCTTTTCGAAAACGGAAGCGAGAGTGGCGCTGCCGTTGCTGAGATCGAAGAGGTCCATGGCTTTCGTGATGTAGAGATACGAATTGGCGTCGAAGCGGTTGACGAACTCGCTGCCCCGGTAGCGGAGGTAATTCTCAACCTCGAAATCGCCGGAAAAATCGTAACCCGTTTTTTCGCGGCTGCGGAGCTTGCGGCCAAACTTCTCACGCATGGAATCGTCGCTCATATAGGTGATGTGCCCCACCATGCGGGCGACCGCCAATCCGCGAGCCGGCGGCGTGCCGCCGTAGTAATCTCCGTTGTTCCAGTCGGGGTCGGCGAGGACGGCTTGGCGGCCGACCTCATTGAAGGCGATCTGCTGCGCGGTGTGGCGGGCCGTGGTGGCGATGGGAATCGCGGCGGCGACGCCTTGCGGGAACGAGACCGCCCACTCGAGGGCCTGCATTCCCCCCATCGAGCCGCCCGCGACGGCCAGGAGGCGGCCGATCCCGAGCGAATCGGTCAGCCGCTTCTGAAGCCGGACCATGTCTCTGATCGTGACGACTGGAAAGGACATGGCATAGGGCTTTCCGGTTCGAGGATCGGGAGACGAGGGACCGGTGGTTCCGCGGCATCCGCCGACGACATTGGTACAAATGACGTAATAAACATCCGTATCGAACGCTTTGCCCGGGCCGATCATGTTATCCCACCAGCCGGGCTTGCCGGTTTCTTGGCTGATGCCGGCGGCGTGCGCGTCGCCCGAGAAGGCGTGAAGAATCAGGATCGCGTTCGAACGGGCGTCGTTGAGGACGCCGTAGGTCTGATAGGCGACGTCGACCGGGACGAGAGTCGCGCCGCTTTCGAGGGAAAAGGAATCGAAGCGCACGGAGCTTATGTGAATCACCATCGAATTTCCTTATGATAACAAAGACCCTTTGCCGGGCCTGCTATGATAGTCCCCGCGCGGTTTGGTCGGGCGCGGCCAAGACCGATTCCCAAGCTGGACGAAAACGCGGAGACCGGCCCGGCGACAGGCGCGAAGATTCCGGCCTTCGATATCCCGGGCCAGGATGGAAAACGCCGCACGTTCGAAAACCTGCGGGGTCCGAAGGGCGCCAGACTGCTGAAAAATTCCGCGGAGCTTCGCGGCGCGGCGCGCGATCTGGAGATCGCCGGCACGTTCCGGTATCAGGCATGTGACGACAAGGTGTGCTAGCCGCCCGAGAACGTGCCGCTGAAGTGGACGCTGCGGCTCGAATCGTTTGACAGCCAGCGCGCGCCGCTGGAATTGCAGCGGAAGTAAGACGGGCGCTCTACCCTTGTAGTTGAGGTCGAGCGATTAGGGCGAGAACACCGCGTCGCGCGGAAACCGGGCCTGGAGCCCTTGGCTCTCAAACGGTTTGCCGCTCGCCCGCTTCACCTTCACGCTGCGGCGCGATCCAAGCTAAGTAGCCGGGGTTCAGCCGCCGCAGCGAGCTCCGCTACCCGCTCATCGACCCGAGGAACTCCTGGTTGCTCTTCGTCTTGCCCAGCTTATCGAGTAGAAGCTCCATGGTTTCCACCGGGGAAAGCGGAGCCAGCACTTTGCGCAGGATCCACACGCGGTTCAATTCTTCCCGCGGCATCAGCAGCTCTTCCTTGCGAGTGCCGCTCTTGTTGATGTCGATCGCCGGGAACACGCGCTTGTCCACGAGCTTCCGCTCCAGGTGGATTTCCATGTTGCCCGTGCCTTTGAATTCCTCGAAGATCACGTCGTCCATGCGGCTGCCGGTGTCGATGAGCGCCGTCGCGATGATGGTCAGCGAGCCGCCCTCCTCGATGTTCCGCGCGGCGCCGAAAAAGCGCTTGGGACGCTGCAGAGCGTTCGAATCGACTCCGCCCGACAGCACTTTGCCCGAGGGCGGCACGATCGTGTTGTACGCGCGCGCCAGACGCGTAATCGAGTCGAGCAGGATCACGACGTCCTTCTTGTGCTCGACCAGACGCTTGGCCTTCTCGATCACCATTTCGGCCACCTGAACGTGGCGCGTCGCGGGCTCGTCGAAGGTCGAGCTAATCACTTCGCCGCGGACGGATCGCTGCATGTCCGTCACTTCCTCGGGCCGCTCGTCGATCAGAAGCACGATCAGCGAAACTTCCGGATGATTGGCCGTGACCGAGTTCGCGATCGACTGCAAAAGCATGGTCTTGCCGGTGCGGGGCGGAGAGACGATCAGACCGCGCTGGCCCTTGCCGATCGGGGTGAGCAGATCCATCACGCGGCCGGAGTAACTGTCGCGGGCGGTTTCAAGTTTCAACCGCGAGTTGGGATAGAGCGGCGTCAGGTTGTCGAAGAAGATCTTGCTCCGCGCTTCCTCCGGCGGCTCGAAGTTGATCGCGTCCACTTTGATGAGCGCGAAATACCGCTCGCCTTCCTTTGGGGGACGGATCTGGCCGGATACCGTGTCTCCCGTGCGGAGGTCGAAACGGCGAATCTGCGAGGGCGAGACATAGACGTCGTCGGGGCCGGGCAGATAATTGTACTCGGGCGCGCGGAGGAATCCGAAGCCGTCAGGCAGGCACTCGAGCACGCCTTCGGAAAAGATCAGGCCGCTCTTCTCGGCCTGGGTCTGCAGGATCTTGAAGATCAACTCCTGCTTACGGAGACCGGCGGCGCCGGCAACCCCCATATCTTTGGCAACCTGGTTGAGCTTCTGGATGTTCATATCCTTCAGTTCGACCAGATCGAGCGTCGGAGAACCGTTCTTGGCGGCGGCGCTTGCCTTGCGCCTCTGGGCTCCGGGGTTTTGGGGTCCTGCGCCGGGCACGTCGACAGCCAGAGCGGCTTCCGGAAGTTTGTTTTCCGGGGCTTTTGCGTCGGCCACGGAGGCCTTGGCTTCCGCCGGTTTCTCTGCCGCCTTTTCGGTAGGCGGCGGTGGGGCACTCATGGGTGCATTGTTTTCGTTATCGCTTGCCAAATTTCCCTCACTCCCCGGCCCGTTTCGGCCGAGAACGGATGTACGTCCGGGGCTATCTTGCCTATTGCCGCAAGTCCCCGCTGCGTTTCCGATTGGTTCTTCAGTTTGTCCATCTTCGTGGCGATCACGACGTACGGCTGACCATAATGCTCCAGCCATTCCTTCAGCTCCAGATCTTTTTCCATCCAGCCGTGACGGGCATCCAGAATCAGCACGGCGAGCTTTAGAGTACTTCTATACAGCAGATAGCTTTCAATGAGCTTTTTCCATTCCTGGGAGATGTGCCGGGGAACCCGGGCATACCCATAACCCGGCAGGTCGACGAAGTAAAAAGATCCGTCCACCCGGAAAAAATTGATGGTTTGCGTGCAGCCCGGCTTGCTGCTTGTAAACGCCAGTCTTTTCACACCCAGGAGCGAGTTGATCAGACTGGACTTGCCGACGTTGCTTCTCCCCAAAAATGCTACTTCGGACAGACCGTCGGAGGGGAACTGATCCGGTCCAGCCGAGCTGATTACAAATTCCGCGGTCAAATTGTTTATGTTAAGGCGGGGCTGTCTCCAAACTGAAGACGCCCCTGCGATAAATTATACCTCAGTGAGTGAGTGTGCCATCGCCCGCCTGCGCGGAAACATCCACGGCGGGAAGCGGTAGGGCTTCAATCTCCCGTTCGAGAGCGATTTTCAGGACTTCGTCCATTGAATCGACGAAGTGGAGCTTCATCACGTTGCGAACATTTTCCGGAATATCCGGCAAGTCCTTCTGATTATCCCTCGGCAGGATCGCCTCAAAGATACCGTGGCGGTGCGCGGCCAACAATTTCTCCTTGAGCCCCCCAATCGGCAGTACCTTGCCGCGCAGCGTAATCTCGCCCGTCATCGCCACATCGCCCCGAACCGGCACGCGTGAAAGAGCGCTGCAAATCGTCGTGCAGATCGTAATCCCGGCCGACGGACCGTCTTTGGGAATGGCCCCTTCAGGCACGTGCAGATGGATGTCCAGGCTGCGATAGAAATCTCGCGGAAGGCCGAACTGGTGGGCGCGCGAGCGGATGAAACTCATCGCGGCCTGAGCGGATTCCTGCATCACCTCGCCCAGCTTTCCCGTGATCGTGAGCTTCCCTTTCCCTTCCATCAACAGCGCTTCCGTGGTCAGGATCTGCCCGCCGACCTCGGTCCAGGCCAAGCCCACCGCGGCGCCGATCTCGTTCTTCTTTTCCGTCTGCAAGTCCCGGAACTTCGCCGGACCCAGCAAGTCGCCGATTTTCTCCGCGGAGATGACAACGGGAGGGAGAGGCGGCGCGGCAGCCTTAGCTTTTGCCTTCTTGGACTTCTTGCTCTCCGGAGTGTTCCCCTGAGCTTCCACGACCTGGCGCGTCACTTTGCGGCAAACGTTTCCGATCTCCCGCTCCAGGTTCCGCACGCCTGCCTCGCGGGTGTAACCCTGAATCAGCGCGTTGATGCCCGCGTCGCTGAAATCGATGTTCCCGGCGTTCAGACCGGTCTGCTCGAGTTGTTTCTTCACCAGAAAGCGCTTGGCGATTTCCATTTTCTCGAGCTCGGTATAGCCCGAAAGACGGATCACCTCCATGCGATCCTGCAGCGCCGGAGGTATGGTATGCAGGACATTCGCGGTGGCGACGAAAAGCACCTCGCTCAGGTTGTACTCGACGTCGAGATAATGGTCGACGAACATGTAGTTCTGCTCGGGATCGAGCACCTCGAGCAGCGCCGAGGACGGGTCGCCGCGGAAGTCGGTGGACATCTTGTCGACCTCATCCAGCATGAAGACGGGATTCTTCGTACCCGCCTTCTTCATCATCTGGATAATCTGTCCGGGCAGCGCGCCGATATAGGTGCGGCGATGGCCGCGGATTTCGGCTTCGTCGCGGACGCCGCCGAGCGACATGCGCACGAACTTGCGGCCGGTGGACTTCGCGATCGACATGCCAAGCGACGTTTTCCCAACGCCCGGAGGCCCGACGAAGCACAGAATCGACCCCTTCGGATTCTTCACCAGCCGGCGCACGGCCAGGAATTCGAGAATGCGCTCCTTGATTTTCTCAAGACCGTAGTGATCCGACTCGAGGACTTCCTTGGCGAACTTCAAGTCGCGGATTTCCTTGGACTTAGCCTTCCACGGCACCGCCAGCAGCCAGTCCAGGTAGTTGCGCGAAACGGTCGACTCGGCCGACATGGGCGGCATGTTTTCCAGCCGCTTCAGCTCGGCGAAAGCCTTGTCGAGCGCGTCCTTGGTCATGCCGGACGTTTCGATCTTCTTCTTCAACTCGTCGATTTCGCTCTTTTCGCCCCGTCCCAATTCCTTTTGAATCGCTTTGATCTTCTCGTTGAGGTAATACTCTTTCTGCGCGCGCTCCATCTGGCGCTTGACGCGGCCCTGAATGGTGCGGTCGACGTTGAGCTTTTCGATCTCGATGTCGAGCACCTCGGCGATGCGTGTCAGCCGGTCGATCGGATCGAATATCTCAAGCAGCTCCTGTTTCTCCTCGATGGTCAACTGCAGGTTCGCGCCCACTGTATCGGCGAGCTTGCTCGGCTCGTCCACACGAATGGCCGCCACCATCGTCTCGTAGTTCAGGCTCTGGCTCAGTTTGACATACTGCTCAAACAGCGTGGTGACGCGTCCGGTGAGAGCGTCGAGCTGCGAACCGGCCTCCACCTTGAAACTGAAGGTTCGGACGACGGCCCGGAAGAATCCCTCTTCATCGCTCACCGAAACGACTTTCGCCCGTTCGACGCCTTCAACCAACACCTTGATATTTCCGTCCGGAAGCTTCAGGCTCTGGACGATGTTCACAATCGCGCCGACGCTGTAGATCTCGTTCGGCTTCGGTTCGTCGATCGAAGCGTCGTGCTGGGTGGCCAGGAAGATTTTCCGGTCGCCGGACATGGCCTCCTCAAGCGCTCTCACGCTCGATTCGCGCCCCACGACGAACGGCGTCATCATGTACGGAAAGATGACAACGTCCCGGATGGGCATCATCGGCAATCGTCTTGTATCGGATTTATCTTTAGAGGTGAGCATCAATTCGATTTCAACCGCCTTGGACGGCTGCAACTTTCAGGGTAGCAGAAACGCGCGCAACAGCGTGTCCGCCAATTCGGGCGAAGTCTATCCGGCTTTTTCGAGCAGTGTCAGACTGATCTTCTGCGCGAGCACCATCTCGCGCGTAACCTGAAACTCCCGCACTTTCTTGTACGAAGGCAGATAGTACATCAGATCCAGCATCAGGTCTTCAAGAATCATGCGCAATCCGCGAGCTCCGACCTTGCGATCCATGGCTAGCTCCGCGATCGCTTCGAGCGCATCGTCGGTGAATTTCAGCCGGACGTTCTCGAACTCGAACAGGCGCTGGTACTGGCGGATAATCGCGTTTTTGGGGCGCGAAAGGATCTGCACGAGCGCGGCCTTATCCAGGTCTTCGAGCACGGAGACCACCGGCAGGCGTCCGATAAACTCGGGGATGAACCCGAACCGGATCAGGTCCTGCGGCTGAATCTGCTCGAGCAGCGCCGTGTCGCGCTGATTGCCCGTCGCGGGCCGGACTTCGCCTTTCTTCTCTTCCGGCGTGTGGAAGCCCATCGTCTTCTTCCCCACTCTCCGGCTGATCACCTTCTCCATCCCCACAAACGCCCCGCCGCAAATAAAAAGGATGTTCGTGGTATCGATCTGGGTGAATTCCTGGTGCGGATGTTTCCTGCCGCCCTGCGGCGGCACGTTCGCGACCGTACCCTCGAGAATCTTCAGAAGCGCCTGCTGCACGCCCTCGCCCGAAACGTCCCGCGTGATCGACGGATTCTCGTCCTTGCGGCAGATTTTGTCGATCTCGTCTATATATATGATGCCCTGCTGGCACCGCTGCACATCGCCATCCGCGGCCTGCAGCAGCTTAAGAATGATGTTTTCGACATCCTCGCCCACGTACCCGGCTTCCGTGAGGGTGGTCGCATCGACGATCGCAAACGGGACGTCGAGAATCCGCGCCAGGGTCTGCGCGAGCAGCGTCTTACCCGTCCCAGTCGGCCCTATGAGGAGAATATTCGACTTGGACAGCTCCACGTCCGAACTGCGCATCTTATTCATATGAATGCGCTTGGAGTGGTTGTACACCGCTACGGCAAGTTTTTTCTTGGCCGACTCCTGCCCAATGACGTACTGGTCCAGGTATTCCTTGACTTCGAGCGGCTTTGGAAACTTGTTGGGGGTGGCCGCCGGGTGGTCCGACTTGTCGTCTTCGAGGATTGAATTACAGACCGCGATGCATTCGTCGCAGA
Organism: Candidatus Sulfopaludibacter sp. SbA3; assembly: GCA_945893365.1. GTDB lineage: Bacteria > Acidobacteriota > Terriglobia > Bryobacterales > Bryobacteraceae > SYKU01. The sequence goes on along the minus strand of CAMDED010000022.1, from coordinate 60,684 downwards.
TGTAGGCGCGTGGATAGTCGCTCGGGGACGAAATCAGCTTCCCAACGACATCCTGACTTTTGTGGCAAAACGAACATCGGAGGGCATCGTCTGATCCGGCACGCTTCACAGTATCTCCTGGTCCGGTACTGAACATTCGGAAGTTCTACTTCATTATCGTTCACGGCGCGGCATTAAGCAATGGCCGAATTGGGGCATGGCGCGGAAGGGGTTGCCGAGCTTTTCTGTCCAGCCCGGGGTTCAGGCTGGATGGCTGGGGCGCGCCTCACTGCCGCGCGGCCGTTCGACGTCGCGCCGGAGATGGCGCTCGATTTCGCCGGCCGGACTGAGGTAGTAGATTTTCGATGCGTCTTCAGGGGCGCCTGTTCTTTGTGACCAGGGGTGTCTTTCGGTGCGCGCAGTCTCTATCTGCTCGACTCGGCCGCCGCGGCGCCAATCGACGCCGCACCGGTAGTCTCCGGACGCCGGCTGCGTCCCGGAAGCTCCGCTCAGCTTACGGGACGAATTTCCACGATGCGTGAAGTGATGACGGTGCTGTACTCGGGATGCCGGAACTCCAGGTGCATGCCGCGTCCGATAAAGGATACCTTCAGCATCGACCCGCCCCAGTTGGAGCCGTCGATATGCACAAGCACCGGCTCGGGGCAGAATCTCGGGTGTCCGGAAATCAATACGTTTCCGTTCCCCTGATTGACCAGCCTGTAGGAACGGTTCTGCGTCTGTACCTCGAGTTCCGCGCCCTGCGGCAGATCGCCGACATACACGCCGCCTTCGATTTCCGACTGGATGATGCTGCCGTTCACCTCATCGCTCAAGTGAGGATTCGGTATGAAATGCTCCCGAGCGGAGGTGGTGAACTCTGTGTTCATCCTGGTGATTGTAATATACCGCGAATACGGCGTGTGTCAAACGCCGCGGATGGCTGGCGTCTCCATCCACTACTCACTTCAGCGTCTTGATCACTCGACCGAACATCTGTCCGCCCGCGGTCTTGCCCCTCCAGGTCCCGGCATACTCGCCGCGGTAAATGAGTATGCGGGCCGTGAACGTACCCAGTCCGGGCACCGATACATCGGTGAGCGTAATCACGGGAGTGTCGCCCGCCCATTCCACCACGAGCGGCAGAGGGACTGTCACGTCGTGTTTCTCGTACAGGATCCGCGCTTTGAAAAGCCACAGATTTCCCTGTATCTTGGACACGCTTTCAATCTCGTACCGGTCTTCCTTCAGATCCTTTCCGTGGCCGGAAAACCGGCCCACAAGCGTCACGCCCGACATGGATTCCGCGAACTGCTTTTCAAGCGCGGGAACGTCGCGCTTGGCGCACGAAAGAGAGACCAAACAAAAAGCGGCGGCCAGGAGCCTCATGGCCCGCAGGATAACACACGGATCGGGAGATGAGCCTGGTGGGCGATGCGCCGGTCAACTTACAGCCGCTTCCGAAGATCGCGGCTGTGCGCGTACTGGACGCCGGTTCCGCCGCCAGCGAAATTGCGTGAAATTGGGTGGAATTTCCACGCAAGTCCAAAATTGATATACTTCATCGCAGTTCGGGAGATGCCCCTATGAAGAAGACTATGTTGTCTATCCAAGCTCTTGCCGCCGCCAGCCTGTTTGCCGCGATCGGTTTCGGTCAAACGGCGCAGTTGACGGGAACCGTTACCGACCAGTCCTCCGCCGTCGTGGCGGGCACGAAAGTGACGGCCACCAACATCGATACCTCCGTCGCCCGCTCAACGGTGGCGAACCAGACCGGCAACTATCTCATCACCGCCCTGCTGCCGGGGAGCTACAGGGTTACCACCGAGGCGCCGGGCTTCAAGCAGATCAGCCGCGAGCCGATCCGCCTTGAGGTGGATCAAGTGGCGCGTCTCGACTTCAACCTTGAAGTGGGAGAGACGCGGGAAACCGTTTCCGTCGAGGCGGGCGCCGTTCTGCTCGACGCCGCCACCAGCACGATAGGCACGACAGTGGAAAGCCGTCAGATTTCGGAGCTGCCGCTCAACGGCCGGAATCCAATCGATCTGCTCGCGTTGAGCGCGGGCATCCGAATTCAGGCCGGCTTCGGCGGGAGATCGGTGCAAGCCGGCACTCCCGGCGGCGGTTATCAAGGCTACTCGTTCAACGGTGGGATCGCCGGGTCCAATGCGACCCTGGTCGAGGGACTCGCGCTCGATATGGCCCAAATGAACGCGCCCAGCTTCGTTCCCCCCGCCGACGCCACACAGGAGTTTCGCGCTCAGACCAACAAGTTCTCCGCCGAGTATGGCCGCACCACGGGAGCGGTCATCAGCATGAGCATCAAGTCGGGCACCAACAACTTCCGCGGTTCTCTCTACGAGTACTTCCGCAACCGGGATTTGAACGCCAACAACTTCTTCCAGAACCGCGTCGGGAATCCGCGGGCGCCCTTCAATCAAAATGAATTCGGCGGCACGTTCGGCGGACCTATCCGCCGCGACCAGACCTTCTTTTTCGTCAATGTGGACGAATACCGCCAGGTGATAGGCGCGCCCGCCATCACGACCGTTCCCACGGCCTTGCAGCAGTCGGGCAATTTCTCACAGACGTTTACCGCGGCCGGAGCGCTGGTCGCCGTTGCCGATCCGCTCACCACCACCTTGCAGCCGAACGGGACTTACATGCGCCAGGTATTCCCCGGAAACGTCATTCCCCCGAACCGGATCAGCCGCGTTGCGGGAAACGTGGTCAAGGTTTTCCCGCTCCCCACACTGACGGGTCAGGCCTTGACCAACGTCAACAATTATTCGACGCGAGCGGGCAGCCGGGTCAACGAGCACCAGGTCATTACGAAGCTCGACCATAACCTGAACGCTCGCTGGAAAATCTTCGGCACCTACGCGCGGGATTGGCTCGATCAAGGCAACGACGATCCCTTCGGCTACGAGCCAAAGTTGACGCGGGCCGTCACGAACGCTCGTAACCACACCACGCTTTCAGCCACCGCCGTCTTTAATCCCAGTCTCATCGGGGAATTCCGAACCGGCTTCGCCCGCTTGTATTTCCAGAGCTTTCCCGAAGCGCTGGGTTTCGATGTAACCACGCTCGGCTTCCCCAGAGCTTTTGCCGACAACGCTCAGATCAAGAGTTTCCCCGCTTTTGCGATTGCCGGGTTGGCCGGTATCGGCGGCTCGGCTTCGGCCGGTCAGAGTTTTGGCGGAATGAACAGTTGGGGGCAGCGCGCCTCGCTCACCTGGGTAAAGAGAAACCACACTCTTAAGTTCGGAGGCGATTACAGGGTTCAGCAAATGAATCAGTTCCTGGCGAACTCGCTGCTGCCGATTTTCAATTTCACGAATCAGATGACCGCTATCAATCCGCTCAGCCTCAATGCCGCGAGCGGCGTCCCACTGGCCTCGTTCCTGCTCGGTGACGTTGCCAGCGCCTCGGCGGCCAAGAGCCAACCGCTGGCGAACCAGCGGAAATACCTGTCGGTGTTCGCTCAGGACGACTGGAAGATCACCCGCAAGCTCACCTTGAACATCGGGATGGATTACAGCCTGGAGCTGCCCATCACCGAACGCTATAACCGCAAGATGTGGCTCGACCCATCCGCGCAGCTACCCATCAGCCAGACCGTCGGCTTGCCGCTGCTCGGCGGCTTTCGCTTCGCCGATTCGAAGACCCGGTCGCCGTTCGACCTTTACAAGCGCCAGTTTGGGCCGCGCGTTGGGCTCGCCTACCAACTGTTTCCGCGCATGGTGATTCGCAGCGGATTCGGCTTGTTCTGGATTCCCGCCGCTCTGACCGAAGTCACCGGCGACACACGGGCTCCCGCCTGGGCCATCAACACCCCGATGGTGACGTCGCTCGACGGTGGACTGACGCCTTACAATACGCTCGACAATCCGTATCCCGGCGGACTCCTCGAACCTCCCGGAAACACGCTGGGCCTGAATACGCTGATCGGTCAGGATGCGGCCGCGAACCTCAGGCGTTATCGCAGCGGCTACATGCAGCAGTGGAATTTCAGTATTCAACAGGAGCTGGCGCGGGAAACGGTGCTCGAAGTGAGTTATGCCGGCAGCGCCGGCGTGGGGCTTCCCGCCGGATTCGCAGCCCAGCAGAATCAGCTTCCGGACCAGTACCTGAGCCTCGGCACGGGGCTCAACGCACAGGTGCCGAACCCGTTCTTCGGCGTCGTCCAGTCCGGCGCTCTGGCGCTGCGCACGGTGACGCGCTCTCAACTGCTGCGCCCGTATCCTCAGTTCACCACGCTATTCGATGAAGGGAATCCGGTGGGGCATTCCAACTACCACGCACTGCAGGTTCAATATAAGCAGAGGTTCGGGGGCGCTCTGGTAACCGTCGCCTACACGGCAAGTAAGGCGATAGGGAACACCGAAGCCCGGCTCGATACCGGCGGAAACTCCACGAACGCGGGATTTCTAAACATCTACAACCGCGGCCTCAACCGTTCTCTCTCGGCGTACGACGTGCCGCAGCGTCTGGCCGTCAGCTACTCATGGGAGGTGCCTTTCGGCAAGGGCCGCCGTCTGCTGAACGGCTTGGGGGCGCTGAACCGGGTTGTTGCGGGCTGGCAGGTGAACGGCATCTACTCGGCTCAGAGCGGGAGGCCTCTTTCGATTGCGACCAACACGAATCTGACCGGGAATTTCACTCAAATCACCGATGTCTACGGTACGTTCGTCAGCAACGCCGTGCCCAACAACAATGGCACAAGCGCAAGACTCGAAGGCAATCCCGTGGACAGGCTGAATCGCTGGTTTGACGTCGGCACGTTCAGCCAACCCCCCGCCTTCACCTATGGAAACACGGCGCGCACGCTCCCGGACGCGCGTTCGCACCTGTTGAACAATCTGGATTTCAGCCTTTTCAAGAACAACCAGTTTGGGAAAGGCGAGCGCTTCAACCTGCAATTTCGCGCGGAATTCTTCAACGTCTTCAACCATGTCCAGTTTGGAGTTCCGGCGACCCTTTTCGGCAACGCGACGTTCGGGGTAGTCAGCAGCCAGGGAAACAATCCGCGTCAGGTTCAACTCGCTCTGAAGCTGCAGTTCTGACGAACTCCCGGCCCGCGCATCTCTTTGAGTCCGGCAACGCGGCGGAAATGCCATCCGGCACAGGTGGATTCACAGCGCATCCCGGCGAGCCGCTTGGCTGATCCGCATACACGGCCGGAACATCTCCAAAATCGGACAACCACGATTCGCTCCCGGCGGAGCCAACCAGGCCCTTCCATGCACCCTGGACATTGTAGTTTCAGGGCCATATGCCTAGACTCGGAGAAAGACTTTCAGGACTCCGACCGTCTCGGTCTTTGCATCTCCATCAAAAAGGAAACAGCCGTGAAAAATAAAGCTTTGTGTATTGCACTGTACCTTGCAGTCATGGTTGGGGCGATTCTCGCGCAGGTGAGCACAGGTACCGTAGTCGGGACCGTAAGCGACCCAACGGGAGCAAGCGTCACCGGAGCCTCGGTAACCCTGAAAGACACGGGAACGGGCCTTGTTCGCAAGGTCGTGAGCGGCGCCGACGGGTCATACGTAGCGGCGAATCTGAAGCCGGGCGTGTATGAAATCACAGCCGGGGCCACAGGTTTTAGCACCCAGACGATTCGGGGAATTGTGCTTCAGGTGGATGAGCGCGCGAGAATCGACATCGCTCTTCAGGTTGGCGACGTGACGCAGCAGGTCGTGGTGGAAGGCGCGGCGCAGATTGTTGTGAGCGAGAACGCAACCATCGGCGAGGTCATCGACAACAAGAAGGTGGTTGAGCTCCCGCTCAATGGCCGCCAGTATTTGTCGCTCGCCCTGCTAACGCCTGGCGTGCAAAGAAGCGCCGCAAACGCGGCGTTCTATGACGAATCCGGCGGAAGCTTCTCCGCCAATGGGACCGACCCCGGCTCCAACACAACCATGATCGATGGAGTGATCAATATGGAGTTCGGCGCGGGCCGCCAGAATTACTCGCCCAGCCTCGACATGATCCAGGAGTTCAAGATCCAGACGAACACTTACGATGCCGCATTCGGCCTGAGCGGAGCCTCTCAAGTCAACGTCGTGACTAAGCGCGGCGGGAACCAATACCACGGATCCGCCTTCTTCTTCACACGCAATGACAACCTGGATGCGCGGCCGTTTTTCCAACCGGGGAACCTGCCGGAGTTCCGCCGCCACCAGTTTGGAGGCACATTCGGTGGGAAGATTCCGAAATCGACCAAAGACTTCTTCTTCCTGGCGTATGAAGGGAAGCGTCAAGCCCGCGGGCTGACCGCGCCCATCACGGTGCCTTCCGCGGCCATCAAGAACGGCGACTTCACGGGAACGGGGGCGACGATCTACGACCCGATCACGCTCGATCCGGCGACCCGGGCGCGCCTGCCCTTCCCAGGCAACTTCATTCCGCAAGCTCGGATCACGCCGCAAGCAAGATTCATCAGACAGATCTGGCCGGATCCTACGCTGCCCGGTCTCGCCGGCAATTTCATTTCAAATCCTAAACGGGTGGCGGACGGCAATCAATACTCCGCCCGCTATGATCGCAACTTCTCGGAGAAGGATACCCTGTCCGCAAGGTACACGCGGGAAACCGACAGCGCACTGGAGCCATGGCAACGACCGGGGCTGATTTTGCCGATCTCCGGATTTGGACAGAATCTCGACCTCAGGGGCTACAACTTCAGTTCCTCCTGGACACACGCTTTCGGCCCATCCGCTCTAAACACGTTCAACTTCGGGCTCAGCAAGTATCAGCGCACGGCCGATAACGAAACCACCGAAGCCGGCTTCTTCATAAACGGGGGAAGCCGCGGCAAGTTGTCGGGTCCCGCTTACTTTCAGGGCGCGGGCATTTCCGGCATCGGCGCCGAAAGACAGAAAGCGGGCATTCCGAATCTAGCGGTCAGCGGATGGTCCAATATCGCCGACGACCCCTTTGCTCCGGTCCGGGAGCCCTACACAAATTACGTGTTTTCCGACACGTTCAGCAAGGTGAGCGGATCCCATAACTGGAAAGTCGGCGTGGACATCATCCGGAATCGAATCAATCAGGTCGACTTCGAAGCCAACACCAGAGGAGGCATCAACTTTGGGCCCAACTACACGACGCCGGGCGTGAGCACCCCCGGGAATCAGTTCCACTCCTTTGCCGACTTCCTGCTGGGACAGGTAGCCAGCAGCTCGGTTAATGGGGCCAGATTGGTGGAAGACCTGTCGCAAAGCTGGTACATGGGCTTCGTCCAGGACGACTGGAAGGTCACACAGAATTTCACCGTGAACCTCGGCCTGCGATACGAATTGTGGTCCCGCATGGTCGAGAACAAGAACCGGCTGGTCGCATTCGATTTGGGCATAAAGAAGTTTGTGTTCTCCGGTGATACCGTTCCCACTTTGCCCGGCACTCCGGCCGGCGCCGTAACCGCCGACTCGTTGGGCTTGCCGCGAAACATGGTGATGGGGACGGACCACAATGATTTCGCTCCGCGGCTGGGCTTCGCCTGGAGAGTATTCGGCTCCAATAAGACGGTTCTCCGCGGAGGCTATGGGATGTTCTACAACTGGGTTACGCAGAACGTGACACAAGCCATGGCCTTTGGCCCACCGTGGGTTCCTTCCCTTTCCATCACCAGCAACCCTGATTTTCCAGCGGTCACGTTTGCCGTTCCGTATCAAACCAGCGTCGTACCCTCTGTCTCGGGAAGGGTCGTCACGGCCTACACCAACCGGACGCCGTACATCATGCAGTATTCCCTGAGCCTCGGCCATTCGTTCACTCCGAAACTAGGCGGTGAGGTCGCCTACGTTGCCAACGCCGGACGGAAGGCCTACCTCGATTACAACTTTAATCAACCATTGGCAGGCGCAGGCACAGTCGCTTCGCGATCCCCATACCCGGAGTTTGGGGGTTTGTCCGGCAACCCGGCATGGGGCACAAACAATTACAACGCGCTGCAGATGAAAGTGAAGAAGGAACTCGGGCCCGAAGGCCTGCTGTTGTCGGGCGCTTACACTTTCGGAAAGGCGCTTGGAACCTCCGTCTCCGGAATCAAATTCAATGGGCAGGTTCCCTTCCGTGATACCAGAAACTGGAAAAACGATGCAGGCCCCACACCTTTCGATATTCGCCACATTGTGGCGATGAGCTGGGTCTATGAGCTACCTGCGGGAAGGGGGAAAGCTCTGGGTGGTAGCGCCAATAGCGTCGCTCAGTTGATAGTCGGCGGGTGGAAGTTCGGCGGGATCGCCACGTTCCAATCCGGCCACTACCTGACGCCTACGGATTCCTTCAACAATTCGAACGCCGGCGGCAGCAGGCCGGACATCATTGGCAATCCCAATAATTTCAGCACTCCCAACAAGCAGGCGATGCTAACTCAGTTTTTCGACACCGGCGCCTTCCGGCGCGCCGCGCAGTACACCTTCGGGAACGCGGGCACCGGTACGGTGGAGGGTCCGGGGATTGGAGTGGTGGATTTATCGTTCTATAAAGACTTCCGGATTTCGGAGGGGAAGCGGGTCCAGTTCCGCGCGGAACTGTTCAACTCTCTCAATCACGCGAATTTCGCAGACCCGGGAGTTTCCTTTGGAACAGCCAACTTCGGCCGGATCGTGTCCACCTCAACGCAGGCACGGGAGGTGCAGATCGGTCTCAGGCTTGACTTCTGACGGGATGCGCATGCTTCGGATTTTGCCCCTCGTCATGGCCTTGCGAATTGCCATGCAGAGTCTACAAGCCGCGAGCGACGCGGAAATCCGGTCGCTGACGGATCGGGAGATTCAGTCCCTATTGACTCTCTACACCGGCCTGCACTCGAACCCCGAATTGTCCTTGCGCGAGGTGAATACAGCCGCGCGGCTCAGCAAGGAGCTGGAAAGCGCCGGCTTTTCGGTCACGCGCAATGTCGGCGGTCACGGCTTTGTCGGAGTTTTGAAGAACGGTGACGGTCCCGTAATCATGGTGCGGACCGACCTTGATGGTTTGCCGGTAGTGGAGGAAACCGGGCTCGACTACGCCAGCCGCATTCGCACGAAGGACGTGCAAGGCCGGGATGTCGGCGTGATGCACGCATGCGGTCACGACATTCATATGACGTGCTTCATCGGAACGGCGAGACTCCTGAGCCAAATGAAGCAGCGTTGGCGCGGCACTCTCCTCATGGTCGCTCAGCCGGCGGAAGAGATTAGTGTCGGGTCGAAGGCAATGCTGAAGGATGGACTCTTTCAGAGGTTTCCCCTGCCCGACTATATGTTGGCATTGCATTCCGATGCCAGTCTGGAAGCGGGCAAAGTTCGCCTAAGGCCCGGAGATGCGCTGGCGGGAACCGATACGCTCGATGTCACGATCCGCGGAGTGAGCGGTCACGGCGCTTATGCCTACACCACCAAAGATCCGGTGGTGCTGGCGGCGCAAACCGTGCTGGCTTTCCAGACCATTGTCAGCCGTGAGATTCCCGCCGTCGAACCGGCGGTGGTCACCGTGGGCTCAATCCATGGCGGCGCCAAACACAACATTATCCCCGATGAAGTCCGTTTGGAAATGACGATCCGCTACTATTCGGACGCGGTGCGGGAACGCATTTTATCCAGCATCGACCGCATCGCGAAGGGTGTGGCGGCAACCGGAGGCGTCCCGAAGGAGCTGGAGCCCCTCGTGAAGCTTCGTGACCATGAATCCATTCCACCCGTCTACAATACGCCGGAGCTGACGGGCCGCGTCAGCGCTTCGATCGAGGGTATACTGGGCAAAGAAAACATGCTGCCGGCGGACAAGGTGATGGGCGGTGAAGATTTCGGCGTCTTCGGCCGGACCCCTGAGAAACGTCCATTGTGTTTGTTTTGGCTCGGCGCCGTCGATCCTCAAAAAGTTCGTGGAGGGGCGGCCTTGCCTTCCCTGCATTCAAGCCGGTTCGCACCCCTGCCGGAGCCAACCATCAAGACCGGCGTGAAAGCCATGACTGCGGCCGTAATGGGTTTGTTTGCGAACTGAGGGAACGTGCTTCGCCCAATCCCCTTGGCGCTAGCAATGATGCAGGCAACCTTGGCGCAAGCGCCGCAGAGCCTTTCCGCGTTGTTGGCCAACCCACGCGGCGACTCCGCGGAATGGCACCGCAACGTGGGTCATGCTTACTACCGGGCAGGTGAGATCCAGTCCACTTTGGACCACCTTCAAAAAGCCATACGCCTGGAGCCGACTAGCGAACGGTACTATCTGGATTTGGGGGAGGTGCTTGCCCGGAACAATGCCCGCGAGGCTGTGGTGATTGTGTTCGAAGCCGCGCGGAAAGCTTTGCCTGAATCGTTCCGGATTCAATCCGCATTGGGTGTCGCTTACCTGAACATGCGGGACTACGACAAGGCGAAGCAGTCCTTTACAGATTTGATCCGAACCAAGCCCGGCGACGAGATGGGTTACCAACTGCTGGCCGAATGCCATGACATTACCCAAGACTGGGAGAACACGGGGAAGATTGCCGAGCGGCTCAGGGCTCTGAACCCGAACAACGGCAACGGCTGGTATTATGGCGCGACGGCGGCGTACGGCATCGGCAGACAGAACGGCGAGAGTCTGCGCACGGCGGAGACGCAGGTCCGCCGCGCGCTCGAACTGGCGCCGGGCGACTGGCGGCCGCCTTTGCTCTTGGGAAAATTGTTGGCCGACAGCCGTCGCGATCGCGAAGCTGCGGTCATGCTCAAGAATGCCATCGCCCTGAAAAGCGAAGATTCCAAGACCTACTACATTCTTGGCCAGGTCCTGAAGCGGCTGGGCTTGGCAAAAGAGAGTGCGGATGCCTTCCAAACCTACGAAAAAGCGCGTGCAACCCACGCCGCGAATCAACGAACATTGTTGTTAGACATCAAGTAGATCGGGAGACTCAAAGCGAGGCGCGCGTTCGCTCGATGTAGACGCAATCGGCGCGTTGTCGTTCCCGGGCCTGTATAATCCGAATCGAGGCATTGAGGAGTGCCGGTTTCCGCGCGCGCCGATAGGCAATCGGCGACGCCCGTGCATAATCCCGCACTGAGAGAAAGTGCCGTCATGCGGCCGCAATCCGGAATGACGTTCGCCCGGACGCCGCGCCGGACTCCGGTGGCGCGTTTCCCGACTATTGGGCATGATCGCCGCTCCGCCCGTCTGGCGCGCTCCACGCTAGAATCAGGCCGCAAACGGCGAGCGTCAAACCGAAGCCTTTGAAGGCAAGCACCACGGACTGCGGCATGCCCGATGGGTCCGCGGCGGCTAAAGTCTTGAATTGGCCGAAGAAGCTCATGTAGGCAATGCCCATCGTATAGCCCCAGGCGGCCATCAAGTAAGGGCGGCTGCGGGACACTTGCCGCCCTCCTGCATACCAGGCGTGGAGCAGGAGCGCCGCCGCGATATAGTCGTCCAGCAAAAACGGCCAGTCCGCCAGCGTATGCCATCGGCGCCACGTTTCGATGCACGGCAGCACTATGCCGGCCACCAAGGCAGTCGACCGGCTGACCCTGAGCTGCATCTGGTCAGTTTACCGCCGCGCGCAGGCCGGTGTCGCGTCTGAAGACTCCCGTTACCCGGCTTCAGCGAATTTTCGCGCCAACCGTTTGCGTCAAGTCGCACGATCCGCTATCGTGTCCTTAGTCCAATCTGACTGAGGGGGTTCCATGTCCCGATTCCCAAGCCTTTCGCCGCGTTGCGCGCGGTCCTATCTAACTCTGCTCGCCGTTTTTACCGCCGGTTCCGCCAGCCTTTCCGCGCAGGTTCTCTATGGTTCGTTGACCGGCAACGTCACCGACGGAACCGGCGCCGCCGTCGCGCTCTCGAAGATCGAAGCCGCGAACCAGGCTACCGGCGTTACCAGACAGACTTCGAGCGACGACCGGGGCAGCTATCAGTTCAACGATCTCCAGCCCGGCTCCTACAAGGTGACTGTGTCGGCCACCGCCTTCTCGACCGTCGTGCAGAACGGCGTTGCGATCGATGCCAATACCACGCGCCGTTTCGACGTCCGCATGCAGGTCGCGCAGGTGAGCGAAAGCATCAATGTGGAAGCGTCCGCCGTCACGCTGCAAACCGACCGCGCGGACGTAAACGCCCAGCTTCCGCGTTCTCAGGTCTCGAATCTCCCGATCGGCGCCGGACGCAATTTCCAGCAGCTCTACAAGCTCATTCCCGGTTTCAGCCCGCCCGCCGATGCGCACTCAGACGCCGGCAATCCGCAGCGCGCGCTCATCACGAACGTCAACGGCGTGTCCTATCAGACCAACAACACGCGGCTCGACGGCGCGACCATCAGCTATCCTTGGCTACCGCATATCGTAGCCTACGTGCCTCCCGCCGACGCCGTCGAAATGGTCAACATCGTGACCAATAGCTTCGACGCCGAGCAGGGTATGGCGGGCGGCGCCGCCATCAACGTCACGATCAAATCCGGTACGAACGAATTTCACGGCACGGCGCACGAGTTTCACACCAACAGCGCCATGAAAGCGCGCAACTATTTCTACTACGGCGACCGCCTGCCGAAGAACATCCTGAACCAGTTCGGCGGCACAATCGGCGGACCCATCAAGAAGAACAAGTTGTTCTTCTTCGCCGATTGGGAGCGCACCGTCCGCCGCCAGAACGCCTCCGCGTTCCGGACCCTTCCGGATACCAACCTGCGGCAGGGCGCGTTCGCGGGCACCGGCTCGCTGATTTACGATCCCGCCACCGGCTCGACCGACGGCTCCGGCCGCCAGTTGTTCCCCAATCTGCAGATTCCGGCGAGCCGCATCGACGGCGCGGCGGCCAAGATGACACAGCTCATTCCGCAGCCGAATCAGAATAATCTGCCGAATCAACTGGCCAACAATTACTTCGCGAGCGGCACCTACGAATTCAATCGCGACAACGCGGATTTCAAGGTGAACTACAACCCCACCGATAGGGCTTCCGTGTTTGCGCGTTACAGCTACTCCCCGAGCCGCATCTTCGATCCGCCGTCGCTGCTCGATGCGGGCGGCGATGCGCTCGCCGGCGGACAGCCCGGTCTCGCTCCGGGACGCATCCAAAGCGCCGCGGTGGGCGGCACCTATACGTTGTCGGCGCGCGTCCTGCTCGACGGTAACATCGGCTTCACGCGGCAGCGCCTGGGAGCCGAGAACATCGACATCGACAAGAATTACGGCGCCGACGTACTGAATATTCCAGGCACCAACGGCGGCGACCGCCTGCAGGGCGGCTATCCACGCTTCAACATCAGCGGATTTTCCGCCATCGGCAATCCGAACGTGTCGAACCCGTTCCTGTTCCGCGACAATCAGTATGTTGCCGCCGGAAATCTGAGCTGGGTGAGGGGTGCGCATTCTTTCCGCTTCGGCGGCGAGTACACCTATTACACGATCAACCACTTTCAACCCCAGGCGGCCTTCGGTCCGCGCGGCGGGTTCAACTTCACCGGCGGCTTAACCGCGCTGCGCGGGGGCGCGCCGCCCACTCTATTCAATGGCTTCGCGGACTTCCTTCTGGGCCTCGCGAACGGGATGGGAAAGGACGTCCAGTATGTGAATCCAGCCGCCGTCCGCATGCCAGGCACGGGTTTCTATGCGCGCGATCAGTGGCAGGTCACTCGCAAGATGACCGTGAGCTACGGCGTGCGGTATGAATATTATCCGTTCGCTTCCCGCGATCATCGCGGCGGCGAGCGCTACGATCCGGATACGGATAAAGTCTACATCGGCGGCTTGGGCAACGTTCCCAGAAGCACCGGTATCGACGTTGGAAAAGGCCAGCTTGCGCCGCGCTTCGGCATCGCGTACCGTTTGAGCGACAAGACCGTCATCCGTACCGGTTACGGCATTAGCGTGGATCCGGTTACGTTCCGCCTGTTGCGCGACAGCTACCCGGCCACGATTTCCACGCAGTACTCGGGCAACTCCACCTTCGAAGCGGCGGGTTCCCTTCGCACGGGAATTCCGGCGGTAAACGGTCCGGACCTGACGCAGGGAATCATCGATCTGCCGCTCGCCGTGGGCACGCAAACGTTCGCCAAGGATTTCAGGCGAGGGTACATCCAGTCGTTCAACTTCACCATTCAACGCGACATTGGCGCGGGGTTCAACGTCCAGGCTGGCTACGTCGGTTCGCGCGCCATCAGGCAGACGGCGGTTCAGAATATCAACAACGCGCCTCCCGGCGGCGCTAACGCGGGACGCGCGCTCGCGGTGAAGTATCCGGGCCGCGTGGGCAACATCAATTACTTGTCGCCCTTCAACACAGCGAATTACAACGCGTTTCAGAGCAAGGTCACCCGCTCGATGGGCGGCGAGTCGATCGTCGGTCTGTCCTATACGTTCTCGAAGGCGATCAACTACGCCGACAACAGCGATTCCGGGCTGACCTGGAACTGGGGCCCCATGCTAAACCGGAACAAGGCGGTCGCCGGCTTCGACCGTCCGCATAATCTGCAACTCTACGGCGTCTACGATCTTCCGTTCGGACGCGGGAAGAAGTACGTGAGCCAGGGATTCGCGTCGGCGCTCGCGAGCGGCTGGCAGATCAACGGCATTCTGAGCCGGGTGAGCGGCGCACCGTTCAACGTGGCCTCGGCGGGCACTTCGGTGAACGCGCCCGGCAGCACGCAGACAGCGGACCAGGTGGTTGGCGAAGTCAGGATCCTGGGCGGCATCGGGCGCGGCGAAAGCTATTTCGATCCCTATGCATACCTCCCCGTGACCGATGTACGCTTTGGCAACAGCGGCCGCAATGCTCTGCGCGGACCCGGGCTTATTAATATCGACGCGAGCCTGTTCCGAAGTTTCCGTCTCACGGAACGCTTCAAGATGCAATTCCGCGCCGAAGCGTTCAACGTTTCGAATACGCCGTTCTTCAACAACCCGGGAGCCACGGTCTCGGCGCCGACGCGGAACGCGGACAACTCGATTCGCGCGCTGAACGGCTGGACGGAGATCACCGCGGCCGCGGCGACGGAGCGGCAGTTCCGTCTCGCGCTGAAGATCATGTTCTAACGCAGATGCGGCTATTCCGAGGGGCGGCGCCGGCTGTCATATTCTTTGCAACCGTCATGTTCCAGGCGCCTGGTACCCTTGCGTTCGCCCAGCAAACGCCCCCAAACGGCGGCACAAGACTTGAAATTCGAGTCGTCGGCAAGAGACCTCCTGAGCCTCCGAAGGCGGAGCCTGGCGACAACATACGGGTTGACGAATCGACGGGTGAGTTGATTGCGGAGTCGCGCGGCGTGATCATTCGGCTGCCGAACAAGGCCGCTGAGTTGAAGGCGGATCTTGACGTCGCTGTCCAGGACACGGGGTCCGGAATACTCAGATATGATTACCGGCTATCCAATGGCGTGGGCGCGAAACGTGAGTTGTCGGCTGTCATTATCGAGGTGTCGGATCCCCAACGCGTGACCGCATCGGTCGAGGGGGGTTGGGCGGCGATACGCAAGACATTTGACGGTCGCGTACCCTCAATGATCATGGTTACAAAAGTCACTCCCGATACCGACCCGCGCCTCGCTGCCGGTAAAGCAACTTCATTTGCCTTTTCTTCAACGGACGTGCCCGGCATGGTTAAAGTGCGGATTCTGCCCGCGTTCGTTTTTCCAAAAAACGACGAATTGACCGACGGACAGTTTTTCGACGGCGCATCCGCCTGGTTACGCGCGAAGATGCTCGAACTCGACACCACGGACCGTCATGAGGTTACGGCGTATACCTTGGCCCCCAAGGTTTCGCCCGCGGAGGACAGTATATCGAGGGTGCAAAGCGAAATCCGGGACGCTTCGACCTTGCCCCCATTTCATACCATCAGCCAGGAGTTGCTTGCCGTATCTCGAATGGCCGATCCGAATCAAATACTGGCTGCGCTGCGTCCATTAGGCGGAGTGCCTGTGCAAAAGGCGTTTGTGGCGGCGGTTACATTGCGGCTCAACCGTTTGCGGCAACAATAATGACGCTTCCTGCTCTGCCCCGCGCCGCCCGACGGTTTCAGTTCCCCGCGTTCGAAGAGAACGCATACAGCGCCTCATCCGTGCGCAGGTAAATTACGCCGCCGGAGAGCGCCGGGGTCGCGTAACATCCCTCCCCGAGATCGTTCACCGCCAGCAGCTCCCAATCGCCCGCCGCGCCCAGCACGGACACTTTTCCCTCCTCGCTCGCAAGCCACACCTTTCCGTCGGCGGCAACCGGCGAAGAGGAGTATCCGCCCAGCGCGCCCTTGATCCGCTCCGCCTTGATCACGTTGCCGGTGGCTGCGTCGTGCGTCGTGAGAATGCCGCCGTTCCGCGCAACGTACAGCACGTTCCGGTAGGCGAGCGTCGAAGGAACGACGAAACTGAAGTTCTTGTCGTAGCGCCACAAGATGCGCGCGCCGCCTTTCTCCATCCGTACGGCGGCCAGGCAGTTCGGCCCCAGAACTCGATTGGCGAAGATCTTCCATTCGTCTTCGGAGACGATACTATCGCGGTTCCCGGCGTTCTTTCCCACATTATTGAGAATCGGATCGTCCGCATACTCATCCGGCGAAAGCCTGCCGTCCTTGTTTTTATCGAGCTTCTCCAGGCGCGGCGCGAATGGCGCTGGCGTTTCCACGCCGTAGCCAAACGTGTACACCGTATCCCCGTCGAGAACCGGACTGGCGACCACGGCAACGGCCAGTCCCGCGAGCGACGCGGTGCGCCGTCCATCCGCGAGGCTATGAAGGCCGAACATCCCACGGCTCACGGTGAGGATCTCCGGAGCGGAACCAGGTTTCTGATGGAGCAGCGGCGTTCCCCAACCTTCGGATTCCTCGCGTGAAGTTTTCCATCGCATTTCACCGCTCTTGAGGCTGAACGCCGCAATGTAGGAGTTCTCCCATTGATCGGCGACCAGAATCAAGGAATCGCCGGCGATGATCGGAGACGCTGCGAGCCCCTGGGAGTTGACGAAGGGGCCGAGCGGCGTCTTCCATCGAAGCTTCCCCGCGGCATCGTAGGAAACGAAGCCGAAGTCCTTGAAGAACACATATACGTTCTCGCCATCGGTAACAGGCGTGGCCGCCGCCTCGTGATTCAAGCGGTTCGCCACCTCGGTGTGAGGCTGATCGAGGGAACGCTCCCAGAGCAACTTCCCGCCCCTGCGGTCAAAGCACTGCGTGTAGAGCTTACGCTGGTCGGACGCGGTAAGAAATATGTGTCTGCGCGTGAGAATCGGCGAGGACTTTCCGGGCCTGACGGGCGTGCGCCAGGCGACGTTCGTGGTCTTGCTGAAAACGGTAGGAAAGCCGCGGTCTTGCGAAACGCCTGAGCCGTTGGGACCCCGAAAGCGGGACCAGACGGTAGGCTCCTCGGCCAGCGCAGCGGCCCCCAGGCACACCAGACAAAGGAATGATCGCGGCAGATTGTGCATTCCGAAATTGTCGCACGACCCGTGCGTCCGGCGGGGCGGGTTGGCGACCCAGGCGCCAATGCCAAGCGGCATCGCCAGCGCCACACACCCTTCTCCCGAGCGGTCCCGGAAAAACCGGGCGCCCGCCAATCCTTCGCTTCAGAAGTTCGGTCGCGTATTTTGATCCGGAAGCCGCCGCGCCGGTTCGGCCGCGAGGGGGGCTGGAACGATCTGTTCGATATACTGAGTCCGAATGAATCCCAGCGGTGCAGGCCCGCGAAGCGTGGAGGTGAAAATGTTGTTAAGGTTCGCGAAGCTTTTTAGTTTGTGCGCGCTCGTCTGTTTTACGATCTTCCTCGTCAATCGGACCACGCGGACCGTCTCGCTGGCAAGTATCAGCCCCATTTTGGGCCTTGTCGCGGCCGCCGGAAGAGTAGGTGAATCGAAGGTCGAGTCGGCGGCCGCCGGTATCCGGGGCGCTGGTTCAAAGCTGAATCCGTTCAAGGCGGCGGGCGGGAAGTAATGTCCGAAAACGGCTGGCCGGGCCACCCCCTGCCCTTGGTCGGAAATGATCGGTCTAGCACGACTCCGGGAGAGTACCCGCGCCGGAAATTGACCGATAAGGCTATCATGATCTCCCGTCGCCCGGTTCTGAAAAGCGCAGTCGTATCGCTATGTGCGCCCATGATCAACCGTGGCCGATTCTCCCTTTTCGCCCATAGCGAAGCGGAATATTCGGTTCGTACCGTGGACCTGATTCGTCGCTCCACGGTGATCGACATGCTGGGCTTACTCACGTTGGACTACAGGAAAGTGTCGGCCTGGGGATCCGATCCGGGCCGGTTCCGGCAAGCCGATTTTCTCCGTTTGAAAGATTCGGGAACTACCGTATTCCACCCCGCTGTCGGCCATACGGCGGGGGACATTTACGCGGAGTCGGTGAAAAACATCCTGGGGTGGAACGCGTTCCTCCGCGCGCATGCGGGACAGTTCCAGCGCATAGAGAGAATCGCTCATTTCAAACAGGCGAAAGAGCTCGGAAAAATCGGCATCCTGATCGGCCAACAGAACTCCGCGCATTTTCGGACCGTCGGCGACGTAGAGCGCTTCTATAATCTAGGCCAGCGAGTCTCACAGCTGACATATAGGGGAAATCGGATCGGCGGAGGATCTTCCGACCATCGAGACGATGGGCTCAGCAGCTATGGCCTTCAAATTCTGGAACGTATGAATGAAATTGGTATGGCCGTGGACATTTCCCATTGCGGCGACCGGACCACGATGAATGCGATCGAAGCCGCCCGGAAGCCTGTGCTTATTACGCACTCCAACTGTCGTGCTTTGGTTCCGGCGGCACGCTGTAAAACTGATGAAGCGATCAAACACATGGCGGTGAAGGGAGGGGTCATGGGTATTACCATGGTCCGTTCCTTCGTCCGGGCGGCGGGACCAGTTACGATGGAGCATGTTCTGGATCATATTGATCACTCGACTAAACTCGTCGGGATTGAACACGTCGGAATAGGGAGCGACGTCGATTTGGACGGGCGGGATAGCCGGCTTCGTCCCACAAGGAAATTCGATCTTGATGGAATCGACTATGCGAAGAAAATTTACGACCTAACCGAAGGCTTGGTGAAGCGAAACTACTCCAGCCGGAATATCGAACTTGTTCTCGGTGGGAATTTCGAGCGTGTGCTCAGCGAGACCTGGAGTGTTTAGGCCCTATCAGCCCCGGCTACCTCTCCGATGAACACGTCTTGCAATTTGGCAGCCGGTGGGGCGGGCGATCGTCCTTCGTCGCCCGCCTTCTGCCGCGCATGTATCGGGCGCCCCAACTGGCGCCACAGTTCCATCGGCAAATCTGGAGCAGCTCTTTCCTGACAAGTCCTAAAGGGCTTTGCGCGCCGTTCCGCCTCGGTCGCCAGTTCGATCCTGGCTCGAGTTTAGGATTGCCGGGAGGTTGAATTGCCGCTGCCGGGATGCTACTCTTGCGGAAAATGGTACTCACAAAAGCGGAACTTGTCTCTTCGTTTCAGAATGAAATTCGGATTCTGCTGCACCTGTGCGGCAAGGTGCAGCCGGCGATGGTCGATTACCGGCCGACGCCGAAACAGCGGAGCCTGATCGAACTGTTGCGTTACTTAACGGTGATGGGTCCTGTGATGGTCCCATCGATCAAGGGCGGGGCATTCCTGCCAGACCTGTGGACAGCTGGAGAAAAGAAGGCGGAGGCGTTGAATTTCGACGCCGTGGTGAAGGATCTGGAGACGCAGTCGGCGTTTTACGCTGAAGCCGTGGGCGCGTTTTCCGATGAAGAATTCCGGGACGGGATTGATCTGTTCGGGATGAGCGGAACCAAGATGACGCGCGGCAAGTGGCTGGTCGATATTGTGCTGTGCGGCCATGCGGCGTACCGGACGCAGCTATTCTGCTACTTGAAGGCTTGCGGCCGCGAGGAGTTGAACACGATGAATCTGTGGGCGGGCGTTGACGGGGCGATGTAGCCACCGCACACGGCAGGCGTACCGGGCTTCCGAGCTTCGACCACTACACTCGTCCGCCATTGCGGCAGAGCGTAGCGGCCCATTTTTCATTCACCGCCTTGAAACTATTTTTCCGCGTTGATTTCACGAGTCTTAGGTCCATTCCCGCCACCAGCCTGCCAAGTCCGGCGTGTATACTCCGAATTGAGAACTGAGGCTCCGGCATTCCACGGAGTCTCAGCGCCGCGAAAAATACAAAGTTAACTCTCTGCGTCACCCTGTCATAAATTTATGATAAAGAGCCACTTACAAGTGAGTCCGGACGTCCGGCCCGAAGTTTCCGTCCAGCGCCACTCCCACGGCCCGCACAGCCTGGCCACCGGAAGCACCCGAATAGCGCGCCGCCTCACGGCCATTCAAATACGTGCTCGCCTCACTAAAAACACAAAGTTAACTCTCTGCGCCACCCAGTTCCAAGTATATGATAAAAAGCCGCTTGCAAACCAACCAAGAGCCCCAGACCGATTTTCACGTCCCGCGCCTCCCCGTCTGGGAACGCCGTGGCTACGGCTTCTCCCGCTGCCTGTAAACCGTCAGCTTCTGCCGCGTCGTTCCGCGCCAATCCTCAATCGGCGGCGCGCCCATCTTCTGAAACGCGCCCTGCAAATCCGCGCGCAGCGTGGCGAGTTGCTTTGCATATCCGGCGTCGGCGATCACGTTCTTCGACTCGCCGGGGTCGGCTTCGAGATCGTACAGTTCGCTTGGCCACTCCTTCGTCCGCTCGATGTACTTCAGGTTCTCGGTACGGATGCCGCGAACGAATTCGTACTCGAAATACAAACGCCGCCGGGCCGGAATCCTCCCTCCTGTCATCGCTCCCACGTAGCTTTGCCCAAGCAGCTTCGAGTCCTTGTGCGAAGGCATGCCAAGGTAGTCGAGAATCGTCGGGAAGTAGTCGTAGCTCGAAACCATGGCCGGCACGGTCTGCCCGGCTTTGATCCGCTTCGGATGGTTCCAGATCAGCGGCACTCGCAGCGATTCTTCGTACATGTTGAGCGGCCACGTACCGTTCCCTTTCCCCCACACGCCATGGTGGCCCGCGTTCCAGCCTTGATCCGACGTGAATACGATCAGCGTGTCTTCCCGCAGCTTCAACTCGTCGAGGCGCTGCAGGATGCGGCCCACGTTGTGATCCATCCCCGTGATCAGTGCGGAATACGCAAGCTTGCTGTCCCGGTTGCCATGATGCGAGGCCAGACCGGGATTTTGCCAATCGTGCATCGGCGTATCCGGGAAGCAGGCGAACTTCGAATCCGCGTAGGGCTTCCGGTACTCCTCCGGCTGATAGTTGAACGGCGTGTGCGGCGCATAGAACGGGACCAGCAGGTAGAACGGCTGCTCGCGCACCTGATTCAGGAAGTCGATCGCGCCGTCCGCCACGCGGTCCGTCTTGTAACCCTCGAGAACCTGCTTCTTGCCGTTGGTGACGAACTCGGCATCCTTGTACGTACCGCCGCCGCCCGGTACGGTGTGCCAGTAGCTGAATCCGCGCTGGGCTTTGTCGTCGTCTCCCATGTGCCACTTGCCGCACATCCCAAGCTTGTAGCCGTTCCGCGCCAGAATCTCAGCGTAGGTGGTGTGGCCGTCGAGGAATCGAATGCTCCGTTCGCCGAAGGCGTCTTGCGGGATGAGCCAATCCTGCACGCCGTGAAGGGACGGCAGCTTTCCCGTCATGTACGTCATCCGGCTCGGGGAACAAACCGGCGTCGAAGCGAAAGCCCTGGTGAAGCGCGCTCCTCCCGCCGCCAGCTTGTCGAGATTTGGAGTTTGGATTTCCTTGCAGCCGTAGGCCCCCATGGCCCAGGCGCCATGATCGTCCGTCATGAACATGATGACGTTCGTTTTCCGCGAGGCGGCGCGGGCCGGAGGCGAGCCCGCAAGAGAGCCGGCGGACGCGGCGAGCAGTTCACGGCGAGTCATTATCATATTTTAGGCGTAGTAATATTGTAGGCTTAGACGGGAGGTTACACTATGACGTTTAAAACCAGCCGCAGAGGCTTTATGGGCAGTGCGGGAGTCCTCGCGGCCGGGTTGCCCGGTGGGGCCATGGCAGCAGCCGCGGCAGTCGACAAGCCGGGTGCGCCAGGGGAAGTGAAACTCGGCGTTGCCAGCTATTCCTTCCGGGAGTTCAGCCGGAAGATCGCCATCAGCGGCACGAAAGCGCTGAAGACTCCATACATCAACATCAAGGAATTCCACCTGCCCTATCGAAGCACGGCGGAAGAGCTGGCGAAGGGCCGCAAGGAAATCGAGGCGGCGGGCCTGCAGATCCTGGGAGGCGGAACCATCCAGCTCGCCCATGACGATGACGACGACATGCGGAAGTATTTCGAATACGCAAAGGCCTGCGGCATGCCTCTCATGGTGATCATGCCCACGAGGAAGGCCACCGCGCGTCTTGAAAAATTCGTGAAGCAGTACGACATCAAGGTAGCCATCCACAACCACGGCCCCGAAGATAAGAATTACCCCGCGCCGCAGGATGCGCTCAAAGCGATCAAGGACATGGACCCGCGCATCGGACTTTGCATCGACGTCGGCCACACCACGCGCACCGGAACCGACGTCGTGCAATCCATTCGCGAAGCCGGGCCGCGCCTGCTCGACATGCACGTCAAGGATCTTCGCGACCTGAACGGCAAGGACAGCCAGTGCGTCGTGGGCGAAGGCGCAATGCCGATCGTCGCGATTTTCAAAGAGCTGAAGAAGATGAATTACCAGGGCGGCGTGATGCTCGAATACGAGATCGAGGCGGAGAATCCGTTGCCTGGAATGGTAAAGTCGTTCGCGTACATGCGGGGAGTGCTCGACGGATTGAAGGGCTGAATGGCGGCGGCGGAAACCGTCATCTCCGCCTCCGAGCTGACCGCGTTCGTGGAGCGGATTTGCGTGGCCGCCGGCGTTTCCGCCCGGACGGCGCAGCTTGTCGCGTCGTCGCTTGTGGCCGCGAACGTGCGCGGCGTGGATTCACACGGCGTGCAGCTGCTTCACTATTATCTGGAGCAGATCGCGTGGGGCGACGTGAATCCGGCGGCAACCGGCCGCGTCGTCTCCGAAGCCGGGTCCTGCCTTCTCTACGACGGCGAAAATGGCGTCGGTCAGGCGATTGCCGAAATATGCTGTGGGCATGCCGTACGAATTGCGAGTGAACGCGGCATGAGCATGGTGGTGGCGCGCGAGTCGAATCATTTTGGCGCGTGCGCGTATTGGGCGCAAAAGATGTCCGCGGCTGGACAAATCGGAATCGTGTTCTGTACCGCCTCCTCAATGGTGCCGCCTTGGCAAGCGAAGGCGCCTCGCTTCGGCACGAATCCGATCTGCGTTTCGGTTCCGGGCGGTGAGGAGTTGCCGTGGCTTCTCGATATGGCCACCACGACCGTGGCCGCGGGCAAGATTTACAAAGCCGGAATCAACGGGCATGCGGAGATTCCGGCGGGCTGGGCAATGGATTCCGAAGGGGCGCCCACTACGAGCACGGAAGCGGCGTTGAAAGGTCTTCTCATGCCGCTCGGCGGGTACAAGGGCAGCGGCCTTGCGATGATGGTGGAAATTCTCTGCTCGGTTCTGAGCGGCGGCGCGATGAGCACGGAAATAGGCGGCATCCGCATTCGAGGCCGCGCTATGCGCGTCAGCCAGACGTTTATCGCGATCGACATCAAACGATTTCTCCCGGCGGAGGAATTTACGGCGCGCATGGATAGTCTGATCCGCATGGTGAAATCCGCGCCGCCCGCGCGCGGATACGACGAAGTATTGGTGGCGGGCGATCCGGAGTACAGGATGGAAGCGCGGCGCGCCTCGGAAGGCGTCCCCGTTGAAGGCGGCACGTGGCAGAGTCTGCTCGATGCAGCCTCGAAGCTTGGGGTCCGCGTGCCGGGTAGCTATGCTTGAGCTGAAGGATATTCAAAAACGCTTCGGCGGCGTGACCGCGCTTTCGGCGGGCAATCTCCACGTGCGCGCGGGCGAAGTACATCTCTTGCTCGGCGAGAACGGAGCGGGAAAGTCGACGCTGATGAAGATCGTCGCCGGCATGCAGGAGCGGGACGGGGGCCGCATGCTGTGGCAGGGCCGCGAAGTGTTTCTGAAACGTCCAGCCGACGCGGCGGCAATCGGCGTGGCCATGGTACATCAGGAGTCTCTGCTTGCGCCTCACCTGTCGGTTGCGGAAAATATTTTCCTTGGCCGGGAGGATCGGCTCCCGTTCGGGTGGGTGCACAGACGGCGTACAATCGAACGCGCGCGGCGGTTGATTGAGGAGCACGGCTTCCCGTTGCAGCCGGAATGGCGCGTCGGAAAACTCAGTCCCGCGGGTAAGCAGCTGGTCGAGATCTGCCGCGCCATTCAGCACGGTTCGAGCCTCCTGATCTTCGACGAGCCGACGTCTTCGCTTTCCGAAGCCGAAACCGGGGAAGTGTTCCGCATCGTGCGGTCCTTGCGCGACCGCAACATGGGCGTGATCTACATCACCCATCGTCTTGAGGAGCTGCGCGCCGTGGGGGACCGCGTGACCATCTTCCGCGACGGCCGCACGGTCCATTCGGCGCCGCTTGAAGAGCTGACCACGCATCAGATCATCCATCACATGGTGGGCCGCGAAGTGGAAGCGATCTACACCCGTGAAGCGCAAGCGCCGGGGGCGGAGCTGCTGCGCGTGGAAGGGTTGTCGCGGGCCGGCAAGCTGCACGACGTCAGCTTCTCTCTGCGCGCGGGAGAGATTGTCGGCCTCGGCGGCTTGGTGGGTGCCGGGCGCACGGAGCTGTGCCGCGCAATCTTTGGCGTCGATCCGGTGGACAGCGGAACGGTTTCGGTGGAAGGGCGGAAGACTGAGATTCATTCGGCGGGCGAGGGCGTAGCCGCGGGCATCGCGCTTGTGACGGAGGACCGGCAGAAGACGGGGCTCGCGCTCAGGCTTTCGATCGCGCACAACATCACCATGGCCAATTTGAATGCCGTGAGCCGCCTGGGCGTGCTCGACCTGAGCGCGGAGCGGGAGGCGGCCACGCAGTCGATCGCACGGTTGCGCATCAAGGCTTCGTCGGGCGCGCAAATGGCGCTGCGGCTGAGTGGCGGCAATCAGCAGAAGGTCGTGATAGCAAAGTGGCTCTTCCGCCAGGCGCGCATCTTTCTGTTCGACGAACCGACGCGCGGCATCGACGTCGGCGCGAAGGCTGAGGTCTTCGCCGTAATGGACGAACTGGCGCGCAATGGGGCGGCGATTCTGATGGTGAGCTCCGAGCTTCCCGAGTTGCTGCAGGTGCCGGACCGGATATTGGTGATGCGGCAGGGCCGAATTACGGGCGAACTGCCGAAGGGCGCTTCGCAGGAGCAGGTGATGCGTCTCGCGGCGCTCGATACGCAGGAGAGCTTGTCTCAGGAGCGCCTGTCTCGGGAGAATGCCCAATGATGCAGCGGCTGCTGCCGTTTCTGAGTCTGACCATCCTGTTTATCGCGCTCGCCATCGCGTCGCCGCATTTCCTGACGAACACGAACCTTTCGAGCGTCGTGCGGCAGACGGCCGTGATCAACATCATGGCGCTCGGGATGACGATGATCATCATCGCCGGCGGCATCGATCTCTCCGTTGGCGCAATTCTCGCGATGGGTGGACTGCTTGGCACGATGTCGATGGAAAAGGGCATGCCGATTCCAGCCGGCATCGCGATCGGCGTCCTAGTGGGACTGGCTTGCGGTTTCGCGAACGGCTTCCTTACGACGCGCCTTGGAATCGCGCCCTTCATCGTGACGCTTGGCACGCTGGGGATCATTCGCGGCGTCACGTTAATCATTTCGAACGGGCTCCCGGTGCACCGGATTCCTCAGCGTTTCTCCTTTCTGGGCGAGGGCACCGTGCTTGGCGTGCCGTTCGTGCTATGGATTCTGGTGGCGTGCGCGGCTCTGACGCACTTCACGCTCGAGCACACGCGCCTCGGCCGTTACGCATTCGCGATCGGCAGCAATCCCGAAGCGGCTGTGTACGCGGGCATTCCGGTGGCGTTCCACACGACGGCGGTGTACGCGATCGGCGGAATGCTGACGGGCCTTGCGGGGATGATCGAAGCGTCGCGATTGATGACCGGACAGCCGACGGCCGGCCAGGGCTACGAGTTGCAGGCGATTGCGGCGGTGGTGATCGGCGGAGGCAGCCTGCACGGCGGGGAGGGCAGCGTCGTCGGTACGCTGATCGGCGCGTTCATCATGGGATTGCTGTCGAACGGCAGCGACCTGCTGGGCGTCTCGCCATACTTGCAGCAGGCGATCATCGGAGCGGTGATCATTCTGGCGGTGACGCTCGACGAAGTTCGCAAGCGGAGGGTGGCGTAACAGTACGAGCCCAAGCCGGCATCACAGCTTCCTGCCGATAATGGCGTAATCGAGACCGCCGAAAAAGGCCTCCCGGAAATCTTCAGGCAACCCGGCGAGAGACGGCATCGACTCGACCGCGGGTGACAGGGTGTGCACTTCCACGCCGCCTAGACCGAATTCCTCCATGTAGAACGAAAGCAGGGCGTGGGGAATCGGCCTGTGATGCGTCGGATCGAGGTAAAAATGGGTCGCGAATATCGCGAGACAGCCGGGATTCGGCGTTTCGAGCGCCAGCACGCCGCCGCGCGCAAGCTTCGCCGCGGCCAGACGGATCATCTCCGGCAGCCGGTCCGGTTCGATGTGCTCCACCACTTGAGAACTGAAGATGCCGTCGAGGCTCCCGTCCGGCAGGCTTGCGAGATGCGTAAACAAGTCGTCTTGCGTGGCGTCGAGTCCCTTGCCCAGGCATACCGCCACCGATTCGCCGCTCAAGTCGATACCGCGCGCCGGTACGCCTGCCTCGCGCATGAGCTCCAGGAACTCTCCCCGGCCGCAGCCGATGTCGAGAACCTCTCCGCACGCCGCGAAGTGCGGCACATAGAATTTCTGCCGCTCCCTGACGTACTCTTCCCCGCCCCGAAACCTTTCGGCGAATCGGCCGTAGTCGAAAGCTTCATGCGGCGCGCTCGGAAGCGCAACGGTAGGAGCGGAAGTCACGGCGGCGGCGCTCCGTTGCCGGATCAGCCGCAGCTCCAGGTGAATGAGTTTCTCGAAGTCGGCGCGCGATTTCGCAATCTCGCCCCACAGCAGTTTCTGCAACGCATCGCCTGAGCGGTCGAGCGCCGCCAGATAGTCGGCGTGCTGACTCTTTACGATGTCCCTGAAGTTCGCCTCCATCAGAGTAGCCCGATGCTGAAACGCTCCCTGCAGGTCCGCGACGCTCCTCAGGAACTGTATCTCGTTAATGGCGAGTTTCCGCTCCCAGGACTGGCGCCATTCCGTCCAATGTAGACGGATGTCCTTCAGTTCCCGGATCTCGCCGCGAAGCGGAGCGATGGAGCGCTCGAACTCCGCAAGAAGCGCTATCGACTTGGCCCGCGCGTCGTCGCGTTCGCGGCGCGCGGACTCAATCTCACTGTTCATCCGGTCCGCGAGCAGGGCGAGCGTGTGGTTCATCTCGCCGAGCGCTTCGAGCGTCGCTTGAACGCACAGGATGGTGTTGCGGTTGAACTCCACCTGCTCCCGCACATGCCAGTCGAGCGCGCGCGCCACCGCCTTCTTCACCAACTGGATGATGGCGTTCAGCGCGCCGCCCGCGCGGGGGTTCACGCTTCCTATGGCGGACGCCTTGGCTTCAGCGGCATCCCTGGCATGCAGCAGCGGCATCAGGTCCGGGAGCGGAATCGCGTACGGCGCGATCGAGGTCTCCGGGTGCCGCGCGCGAACACGGCTGCGAATCTCCTGAATCACCGACGCCAACTCTTCGGTGCGGATTCCCCCGCCGTCCTCAACGCCCACGCTTTCCGCTCCCCTTCCGCGCCGTGTAGGCTGCCGTCACTTTCGAGTGTAGCCCGCCCCGCGGAGTGAACTCTCCGGTTACGTTTGCGCTCACCGGCTTAGTTGCGGCGACCACGTCCCGCAGAAAGCGGTTCACCACGTTCTCGTAGAAGATGCCCAAATCCCGGTAAGCGAGCACGTAGAGCTTCAACGATTTCAGCTCAAGACAGTGCTTGTTTGGCGTGTAGCGCAGCGTGATGCGGCCGAAATCCGGCAACCCGGTCTTGGGACACACCGAGGTAAACTCCGGTATGACGATCTCGATCTCATAGCCCGGAAACTGATTCGGCCACGTTTCAATTTCAGGCAGCGGCGTTGCGATCCCAGCCTCCGCGTGCGCGTCCGAGTAGGCTCTCTTCACTTCTTCACCAGCATTCGCGAAAGCATGTCGAGAAACAGACCGACGTCGGTGACGACGCCCACGCATTGGCCGGTTCCACGGTCGCTTACCTTGGTGGCGACGGCGGGGTTGATATCGACGCAGACGATCTTCACCCAGCTCGGCAGCATGTTACCCGTCGCGATGGCGTGCAGCATCGACCCCAGACACAGCACCAGGCCGGCCCCTTTCAGATGCCCGGCATAAGCGTCCTGGGCTTCGTTCATGTCGGTAATCGTGTCGGGCAGCGGACCATCGTCGCGCAGACTCCCTGCAAGCACGAACGGCACGTTGTTCATGACGCACTCGAACATCACTCCCGATTGCAGGCGTCCGCTCTCCACAGCTCCGTGTACGCTGCCCGCGTGATGGATGGCGTTGATGGCGCGCATGTGGTTGCGATGCCCGTGCTCTTCCTGCCGTCCGTCGGATGCTCGTACGCCGAGGGATGTGCCGAAGAGCGCCGCCTCGATATCATGCACGCCCAACGCATTCCCGCTCAGCAACGCGCTTACGTAGCCGTTGCGAATGAGATCGGCCAGACCGCGCGCGCCTCCGGTGTGGACCACGACCGGCCCCGCTACCACGATTACCTTCTGCCCCTGCTCGATCGCCTGCTCAACCAGAGCCGCGGTCTGGCGGACGGCCGTGTCCACCTGCCGCTCCGAGGAGATTCCGTTTGACATGAAGGCGAACGACTGCCGGTCGCGCTCCTTCGCTTCAGGCAACACGCGGATGCCGCGCAGACCCACAACGATGTGGTCGCCGGATTTGAGGTCGCGCAGACGCCGGCAAAACGCCCGGCCCTCACCCACCACGACCATCGCGTCCATGCGCTGATCCTCCACCTCGAGCCATTGCTGGTTATGGCGCACCTGCGTGCGGTGGTTGGTGGTGGAATAGAAATCTTCCGGGGCGCAGCGGTCGCGTTCGACTTCCTTCAGCTGCGCGTCGCCCGAATCGACCGGCGCGCAACCGAGTCCCAGCAACTGCTGCAGCAGATGCTCCATCAACTCGGCGGTCGGCGCTTCAACCTTGAGGCGCAGATAGGAAGAATCGGTGTTGGTGCGGCCGATTCGGAACTGCTCCACTTCGAAGCGCGCGTTATATTCGACGACCTTGTCGAAGATCTCCTCCATGACATGGGAGTCGATCAGGTGTCCGGCCGCTTCGACGACTTCCTGGAAGGGCAGGGCGGTTTGGGGAGTCATAAGCTCTATTTTAGCTGGCGGGCGCGGCTGGCGGGTTGCCGCTGGCGTATGCCGCTGACGATTGCGGCTGGCGCGTACCGCTGGCCGATGCGGTGTTGTGCCCGCTTGCGGCTACTCGATCGGAATTCGCGCGGTATTGGCAAAAATCGCGCTTCCGTCGGGTTGCACGAGCGCCAGCGCCAAGTGTATTTCGGCGCCGGAAGCGGTTTGCTCGGGAACCTGAAAGTCCACGTAATAAAGCCCGATATTGCGTGGCGCGTATTCCGCGTTCACCAGGACAACTCCCTCATCGTTCACGCCCACGATGAGTTGGGCGATCACCCTCTGGCCGGGCACGCCGGGCCGGTTCGTGCCCGTCGAGGGCGAAACCTGTCCAAGTCCCGTTGCGTGCAACCGGAGCGTTTCTCCGCGCCGGGCGGGATTCCCGGGCGTAACGGCTGTGCCGTCGGAGCGAAACAAGGTAGCGTAGCGTTTTCCGTCCGAAGCAACGGTTTCAAAGACGCCCGGTTGATACGGCAGCACGGCTGTGCTTACCGTCGTTGAAAAGCCGCTGACGTCGATCGTGACGGGAGTCACGCCGGGCTGTAGTTCAAACGGGGCCTGCACCGTGATCGACTCCTGCCCATTCACGTTTGAAATCGAGAGAATGGGCGCGAAGATGAATCCGAATCGTACGGTAACGCCGGCGAGAATCGTGGGCAGCGGCGAGCCGGGGTTAGTAGAAACAGTACCATCGATTCCGGTGGCGATGTCCGTGCCGCGAATGGTGACGATGGCGCCGGGCGTTACGCC
The DNA here is from genome assembly GCA_945893365.1 of Candidatus Sulfopaludibacter sp. SbA3. GTDB lineage: Bacteria > Acidobacteriota > Terriglobia > Bryobacterales > Bryobacteraceae > SYKU01. Next base: position 30,569 of record CAMDED010000022.1, on the reverse strand, counting down.
GGGCTGAAGACTCGCCGCGTTCACGATGCCGCTCGCCACGATCACCGGCCCCCGCACGCGCACGGTCAGCGTGAAAGCAGTGGAGAGATTCTGGGCGAAGGCCGCGATGGTCACGGTGCCTGAAGCATCGCCCGCGCGGACTGTAGTCGAAGCGTTGCCGTCCGCGTCCGTGGTTCCCGACGTGGATTCAAGCGTCGCGCGTCCGGTCGAGACTACAAATGCGACTGGCACGCCAGGTACCGAACGGCCCGTGCCATCAATCACACGGACTCGCAGAGGTTGCAGGAAGGGTTGATTCTGCGAGGCCGTTTGGTTGTCTCCGGACACCTTCGTCATCTGTGCGGACGTCGTCGTAACGGTCAGGCTGAAGACGGCCGAGACGCCGCCCGTACTTACTTTGACCTGATAGGTTCCCGCGAAGGGCCCCAACGTCGGCAGCGCCGAGACTTGGCCCTGGGAATTTGCCGTACTCACAACTTGCGTCAGGGTGATGGAGTTTGGAGTCACGACTTCCCATTGCACCTGCGTGCCGGGCAGGACATTGCCGAACTCATCGGTAACCGTCGCCAGTAGCGCGGAGGCCAAAGTCTGGCCGGTCTGCCCCGATTGCTGATTTCCTCGCTGGATACGAATGAGCGTGGGCGCCCCAGCCGTTACGGTCAGGCCTACCGGTGCGACCGGGAATACATTTCCGACGGCGGCGTTGAGCGTGCTGTTGCCGATGAGTCCGCCGAGCTTAAGATCGCACGACGCAAGACCGGTGCTATCGGTGAGGGCAGTTCCGTTTTCGTTCGCGCAGCCGGCGGAGAGTTGACTTGTGGCGTCGGTAGCCGCACCCGCGCGGAGGCTTACGTTCGGCATTGCCTGTCCAAGCGGGCTGGTTACACGCACCTGGAGCGCGCCGGTCAAAGTTTGGCCGGCGACCCCGGTAATTCCTCGGGGGTTGTTGTTTGGAGTCACGATCGTAATATTCGGTAGGACATTCGAAACGAAAAAGGTGGTTACGTAAAGATCGGCGGAGATGCCGGCGACGGTTGCCTTGACCGACCCCGCAATAAAAAAAAGCGGGTTGATATTCTCCGGCGCGGCGAATGTCACCGCGGCTTGTCCGTTGGCGTCGGTGAGAACCGACTCTGCGCTCAACCGGCCGGGACCGATCATGCTCCACCGCACTTCGGCGCCCGGTATTGGGTTCTCAAACGCGTCCCGAACCGCTACCCGTAGCGCTTCAGGCGCTCCGCTGCCGGCGCCGGCCAATTGGCCGTTTCCGGAAACCACTTCAATGACGGAGGGGGTTCCCTGGGCCGGATTTCCGATGTTAACCGTGAATCGCGTTGTCAATCCCGTCCCGAAGCCGGCTGTCACCGTGAACGATCCCGGAGCCGCCGGCACGGTCAGCACGGTTTGGGCGAAGCCGTCGGCATTCGTCGTCGCGGAAGGCGTTTGGATTGTCACACCGGCGGCTGAGGCGGTGTACACAACAGGAGCGTTGTACACGGGCTGGCCATCCGAGTCGTACAGACGCACCACAAGCGGAATGGATGTTCCCCCTGGCGACACTGTCTGCTTCACGTTGTAAGTTAGAAATCCAGCCACTGGATTTGTCGATACTGGGCCCGCGTAGGCTAGCCTAGCTCCTTCGTATCCGAGTTGAGCGGCGCCGCTCAACTGATTCAGACTGAGATCGATCCGGTTCAGCGAGCGCCCTTGCGCGATGTAGAGGTAGCGGGAGACCGTGCCATTCGGCAGCGTCGATATCTCATTGGAGAATGCGAGATCGTTGACTGCGCCCTGACCGCCGATGGACGTAAATGACGAGAGCGCGGCGGTCACCGGGTTTAGCGTAATCTCGTAAATACTTCCGCCGGTCACGGCAAAGACACGATTATTGCCGGCCGAATGCATTCGGTCCAGCGTCACGCCCGGAAGAAAAAAGCTCGGTAACCTTCCGACAGTACGATTTGTCGGGTTGAAGAGCGCAAAGACAGAGCCGGTGAGCGTCGTCCTGTTCGACACAACCCCCCGTCCATCCGGAGTGAAGCCGACTTTGCCTGGCAACTCGTTGAGCGGAATCTCTCCGCGCAACGCGACTGCGCGCCCGTCAATCTCATAAATCCGATTCTGTGCCGAAACGTAAACAAGGTCGTTCGGGCCGACGGTTACGCCAGTCGTTGTGCCGAGTATCGGGAGGCTACCTGCTACTGTGTTGGTGGCCAGATCGATTACCGTGAGGCGCCGCGAAGCGATGCTGAGTACGTAGGCGCGGCGCGAGTCCTGGCTCACGGAAAGCTCGCCCGGATCCTCCCCCAAGTCCTGAGGAACGCCGACGGCGATTTCCCGATCCTCGGCGGTGTCGAAGATGTGAAGACCGCTTCCGAGTATAAGGATGCGGCGTCCGTCGGGTGTGATTGCCGCGGCTCGGGCGCCGCCGGCAACATCGAAACTCTTCAGCCTGTTGGAAAACGTCCCATCGACTACGACTAGCGTCTCCGTTGCCTCGCGCCCCACAACGTAGTACTTGGCGCCGGCTGGATTCGAGAACGCGGTGAATGCGGACGACGAGGCTACGAACGTTCCAGCCGCAGTGAGGGAATCGCCCTTGAAGACGGCAACGGGTTGCCGCGCCGCGCCGTTCGGAAGCACAAGCACATTGCGCCCGTGCATCATCGCCGCGGTAATGAGAAAGGCAACGGTGATACGAGTCTTGATCATGGGATGCGAGTAAGGCGACCGGATCCACTGCCACGGGCAGCAGCGGGTCCGGCGGCGCACTATTGTATGGCGATAAGCGTACTCTGTGAAAACGCGACGCTGCCGTCCGGCGAAGTAACCGCGATGACAAGGTTCTTCACGCCCGCAGATGCGTCCTGCGGAACTTCAACGTCCACTTGGTAGACTCCAATCAGATTGACGGCCAGTTGCGCGTTAACGATGCTGGCGCCTGCGTTGTCCACACCCACTATGAGTGACGCACTCACGAGTTGGCCGGGTACGCCGGCTCGTCCAGTCCCGGCGGCAGGCGTCACTTGGCCTAGACCCGTCGCGAACACGCGTATCACCTCGCCCCTAAAAACCGGGTTCGACGGCGACGCGAAGCTGCGGTCGGCTTTCCGGACAACTCCGTACTTGCGGCCGCCGCTGGCTGTTTCCAGAATTCCCGGTTGATAGGCAAGCACAGGCACATTGTCGATGATCAGAGGCGTGCCGCCCGAGTCGACTCTTACGGACACGAAGCCCGGTTGGAGTTCGAAAGGCGCCTGCACGATCGCGGATTCCACACCGTTGAGGTTGGTTATGGAAAATATGGGTGCGGGCGTTCCATTGAAGCTTACACTAAGGCCGGCGAGGGTTGAGAAGCCCGGACCCAGCAATGGATTTGCGTTGACCGTGCCTTGGAGGTCGGTGGCGAGGCCGCGACCGGTGATGGTGACGAGTCCTCCCGGTGTGACGCCCGCTGCTCCGCTTGTTGCGCTGGCGAAACTTGATGCCGTGAGACTCGGTCCGGGCGGTAGAACGGTCAGATCAAACGTCACTGAAAGAGAGCCGGATGTAGCAATGATGGTCAGCGGCCCGGCGGTGGCGCCGGCTCTGACCAGAGTTGATGCACGGCCCTGGGCATCGGAAACGGATGGACTGGTCACGACGGACCCCGATCCGGAGGCCACGTTGAATGCCACCGGTACGCCCGGGACGGGGCGACCGGTACTGTCACTGACCTGAACGGTTACGGGAGACGCGAACGGTTGATTGAGTGCCGCCGATTGTGAATCGCCGCCGCCCTTCACGAGTGTGGCGAAAGGAATGTTGACGGTTAGATTGAAGGTCGCGGTTGCCGTCGTCCCGATTTTGACGCGCACCTGATAGGTACCGCCTGTGTTCCCCAGTGTAGCCAGCGCGGAAACCCTCCCTCCCTGGCTGCTCCGGTTAAATACGTTCGACAGGGTGATAGTCCCTGGCGTCACAACCTCCCATTCGACGGCCGCTCCGGTTAAGGGGTTCCCGACAGCGTCCGTGACTTCCGCAACCAAAGCCAAAGGCAGTGGTTGACCCGTAAAGCCAGCCTGATTGCTGCCCTGAATGACGCGCAACGCGCCTGGAGGACCTGGATTCACGACCAGGGGTATCGTCGTCTCGGAGTACCCGCCTACGTTCACGGTCAGATCAGTCTCGCCGGTGCGAGGCCCGATTTTCAGGTCGCAGATTGCGATTCCGGCAAAGTCGCTTAATACAGTTCCCGCCTCGGCGGTGCAGTTGGCAGATGGTTCCGTGGCGGCAAGAGCGACATTGGCCGTTGCTCGCACTCCTACGTTGCCCACAAACTGGTTCAGGCGGATCTGAACGGCGCCGCTGATCGTCTGTCCGGCCTGCGCGACGATTCTCGGGTTGTCGCCCGCCGGCGCCAGGAAGGTGACAGCGGGCAAGGTGCTGCTGGTTGTGACGTACAAAGTCTTGCCCAAGGTGGCGTTTCCAACGATAATGGCGCGCTGCGACGATGAAACGCCACCGGTCAGCGCGCCCCCTATGAAGTAGGTGGTCGCGACGCCATTTGCGTCGGTCTGGAGCTGGGCGTCGGACAGTGTTCCGGTGCCGGTACCCTGCAGTGTCCAGGTAACCGGACTGTTCGGGACAGGGGTCCCATTGCCGTCCCGGAGTAGAATGCTGATCGGAAAGTTGGTCTTGCCGCCGTTCTGAAGCACCACTTGGCCGTTACCGCCCACGCTCTCGATAGTGGTAGGGACTCCCGCGGCGCCCCCTCCGGCTATCAAGAGCGAGAAAGTTGCAATCAAATTTCCGGCGCCAATGGTCGCCGTGACGATTCCCGAACCGGTGGTGGATGACACGAGGACTGTGGTGGAAGCAATGCCCTCTCCGTTCGTAGTCGCGGTCTGTCCTTGGATGACGAGGCCGGGTGAGGACGAACTGAAGGACACCGGCACATTGATTAGCGGCAGGTTATTCGCGTCCAACACGCGGAGCGCCAAAGGCAAAGGGCCTTGCAGCACGGTGAACGTTTGATTGGCGTTAAATTGGGCGAAACCGGACGGCGCCGCAGTGGAGGCGGGCCCGGCGAAAGCGACGCCGCCTGGTGGCGGGGTCAAGGCAAATTGCCCGCTCGGGGCGTTCGTCGTCAGATCGACTCTCGTCAAGGTCGAGGCGGTTGCGATGTATGCGAACTTCGCGACACCGTTTGAAGTGGCCGGGAGCTCGCCCGACACCGCGACATCGGCAACCGAGACAAAGCCGCCGATCACCCCAAGGGTCGCGAGGGAGCCACTAGTCGGATTCAGTCCGATGTCGTAAAGGGTCCGGGATCCCGCCGAGATGCCCAGCGCACGGTTGTTTCCAGCCACGACAAGCTTCTCTAGAGTCACGGAGGGCAGTTGCGCATTGGTAAGCCGTGTCACGGTACGGGTGGCCGTATCGAATATAACTAGAACCGAGCCTGTCACCGATGTTGAGTTGAGGGCTATTCCCCGCGTGCCGTCTGGCGTAAAGGCTATTTTGCCCGGGCTCTCGTTTAAGGGGATCTCATTTCGGATGCTTTGCGTCCGTCCATCGATTTCGAAGATTCTGTTTTGCGCGCTCACATAAAGCAAATCGTTTGGACCCCGGGTGATGCCGGTGGAGACGCCTGGGACTGCCACTGTGAGCCCAAGCTGTACGTTGCCGAACAAATCGATGGTAGTCACGCGATTCGATGCGCTGCTAAGGATGAAGGCGCGGCTGGAATCGTGACTCACCGCGACGTCGATCGGATTGATACCGACGTCGATCGTGGGGAAGGTCAAGCGCAGGTCGGTCGTCGTGTCTATGACTGAAACGACGGATCCGACTACTACGAGACGGCGCCCGTCCGGCGTCAAAGTAGCGGCGGTTGCTCCGCCTGTAATACTGATCCGGCGCAGGACGCTGCCGAGGGTCGCGTCCATGACCAAAACAGTGTCTGTGTCGGCCTTCGAAAGCACATAGTACTTCGTGCCCGCGGGATGCGCCAACACTCGAAAGGTCGTGGGTGCGGCGGCGATGGTTCCGGACGCGACGAAGGGTTCGCCCGTGAAAGTCGTGATGGCGGCGCCGGAACCTCCGGGGAGAACAAAGACATTTCGCGCTTCCGACGCTGGTGTATATGCAAAGAGGCAGAGAAGAGACCACAGTGCAAGCGTTTTTGTTTTCATGGCGACCTCGACAAGTGTTAACAGGGTCGGAACCGTTTCCCGGAATATTCCGATTTTAGCATTCAATAGCTGGCTGGATAAGGTTCTCGCGCCGGCGGGCGCGGGCAAAAAAAATGGAGGGGAGATTGCTCTCCCCTCCATCTCAAACTGCAAGTGTCGCTTAGTTCCCGAAGATCTCACCATTGGTCTTGGTGTCGCGTTTCGCGCCAAGACTTGTGGCTATACCATCCCCGTCCATAACTAGCGGGAGGTAACCCATGGCCAGATTACGCGCCCCGACATCGCTAACAAACGCGAAGCCGTGACCGAAGCGGAACTGGCACTGTGCGATCACGTAGCCCTGGAAGCCCGGTGTTGCCGTTGCGCCCAGATTGCCACCCGAAGACAGTGTCCAAACCAGCTGGCCACCGGCCGGCACGGACTGCGTGGTCACCGCGGCAGGAGCCGCGCCGCCACCCGTGGTTGCGCCGTAGTAGTTCAGCGTGCAGGTACCTGCCTGGCCGGACGTGCCGAAAGGATCGCTCGATGTATTCGAGACCACCAAACCGGTGTCGAAGCCAGCCTGATTCGTCACGTACGGGAACAGCAGGTTCGTGGCGCAGGGGTTGAGGGTGAAGACGTTGGTCGCCGAAGACGTATCGGCGAACCGCGGAACCGGCTGTCCTGCCGGAGGAGTGCTAAGAACGGCAGGCAACTTGACGGTGCTTATCGGCGCCAAGCCGCCATTAACCGTCGCCGTGCCCAAAGCCGGCTGACCAGCCTTGAACGCCGTAGCGAAACCGAAGCTGATGTCCTCGGCCGCATTCGCATTGGTGGAGACGATTTCCCACACAGCCGTCGCACTGCCATTGCTGACAGTCAACTGCTGGATTCTATAGCGCCGGAGGACCGTCGAGGAGACCCTGGCGTCACCGCCGCTGCCCGCCGGACCGCAAGCCGCGGTGAGCGCCAAGCAACCGGCATCGACTTCAGTGTAAGCTGTGGCCGTTCCTCCCGCACCTGTCGAATCCGCGCCGACAAGAACTGCCTTCGCGGCCGCGGCAAACGCCGTGGTGCCGTTCTCAACGTCGCGGGTTGTGACAAACAGAGCCACGTTCGCGGGAACATTGTTAAAGGTGGCTTTCAAACGCGTACCGTTCGTTACGGCACCGAAGCCGGCGGCGGTATAGTTACCCACTTCATCAGCCGCCGTCTTGAACGCAGACTGCTGCTGTTCCTGGAATTGAAGGTTCCCGCTCAGCGTTTGGTTAGTCTTCGTTGCGTCGCTAAACAGGTCGCCGTTGGTAGCGGCACACTGCAAACCAGTGAAGGCCTGCGTCGTATCATTGATGGTATTCCGAGCCCGGAAGGTGACGCTGCTGCTCGTCGAGCCGACCGTGAACGTATTATTGGATATGGTCAGAGTAGTGGCACCGCCACCGCTTGAGGACACGAAGGCGGTGATCGCCGAACCGACAGCAAGGCCACTTGCGTTACCGCGAAGGTTACTGATCTGGATCGTCGCGGTCGAGGCTAGCGGGGATGCCGCGATCGGCACACTGAGGAACGAGACCGTCGTATCCGAAGCCTTGATGCCGCGTATAGGGGTCGCGAGAGCTTGAGTCACCACGAGCACCGCATCAACCTGCGGATCTCCAGTGCCGCCGAACGGGGACGTGGCGTTCGTGTTCAGGGTGACCTGAATGTTGAACGACGAAGCCGGGGTACCGGCGGTAATGTTACAGCTGAGGACGATGTCGCCCAGCAGTTCCGTAAGACCTTCCGTGCGTACGATCTTAGGTGAGGCGCCACCGGTACAAATTACCTGCGCACTGGCCGTCGCTGCCGCGAGGGCAACCACAACTAGCGCTAAAAACACTTTGCGAAAAGCTGCCATTTGTTTCTCCTTGTTAATTTGCGAAAATTGAAATCGGTCGAAGTTCTCTTTCACCTGAGCCTCAGACTACTTCGAAAACCTTGTATACCAGGGAACTTCTCCGTGTCGGGCGGAGAGCCCGCCGTCCTCAAGTGGACCGGCGGGGCGTTGCAAACTGCACCTGCGAGTTCTTGTGTTTTAACTTCTCGTTCCTGCCTCAACTGCTCTTCATGCTCGCGGGAGTGAAGCGCAAAATTGCACGCACAACAGCGCGAGTCCGATGTCGCGCCAGCGGCGCGGTTCAGATAATCGATAGCTCATGGAACGAACCCATGTCAAGTCGACCTCTTTAGGTCGCACCCACCCGAGACGTACTACCTCAGGCTTGAATCTCCTATTACAACATCAAATCCCGGCCACGTCAATGTTTTTTCACTGAACCGACACCGGGACGGTATTGCTGTCCACCCCGGACTGACGGAGGGCGAGCGGCAAATCGAGGCCCGGAGGCACGGTCTGCGGCAGCGCCAGATTCACCTGATAGAGCCCGATAAACCCAGGCGCGAGACCGGCAAACGACACCGGGAGCTCCTGCCCGTTCAGCAGCGCGGTCACGCGGTTACGAGCCACCGAGAGGTTACCCTGCCGGTTGACCGCTCCAAAACCCGTCCCATAGATTACCACCGTCTGGCCGCGCCTCGCCACGGCTGCCGGCGAATTGATATTGCCATCCTGGTTCACAACCGCTCCGCGGCCGGAACTGTCGATCACGAAGATGCCGGGAGCCGATTCACTCACGCTCACCTGCTGCTCAGCCGCGCCGAATGCCGAACGTATCCGCAATGAATACGCACCAGCGGCCAAATCCGCGGGAACCTCCGCATTCAGCTGGAACGGAGTGGTGGCGACAATGCGAACGGGTATACCATTCATCTCCACGGAAGTGTTCGTCCCGCCGCCCGCCAATCCCGATCCGAAAATCGCCATTAGCCCTCCTGGAGCAATTCCCGTGCCAAACGTAGCCGCGTTCACCACGGAGGTCGCGGAAAAGGCGGTGGCTAGGGCCGTGACGGCTACCTGAGACCCGGTTCTTGAGACACGGTAAGTCTTTGATTCTATGGACAGTATATCTTGTTTGGCGCCGCCGCCCGAAAGGTCCGTAACTCTGAAAGGATAGCCTGCGGTACCCGTCAGTTGGTAAGCAGGTTGGAGTCCGTCACAGTAGAGCAAAAACGACACAGGCGGTGGGACAGATGGGACATCGCCGCTCGCAACTGCCAAATCCTGTATCATTACGGGCTGGCCGCAGGCGCCGGCGTTCGACGACAGCGCAGGAGGAGTTCCGCCTGCCTGCGAGGGAGCGGAAAGCAGAAAACCCGTTGCGCCGGGCGCTCTAGGTAATAGCCTTAGCGCGCTTTCAATCGTGCCGCTCCACTGCCTGGACCCGGTCGTGAAGCCTCCCAAATACTCACCAAGCGTTTGGCGGCCGAAAGCAGGATTCGGATCGTGAATCACCAGACCGCCATCGCCCGCCACCCCGATCGCCACCACTGCATGACCACCCGCCGTCACGCCGTCCCGCGAGAGCGACAAAATGACCAAAACAGGACTTCCCGCCGAAACCAGGTCGCGTATGGAAGCCTCCGATGGATTCTCCACCGCGATGTCGACGGTTCCGCCGGCATAAGCCCCGGCCCGCCATAGATTCAGAATTTGATCGCCGGAGGTCGCGGGATTCGACAGAAAACCATCGCAGAGCCTGTTGCCTTGCAGGTCAAGCGTGCAGAACGTCTTTAGATAATCGTTCAACTGCGAAACTTCGGCGGGGCCATTGGGGGAGGGTAACTCTGCGCGATTCTGATGGTAGCGGAGCAGGGACGCCGTGGCCGCGAGCAGTGCGCCTTTTTGGGCGATGCTTGCGGAGCCGTTTCCAAGCGTTCCGTCCACCGCCTGTGTCAGCCTGGGAAAATCGCGCAAAGAAGCCGCCACCGAGCGCTCATTAAACGTGATGACTTGCCCTGCGGATTCGGCAGACACCGAGGTGGCTCTCTCATCCGAGGGAAGGCGAAACAGGGTTTCAGCCTGCCCGCTCCCGTCCGTCACGGCGGAGGCAGCCAGCGGCGTTCCAAAGACGGCGCGGAACACCACTTGAGCGCCCGCGATGGGGTTACCTGCGTCGTCTTGCAGAAGGACGCGCAGCGGACTTGGCAACAGCGAGCCCGGTGTTCCTACCTGCTCGTGTCCCCTAACCCTTGACAACCGAGGGTGGCTATCGGTCACCGACCTGATTTGGTAGGTGACTTGAGCCGTTGCGGACCCGCCAACCTCCGCGGCTCTCACGGTGACGGAAGCCGTGGTTGCGTTGGGTGGAATGTAGGACTCCCAGGAATAGGCGCCGTTAGCCGTGTTGACGACAAAATCGGGTTGGCCCGTCACTGAGACTCGTAAGGTCGCGCCCAGGCTGAATCCGCTTACGGCTACGCGGACGCGTCCACCGGCCACCGCCGCGCGAGGGGTTGCAGCAACCGATGGTTTGCGCTCGTTTTCGTGAGCCTGCGCAAGGGCGGCGCCAGCGACGTAGTCGAAGTAACCACCCTCGAAATTCTGGCGGCGTAGTCCTTCCATGCCAAACTCGTCACTCACGGGAGCGCCAAAGGCGCCGCTGACGCCCCCGAGAGCGCGATAGCGAGCGAGGATTGGACCGGCGACGAAATAGGCTTGTCCTGAACGCGCTCCACCCGAGATTCCAAACACCACGCCATTGCGGAACGACTGCGAAAGGCCCGGCGTCGAGCTGAACGTCAGGAAAACGGCCGCTTCCTCGACGGGCAAGCCCGCGGCGCCGGTTTCATAGCCCAAATTCGCCCACTTTGCCAGAATCACTCCGGACACAACGCGCGCGGGCGTCCCCGCCAGCGCTACGGAGTTTTCAAAAAGTTGCCTCCCGGCCGCAGTGGCGTCCGAGATCGGATGCCCGAGGCTCCCCGCCGGTCCGCCCAACTCATCGTACCGGCGCAGAAGCTCGCCACTGAGGACGAAGGCCGCGGAAAGCTTATCGGCTTTGGCGATAAGATAGCGCTCCGTGGGAGCCCCGGCGGACTGAAGGTCCTGCACGTAGCCGGCGCCTGCGCGGCGCACGGAATTCGCGGCGGGTAATTGAACGTTGAGGCCATTTCGCACGACCGCGTCCTGGAAGGATTGTTCGATCGCGGATGAAGGCGCTCCTTCTCCGATCCGGCAACACGGCGCGGTTACGATGACCTGCAGCGATGGGCTCACCTTGCCCTCGCTACTTGCCGCGACCAGAGCCGTCCCCCCACCCTCCGCGCGGACGACCGCTGTCAAGCCGCCCGGCTGAACCGTGGCCACGCGGCCGTTCGTCGTCGTCCAACTGACCTGCCGATCGGTCAAGGTCGTGCCGTTCGGCGCGAACAACAGAGCGCCGATGTTCGCCGTTTCTCCGAGTTTCAGGCGCAGGACGCCGCCCGACGCCTGTCCGCTCAGCGACACCGAGCTCACGGGATATTTCACCGCGGGCGCCGGTGACGGCCCAGGAACGTACTCGACGGCGCCACCCTGAAACGCCTGACGCCTTTTTCCGTCCGCGACACTGGTTTCCTCCGACGTGGGCAGTCCGAGAAAAGCCTCGTGCCCCCCATTTGTTCCGTAAAATGCGTATATCGCTCCGGAAACAGTGAAGGCGCTCCCCGTCTGCGTGCCGGACGTGACGCTGTAGATGGCGCCGTTCAGGTAGATTTGCTGGTTCGCCGTTACGCTCGAAAGGCCGGTGACCGCGCGCTCAGCGTCGATACAGGCGCCGATCGTGTTGATCCCGCCGGCCGCGGTCCATTTCGAATAGAAGGGATCCTTGATCGCGCAGTCCTGTGCGGCTCCGTTCGACCTGTAGGCGACGAGGACGTAGGTCTTGTCGAAGAATTGGTAGCCGCAACCGGAAGCGCCGGCGGGCGCGGCGCAGGGCGATGTATCGTTAGTCGGGAAGCCGACGGTATTCACCCCTTGTTGCGTGAAGAAGGGGTACATGTCGGCGGTCATTTGCAGCACGTCATTCACGCCCTCGACGACGACGGGTGACGAATTGGCGCGAATCAGGGCGTAGGTAGCGTTCTTTGTTGGGTCGGCGTCGGAGAACTCCTGCACCAAGCCTGTGGTGGAACCGAGACGCCTGACTTCACCCTTCGGCGAGGAAACCAGGCGCTGAAAATTCCCGCGGAAGTAAGCGTTAACGAAGCGCTGCCTGATGGATTCGTTCGGAGCCCCTTGCCCGACATCCTGAGCGAGGATTACCGGGGTGGCGGCAAAGTACAATGCGAGAGATCCAAGAGCCGCGAAATTGAGACGATTTCGAGAGATGGGAGACACGAGTGACCGACCTATGTTAATACGGTTCTAACCCTGTGCGGCAAGCGGAGTTGCTTTCGGCGCCTAACGCGCCCCCTGCCCGGGCGGCCACGGTAAGGGCCGAAAGCGGCTTAGTCGCTTAGGCGAAAAGATGAAAATAAGTTGGCGACGATGTGCAGGCAGCAATGCCAAACTCCTTGAAGAGGTTACGCATCGCGGCGCGCAAACTTTCATAGTGACCATTGATGGGTTGAGGGGTCTGGCTGACGGCTCCGGCTGGAGGCTGGCGGAGAGCAATGGGCGTATGATCGCGGTTAGCAGGCGGGCCAAGGCGATTTCGCCCTTGGCGCTGCGGTTGCCGTAGGTGATTTTGCGGATGAGTGGCTTCGCCAGACCGCAGATCTTCATTTCGCCGGAATCGATTGTTTCATAAATTCCTTACGCAACAGCAAACGCTCCCCGGCCTCGCCTCGAAAGCGGCGCCACAAAGCAAACAACCGCTCGACGGCGAAAAGCATGTCGCGAGCGTCTTCCTGGATACCCGACAACGCCCCAAGTGCGCCCGGCAGAACTGCGCCAGTCCCAGACGGTAACTCAAGTACGTCGGACAACGGTCCGAACAGAGAATCCCGGCGTAGGCTTCCCCCAGCACGTGCGCCAGCACCGCCCCCGTTTGCGGGCGATGTGGTAGAACACGAACCACGGCGTACACAGCGCCCAAACTCAGCGTTTTTCACCGTTGGTCCGGCTGCCGGTTTCGACGCTATTGACAACGGGCCCGGCGGGCGGCGCCTCGGCCAATTCTGCGTTCTGTTGAGGTCATACCGGACACTAGCGGCTCTATCGCTCAGTTGGCAAACTAACCGAGCCAGCAGCGTATCCGATAGTTGTTTTGACGAACGGGAAAACGAAGGGACGTAAAGACAATGGTCGAGAGGACTGGGTCCCCTCGACCGGCAAAGCGACAACTGAGGTAAAGAGCCAGACAGACTGACTATACTTTCGAGGCGCGCTTCCTTCGGTACGCCCACAGACCCAGGAGCGAACCGCCGAGAAGGAAAACGGTGCCGGGCTCCGGAACAGCGGCGTCGAGTCTGACGTTGTCGAAACCCGTCTCAACGGTGCTGAGACCGCGCAAGGTGATCGTCAGGGTTTGACCCGCACGCGCGTTACTGGCCCCCGAAGAGTAGACCACGGCTACATCAGTCCATTGACCGGGTGTAAGAGCTACCGAGTTGGAAGCCAGCTCTCCTCCAGTCGTTGTCCCGAGAATGACTGAGTACGCCGTCGGTGTTGCGGCCTGCGCCCTATACCCGACAGAAACTCTCAGGATGTAGTCCAAGTTAAGCTCAAGGAACACCCCAGTAAGCGTCTGAGTCAAATCAACTTGGGTGTTGAGCGTTGCCCCGGCCCCCCTCAAAGCAACGTAACCGTAGCTCCCACCTGCGACGTTTGGACCGGGATCCTTCACACCAGTGACATAGGATGGATCTAAGCCGGTTAAGCTTAGGTCGCCAGTAAGGTAGGGACTCGTAACACCAAATTGCATAGTGTTATCGGCGCCGCCCGCAAACGATCCGATCCACCCCGTGCCCGGATTTTCATCCGTCCGGCATCCCTTCGCCTGAAAGACAGCTATCGAAGCGCAAGTCAGGTAGCCGTTATTCAGGTTGCCAAGGCTTTCGAATGAGGGGTTAACGATTCCGATTGAGGAGGCGCATAAATTCGCAGCCAACACCGGGGAGAAGAGAGCGACAATTCCGACCTTTATACTTTTTGTCATATAGACCATACCCCCGAAAATCAAGGTTATCACGAAACTTGGCCAAAATGGAGGGAAAAAGTACTGGCCCGCCGACAGTGCGAGAGCCGGTACCGGAATACTACTACGGAAGCGGCGGTGGTGGCGCCTAGAGCGCGCCGTGGCGTGAAGCCTAAGTAACTTTATATCAAGCCAGTACGCGTTTTTTCGGATGCGGGAATACCCCGGATGAGACTGGAAAAAGCCTGACCGGATCGGGATTTCTCAACCAAGGACCGCTGAATCGGCTTTTTCAGACTGGCAATCAATTTACAAATCGGCGATAGAAATAGTACCCCGATACGCCGAATCCGATGGCCAAAACGATCGTCCGGACGACTTTTTGCGGCAACCGGCGAGCGCCTCGCGCCCCGAGGTACCCTCCGGCGATAGAGGCGACCGCCATAATCAACGCATACTTCCACACGATGATGCGCTCGAACATGAAAATGGCAACCGTGACGCCGTTGATCATGGCCGCGAGGATGGTCTTCAGCGCATTCATCCGGTGGATATTTCCGATGCCCATCAGACTCAGGGAGCTGAGCATCAGGATTCCGATGCCAGCCCCGAAGTAGCCGCCGTAAATTCCCACGAGCAGTTGAAAGAAGGCCACTGCGGCGGCGGTTGAGGCGGCCGGCGCGGTGTGCGGGTGAGCGCCGATCCGGCGGGCGATCGGCCTTTGCAGGAGCATGAGGGTTGAGGCCGCGAGCAGAAGCCACGGGACGAGGGTTTCAAAAACCCGTTCGGGAAACCGTGTCACCGCGAGAGATCCGAGGATACCTCCGATGAGACTGGGCAACCACAGCCGGGCCAGCACGGGCTGTACTTCAGCGAGCTCCCGGCGATATCCCCAAGCTCCGGCGAGCGAGCCGGGAAACAGCGCCACCGTACTGGTGGCGTTGGCTGAAACGGGGCTGAGGATCGCAAGAAGCGCGGGAAAGGTAAGGAGAGTTCCGCCGCCCGCGATGGCGTTTATGGCTCCGCCGAGAAAGGCCGCTGCGGACAACAACAGAAGGCTCAGTGGGGAATCGTGCATGTCGGGGTTGTCTCTAACGGTGCGGTCGGATACTCTAGTTTATTGCAAGTGAACCCTGAGCAGGAGCGTGTGGAATGACAACGGCCGGGAATGAAACCGGAAAAGAAGCGGGGGCGCGACTGGACGCCCATACTCGCGAGATCGTCGAATGGCATTTCAATCCCGGGACTGGTTGCCCATTCTGGTTGGACTTCGCCGCGAAGGCGGGATGGGATCCCAGGAAGGAAATCAAGTGCTTCGAGGATCTGAAGAGGTTCCCGCCTTTTCAGGACGAGTGGCTGCGCGGCGGACCGGTCCGGAAATGGGCTCCCAAGGGTCTCGCCGGGAAGCCGATGTTCATCTTCGAAACCGGCGGCACCACCGGAATTCCGAAGAGCCGCCTGGCTTTTGAAGATTTCCGCACCGACTATGAGATGTTCAGCGACACGCTGCCCGAGCGCTATTTTCCGCGCGGTGCGAACTGGCTGATGCTCGGACCGTCGGGTCCGCGCCGGCTGCGCCTGGCTGTGGAACATCTCTGCCAGCATCGGGGAGGCATTTGTTTCTGCGTCGACCTCGACCCGCGCTGGGTGGTGAAGCTCATCCGCCAGGGACTCATGGAGCAGATGGAGCTTTATAAATCCCACGTGATCGAGCAGGCGGTAACCTTGCTTGGCGCGGGGCACGAGATCAAGTGCCTTTTCACGACGCCGAAGCTGCTCGAGGCGCTTGCCGAAACGCTCGAAAGCCGCGGATCGAGCATCCGTGAAGCCGGCGTTACAGGTATCTTCGCGGGCGGGACGGAGTTCACCCCGCAGTACACCCGATTCGCGATCGAAGAATTGCTGGGAGAGGGAGTCTACCTGACGCCTACGTACGGAAACACGCTGATGGGTCTGGCCTGTTCCAAGCCTGTAACCGCGGAAGACGGATACAAGATCGCCTACTATGCGCCCCAGCCTCGCGCGGTCATCGAAGTCGTGAAGTTCGACAACTACGATCGGGTAGTGGGCTATGGCGAAACCGGACGGGTGCGTCTGACTACATTGACGCGGGAAACGTTCATTCCTGGTTTTCTCGAGCGCGATGAGGGTGAGCGGGAGCCTCCGTTCGAAAAATATCCATGGGACGGGATCAGCGGCGTCCGTCCGTTCAGACAGTTTGCCTCTTCAACAACCGTGGGAGTCTATTGAAATCATGCTGAATCTGCCGATTTTGCGATGGGGCCGGCCCTACACGAGTCTTGAACAGGACTCCGTAGTCCACTTTCTCACAGGGAAAACGCTGGCGAAGGTGAGCCAGGCGAACACCGGGCTGCTGGGACGCGACATGCGCCTGGCGGGCCGCGCGCGGGACGTTTTGGCGGAGATCCCGATCCCGCAGCTCATCGAGATCATGAAGAAGGCCGGCGATCTCTACCTGAATGGAACGCTGCGAATGGGCGACGGCGAGCAATCGCCGGACGACTTCGCCCGCCAACAATCGGCAAGCACCGGACTGCCGGAGCACATGTGCAAGGGCAACATGAAGAAGAACCACTTCGTGCTGCATCACATGGATCAGATTCTCGATTGCCTCACGCGCGGCCTGAACCTCGACATTCTGACGCGCGGGTATGGCACGGAATCGCGGGGTGTCGTGGTGAGCTACCAGACGCAGTCGCCGGTCCTGGGGCTTGTGCTGCCCTCGAATTCTCCCGGCGTCCACACGCTATGGCTACCGGTGATTCCGATGCAGGTCGGGTTGCTGCTGAAGCCCGGGCCGCAGGAGCCCTGGACGCCCTACAGAATGGCGGCGGCGTTCACGGAAGCGGGAATTCCGAAGGAAGCGATCGCGATCTACCCGGGGGGCGGGGACATGGGCGCGGAAGTGGTGCGGCGCGCGGGCAGAAGCATGATATTCGGCGGGACGGCAACGGTCGAGCGCTACAAGGGCGATCCGAGAGTACAGGTTCACGGGCCGGGTTTCAGCAAGATTCTGCTGGGAGACGACGTGGTGGACCAGTGGGAGAAGTACATCGGCCTCATGGCGGATAGCGTGTATCTGAACAGCGGCCGCGGGTGCATCAATTGTTCGGGCGTGTGGGCGTCGCGGCACACGAAGGAGATCGCGCAGGCGCTTGCGGAGCGTCTGGGGCCGATCGAAGCGAAACCGCCGGAAGACCCGGAGGCTGCGCTAGCGGCGTTCACGATACCGGGGGCGGCAAAGGCGATCTGGAATTCCATCGCCGGGAAGCTCGACGAAACCGGCGTGACCCACATGACCGCGCCGTTCGGTCCCCGGCTGATCGAGATGGAGCGGTGCGGGTATTTGCGCCCGACGGTGATTCACTGCGATTCACCGGATGCGGGCCTGGCGAACACGGAATACATGTATCCCTACGTAACGGTGGTCGAGTGCCCGCAGAGTCAAATGCTCCGTAACATCGGCCCGACGCTGGTATGCAGCGCCATAACCAACGACGCTCAGTGGACCAGGCAACTCATCGACGCCACGCACATCGACCGCTTGAATGTCGGCGCGATCCCCACGATCAAGCTGGACTGGCTACAGCCGCATGAAGGGAACATCGTGGAGTTTCTGTTCCGGCCGCGAGCGTTCCAGACGCTCGATATCGCGGTTTGAGGCGGCTATGGCGCCGCGAAGGCGCGGCGATACAACGTAGCGGCCGTCAGCGTTGAATGCGCGCCGAACCGCCCTTGGCAAAGGCGCGCACCTGTTCGACGGTTGCCATGGTGGTGTCTCCGGGGAAAGTCGTGAGAAGCGCGCCATGCGCCCAACCGAGCTTAATCGCTTCCTCCGGCGTCTCGCCGGAAAGCAGCCCATAGAAGAATCCGGCCGCAAAGCCGTCGCCCCCGCCAACGCGATCGAGGACGTCGAGATCGCAGGTTGGCGCAACGTACGTCGTTCCCTCAACCCAGGCGACCGCGCCCCAACCGTGGCGGACGGTCGAGTGCACCTCTCGCAGCGTGGTGGCGACGATCTTGATCCGCGGATGCCGGTCGACCACGCGATCGATCATGCCGAAGAACGCGGATGAATCGAGCTTCGACTTCGACGCGACTTCCGGACCGGGGATACCAAGACCCTTCTGCAAGTCCTCCTCATTTCCCACCAGGACATCGACATTTTTCACAATGCGCGCGATGACCTTGACGGCGTGCTCGTTGCCGCCCGAGAAACTCCAGAGCTTCTCCCGGAAGTTCAAGTCGAAAGAGACGATCGCGCCGGCGGCTCTGGCGGCCTGCATGCCTTCGATGATCACTTCCGCGGTGGTGGGTGAGAGCGCGGCGAAAATGCCGCCGCTGTGAAACCAGCGCACGCCGCCTGCGAAGATTGCATTCCAATCGAAATCGCCCGGCTTCAGGCGCGCGGCGGCTTCATTTGCACGATTGTAGAAGACGACCGGAGCGCGGACGCCATGGCCTCGATCGCTATAAACGGTAGCCATATTGGGGCCGGTGACGCCGTCATGGTTGAATCGCTTATAGAACGGAGTGACGCCCATGGCCCTGACGCGCTCCGCGATAAGGTCGCCAACCGGATAGTCGACCATCGCGGATGCGATGCCGGTCTTCAGACGGAAGCAATCCGACAAGTTGGCGGCGAGGTTGAACTCCCCCCCGCTGACGTGGATTTGGCACTCGGTAGCTTTGCGGAACGGGATGATTCCAGGATCCAGCCGGTGGATCAACGCGCCGAGAGACAGGCAGTCCAATGCGCCATCTTGACGAATATTCAGAGTATTGCTCATGCGGCTCTCCGGGTAAAGTGAACGTGGATCATGCAAGGGGTACCGCAACAGCCCGCCGGCGAGGTGCAAACCCCTTCGATCGGCTGTTGAAGGTCAAACGCCACTATAGCAGAACGGGATTCCCGAATGCGGAAATTGCGGCGCGTGAAACGAGTGCGGAGCGGCCCGTCCGAAGCGTCATCCGGCGACGATAGCCTCCCCGGCTCACTTCGCCGGTTTGACGTACGGCGGCGGCAACTCCAGGGCGTCCCGTTTCCCCTTCCGCTATAGTGTTCTGGTTGGGCAAGAACGCCGAGGACAGTCATGAGGAAGATCCAGCCGCCGGATAAAGACCTGCCACAGTACATTGCCGATGCCATTCGGAAAGCCTGGCCGGATGACGTCGTGGACATACCGAACAACTCGGATGACGCTCCCCTCATGGGCAGATATGCGAGGTTGAAGGCGAGCGTATCGCGCATCCCCGGAGCCCGTGTCCTGTATGAGCGCGAGCCCGTGGTTCAGGACTCGTGGAGCGGCTCGGAGGATGAGGATGAGGACGACGATTTTCCGGGTTGGGACGAGGAATCGCGTTCGTACTGCCTGTTATTCGTATCCCCGGAGGGCTCGATCGGCTGGGTGGTGGGAATATCCGTCGTGGGCCGATTCGCCGCGGTAAGCCTCGACCAATACGAAATTTTCGAGAGCGGATCCTTGTCGGAGCCGGATGTGGAGCCCCACATGTTCAGTTTGGATGGGGGAAAGCTGGATTTGGAAGGTCACTGCCGGAAGACGGGCGGCGAAGAAGGACTGTCGATCCTTGAGAACCTGCGATCTCAGATTGTCCGTGTCCTGAAAACATTCAGGGTTACCGTCATTCCCGAGGTAGACTTGGAGCGTCCCGTTCCCTGGCTGCGAGCCACCGAAGAGACGCTCATGGGACACGCGGGCGAACCCATCACGGTGCGGCAGGCGTTCTTCTATCGGTGGCTATAGACGAGTCACACACGCCCGGGAAGGATACGTCAGTACGGCGTTTCCTGGCCGTCCCGATCCTCAATACGGGCCGGCGCCGCGCCAATCCGCGGCAGGCGCACGAGGAATCCGACAGCCCTGTCGAATAGGGTGACCCTCGGCTCGCCTTCGAATCGCCCCCGATTGAAACGGTATTTTTCGAACTGCCGCAGGAACGGCTGCGCCCCGCATCCAGGGACAAGGCACTGGATCTTGCGTGGTTTAGGGCACTGTCCAAAAGCGCAGAGCCGCCCGCGGTAGTCCCCACTCACGGCGTCCAGGATGTGGACATCCACCTGATGTGGGGCTACGCCTCCGTACAGCGTGTCTTGGGTCATCGACAGCCCGCGAGTCATCGCGTTCTTCAGTTCCCTGAGCCGCGACACGTCTGTCAACCAGACTGCCAGATCCAGATCGGCGCATTCGTGCAGAACTTCCACACGGTGGCGGCGAAACTCACTGAAGCGTGGAACCTCCATTTCCAGGGGTTGTGCAACCGCCCCGAACGCCGCCACCTTCTGAACCTCCGGTAACTTGCTCAGGGCGACAGCGATTGATTGCGCGGCCCAGCGGAATTTGCACTGGCGGCGCAGCATCAGGGCGTTCTCTTCGTCGATTTCCGCGTCCGATGGCGGCCCGAAACGGTCCCGGAAGGGATACTCGCTCCATTCCGTCTCCACGTCCTCATCGTCTTGAGATTCGATCGATTCGTCGAAGACCAGCTGGGGAATCTTCGGCTTGTCGGGCCACGGATACTCCGGGTTCCGGTTTTCGAACACGGCGTGTTGCATCGTCCGCGCGCCCAGAGCGGCGTCCGCCTTTCCTCGCGACCCGAACTTTTCTTCGTAGAGCGTCCTCACCCATACGCTCACCGGCGCCTTCCATTTCTGGGACGGAGCGGGAATGTTCTTTATGAGGGACTTGGGCTGGAAGCCGAGTTCCTTGGCCATGCGAACCTCCGCGTCCGACAGCTTGCAGCGGCGCTGCGCCTCCTCCCACGAGTTGTAGTCGTCTTGCTTCACTCGCCCGTGCTCCCGAGGGTGCGCCTCTTGCCTGCCACCTGCTCTAAGGCCTTATTCTAGCAACGGTCCGAAGCGGCTCGCACCTCCGATTCAGGTAGGCCGGTCCAAGGACTCTCCGCGCCAATCGGCAGCAAATGAAAATGAATTCTACTCCAGTTGAGGGAGTTCTTCTCGCGGGATCAGCAGACGGATCGATCGCCCTTGCCCCGGAGTTCGCGCGATAAAACCATTGGCCTCAAGTCTCAACACCATCTGATGCGTCGACGGCGGCGAGACCTTGAAGTAGCGCTGCATATCCGCCTCGGCAGGGGCCATGCGGTGGATCTTCGTATAGGAAGCAATGAACGCCAGGTATTGCCCCTGTTGCGCGGTGTAAGGTTTCTTCGTCACAGCCTCCCGATTGTACCCGGCCTCACGTGAAAAAAGCCAGCGTTTTGCCAGCGTGCCCATCGACAAGCGTAGGGAACACCCCGCCCGTGTCACGCGAAAACGGGAGCAACTGAAAGCGACCTTCCGAACCAGCGTTCCCGTTCGGTCTTTGCCGCGAAAGATCACCCGCTTGCTTCTTTCAACCGCGCTAGAACGGTACGTCGTCGTCGGTGATGCCCTGATTAAACGGCGAGTCGTCGGAGGGAGCCGCCTGTGATTGCTGGCGGGGAGCGCTGCGAGGCTGGGAAACAGGCGCTTGGTAGTCGTCGCCGCCGCTTCCACCCGCGCCCTGGTCGCCGCCGCGCCCGCCGAGCAGGATCACTTCCTCGGCCACAACCTCGGTGGCGTACACTTTCTTGCCGTCCTTATCCTCATAGCTGCGCGTGCGGAGACGCCCCTCGATATAGACCTGTTTTCCTTTCAGGAGGTACGGCGAGAGGTTCTCGGCGCGCCACAGCGTGACGTTGGCCCAATCGGTTTCTTCCTTCCAGTCGCCGGTTTGCTGGTCTTTCCACCGCCTGCTCGTGGCGACGGAAAACGACGTCCGCGCCGCGCCGCCAGGCGTGAATTTGGTTTCGGCGTCGCGGCCGAGGTGACCGACGAGAATGACCTTGTTTACGCTGCGGGATGCCATAGTTACCTGAAATGTAGCACACTCCACTCCGTGAGCGGAGACCGTTGCGCCGCGTGTCGAACGACCTGGTGCGAACGGGGAGGGTCGAACTCCCATTCCCTTTCGGGAGCCAGATCCTAAGTCTGGTGCGTCTGCCAATTCCGCCACGTTCGCGCACGAGGCTTTCAGAGGGATTATAACATCCGGCTTGCCGGACACCGCGATTACTCGTCTATGAATCAGCTCGCCAGAGCCTTCACGGCGGCCACCGCCCGGTCGATCTCTTCGATCGAGTTGTACACGTGCGGAGACCACCGCAACCCCTCGGAGTCGCCCGAATCCGTCTTCGCGATCGCCATGCGATACTTCTCCCACAGCGTGTCGTACGCGCGTTTCGTCGGGACGCTCTTCAGCTTGAACTTGATCACGCCGCCCGATAGCCCGGCTTCCATGTTGGTCTTCAATTCCACGCCGCCCAGATTTTTCAGACCGTTCTTTGCGTGCGTCGTCAGATCCCGCACGCGCTTCTCGACGTCCGGCATCCCCACCAGATTCAGAAAGTCCACAGCCGCTTCGAGGGCGACAACCCGAGGATCGTCGCGCTGCCCGAACACTTCGAACTTCCTCGCGCCCTTCAATTCATCGGACCAGCCCGCGGTAACTACCGACGGCCAAATCTGTGGGATACGCTCCGAGCGTACATAAAGGATGCCCGCTTCGAGTGGTCCCATGCCCCACTTGTGCGCGCTTGTCGAGTAGGAATCGCAGCCGATCTCTTTTAGGTTCACGTCGAGCAGCCCGAACGTCTGCGCGCCGTCCAGATGCATGTAGATTCCGCGTTTCCGCGCCAACTCCGCAATCTGCCGCGCGGGATAGAGGATACCGGTGGTGCTCGTCAAATGCGTCACCGCGATCACGCGCGTCCGCGGTGTAATCGCCCGCTCGATTCCGCCGAGTAAATCGTCCGCGCTCTTCGCGGGAACCGGAACCGGCACGGATTTCACGACCAATCCGTCACGCTTCGCCCTCACTTTCCAGGAATCGTTGTTCGACGGATGGTTGTGGTCCGTAATCACGATCTCGTCGCCGGCCTTCAGATCGATTCCGCGCACGATCAGATTGCTGCCCTCGCTCGTGTTCCGCGTGATCGCAATCTCTTCCGCAGACACCCGGAACATCGCGCCGATCTTCCCGCGCAGAGTTTCGCGCAAGGGCGCGTACTTGTCGCGATTCTGGAACGACGGGTTTGAATGGAAGTCCCGCAGGAATTCCAAATGACGGTCCATCACCGGACGCGACGCCGGACAAACGTTCGCCGCATTCATGTAGATCAGGCTGGGGTCGAGCGGAAACTGACGCTTCACCAGCAGCCAGTAGTCTTCGCTCCGCGTTTGCGCGGCCGCCGCTTGCATCGAGGCGCTGAAGGCGCTCCAGGTTACGGGCAGGGCCGTGAGCGCGGAAGCCTGCCGGAAAAAGTCGCGTCGGGATCGGTTCATGGAAAGATTGTACTCGAAATTCGCTTCCGCAAGGCGGCCGTCGCCTCGCGGTGGCAGCGGAGGCAGAGTGTGCGGAGGTTCGAAAGGTCGCATTCCCCGCCGCCTTCGCGGACGGGCAGGATGTGATCCGCATCCCAGAGACTTTGCCGCGAAATGCTCTTCAAGCCCCACCGCTCGAGGGCTACGCGGCGCGCGGGGCCCCGCTGTTTCCTGATGTGATTCCACTCCGCCGGGGTATCGGTTCCACACGCCGCGCACACGCCGCGGTCGCGCTCGAATACGCGTTCCCGAAGGTAGCCCGGGTTCGTCCGCAGCCGCCATTCTTCCACGCACCAGGCGGAGCAGAAAGTGAATCTCCCCGCGGGAACTTCCAGATTGCACCAGCGGCAGAGACTCCGCCCACACGGACCCTTCGGCAGCTCCTTCCTGTCGGCGAAACCGCCTTTCATCGTGCGCGCGGTGCTCATGCTGTACTACGAATTCTAAACGAACCTGCCCGCGCGGCGCGAATTCCTCCTCTGAATTCCCGGCGGCTCGCGCGGCGTGAATTCTAAACGATCTATGCCGGCTGAGCGTCAATGCTTATGTGCCAGTTCGTATCCGGGTCCATCCCGGAGTCCGCATCCATGTTCGGGCCTGCACCCGAGTTGTTCGCTTCCTCACTCTGGCATGGCTGATCCTCGCCCCGCTGGCGGCCCAGACCGCCGGTTCCATCTATCGGGAGGGGCGGGCGGCCGAGAAGGCCGGAGAGATGGCTCGCGCCTATCTCCTTTATTCCAGAGCCGCGGCTCTCGACCCCGATCGAAAGCTCTATTGGCTTCGAAGCCAGGCCGTACGTTCGCGCGCCGCCCTTCAGGCCAAGCCCGTTCCCCCTCCTTCGGCGCCACTGCCGCCTCCAGCCGAGCCTGAGGCCGTACCCTCCGAGCCTTTCACCGCCCGAGAGATCGACGACGCCCGCAAACCCCAGCCCCCGGTCGAGCTCACCGCCGATCCCGGACTCAAGGATTTCGACCTCAAGGGAGATTCCAAGCTCTTATTCGAGCAGGTTTCCCGCGCCTTCGGGCTCGATACCGTGTTCGACGGTGAGTTCCAGCCCGGCCCTTCGATCCGTTTTCAAATGGGCCGCGCCGGTTACCGCGACGCCCTTCGCGCGCTTTCGCTCGCGACCGGAAACTTCATCGTTCCTCTTTCCAGCCGCTTGTTTCTGGTCGCGAAGGACACGCAGCCGAAGCGGCAGGAGGTTGAGCCCTTCGTCAGTCTCACAATTCCAATTCCGGAACTGGTGACTATACAGGAAGCTCAGGAAATGGCGCAGGCTGTCCGGCAAGTCATGCAGTTCGCCAAGTTCCATGTGGACGCGGGGAGGAGGATGGTTTTTATCCGCGACACTGTGTCGAAAGCCATGCCGGCAGTCGAGATTCTCCAGGATCTCATGTCGCGCCGCCCGGCTGTCGACATTGAGCTTCAGTTCATGGAAGTCAGCCGGAGCCGGCTTCTGACCTATGGCCTTCGCCTGCCCACGAGTTTTCCCGCGGTCAGTCTGTCGACCATTTTGAACAACCTTCCGGTGTCCACCGAAGGGCTCGGACGGCTGCTCCGCTTTGGAGGGGGACAGACTGCCTTCGCCATCGGGATCGCCGACGCGGCGATCGTCGCCGAACTGAACAAATCCAACTCCTCCAATCTGTTACGCGTAGAACTCAGTTCCCTCGACGGGCAGCCCGCAACTTTTCATATCGGGGATCGCTACCCCATCCTCACAAGCGGGTACTTCGGCGTGATCGACACCCCTGGACAGGTTTACACGCCGCCCCCTTCCTTCAATTTCGAAGATCTCGGCGTGGCGTTCAAAGTCACGCCGAAGATCCATGACAGCGAGGAGGTGACGCTCGAAATTGAAGCCGAGTTCAAGGTGCTTGGCGCCGAGAGTTTCAACGGAATCCCCACAATCTCAAGCCGCAAGATTACCGCCCGTGCGCGTCTGCGCACCGGAGAGTGGGGGGTTGTCGCGGGTATGATGAACGCAGGCGAGGCGCGAAGCTTCAGCGGGCTTGCCGGGCTCTCCACGCTGCCTGGAATCGGCCCTCTCTTGCGGAGAAACGAGCGCAACCGGAGTGAAAGCGAGATCATCGTCGTCCTGAAGCCCGTTATTCTCGGCTTACCGGCGAACGAGTTCCCGACGCGATCGCTCCGGGTGGGATCCGAGACGAAGCCCCTCGCCCGCTTTTAAGGCGACGCCCCTCACCAGCTTTTAGGTACCCGATGATTCGCCCTTCAACCGAAGCCGACGCCGCCTCGATTGCCGCAATTCAAGCCCGTTGCCCGGAAGCGGCGTCCTGGGCCCCGCTCGCCGGCGCCTCCTACCGCTGCGACGTTGCGATTTGGAATGGTGAAATCGCGGCGTTCCTGGTTTGGCGCGAAACCGCGCCCGGCGAAACCGAGATCCTTAATCTCGCTGTCGATCCCTCGGCGCGCCGCTGCGGCGTCGCAACCCAATTGATTCAAAACATTCTTGAGAGGACTGGCGGTTGCTTTCTCGAAGTTCGGGAATCGAACCTCGCCGCCCAAGCGCTCTACCGCCACCTTGGATTTCGCCAGGTTGGTACTAGGACAAACTACTATTCGTATCCTCCCGAAAATTGTATTGTCATGAAGTTTCCTTCATGGTAATGTCACAGTAGACCCGATAACGGGCCACTTCATCTTTATGAGAACGAAGTGAAGATTACCCACCGAGCCCTTTTCACATCCGACTCGGCGCGGCAACCCTCACTCCTAGGAGGCTTAGCCTGTATGGATAGGATCGCGCAGGAAGAAACGAAAGCGCATTTGATGCAGACGAATCAGGAGTTTCGACAATTGGCGGAGCAACATTCCGAGCTTTCCCGCCAGTTGGATGACTTGGCGTCGATGCCGCACCTCTCAGACCAGCAACTGGTGGAGGAGGTACGGCTGAAGAAATTGAAACTCCGGTTTAAGGATCAGATGGAAGCGATCATGAGCCAGTATAGGACTCAGCCGGTCGCTTAACTTCAAGTGCGCTTGCAGTAGATTAAGTGCGTTGACCGTAGATCGAAAACCCGGCCCAGTGACACGCCGGCCGGGTTTCGATCACAAGACGGGTACCGGCAAGCTGAACGGAATTGCCCGGCCGATCAAGAGCGAAAACAGCGGCGCGGACCGCATCCCGGCTCTCTTAGCAGAACCGGCCCGCTGAGGTATCGAAGCCTTACGGTCACCGGCGGGTAGCGTTACGCTGCGAAGCATGGCTGGCCGACTGAACCCTTTGAACGGTAAACTTCTCCAGACCGGTGGAGGGTTCCGCATATGGTGGCGTGCGCCACAATGGTTCCGACGACAACCATCCAACCCGCATGGCAGGGCGATTCAGCCGCGGTTTGGCGAGCGCAAGCATGACCATCGCGCCGAACATCGTGCCACTCACTGAAGGACGCCGGCGGCCACGAATCGCGGCTTGTCAGGCTCAAAAGCCGGCGCCGAATTCACCAAACGGCGCAACCGCTTCGCGCGCGGTTCGATCAGAACAAGAATCGCAAGCTAACCTGGGCCCGGCGTGCGTTCGTGCCGTCCGGGAAGCCTTGAGAAGCGCTGCCCGATCCGTAGGTCGCTAGCGGGATCAGCGAGGCGTTCGCGGCATTCAACTGATATAGCTGGTTCCGCCTCGCCGTGTCGTAGGGCGTGTTGAACAGGTTGAACGCTTCAAACTGCAGGTAGAATTTCATGCGATCGTTGATGGGCAGCAGCTTCGCGACGCGCGCATCCACGCGATAAATACGGTCCACGTCGAGATTGTTCACGGGAAGGAAAGGCACGCGGTTCACTCCGCCCAGTCCGTTTAGCGAAGCCGTTACCAGGGCGCCGGGGAAGGCCGCGCCGTTGATGTTGATCGTGGAACTCACCGGAGGCGACGATTGCAGCGTCGTGATCTGGCTGAACTGCCAATTGTTCACAAGGTAGCGGGCCAACAGGGCATCGCTCTTCGTGAACGTTGGGTTCCACACCGTGTTGACTACCAGGCGATGCCGGATATCCAGCGCCGACGAGCCTTTCTCGGCGGCGTACTCCCCGTTAGCGAAGCTTGTGGGGCCGGTGCTGAAGAAGATGTTGTTATTCCCGCCACCCTGATTCAGGTCGATCGCATGAGACCAGGTGTACGCCACTGATCCCTGGAAACCCTGCGAGAAGCGTTTGTTCACTTGCAGGGCCAGACCATCGTAATAGCTGATGCCGCCGTTCTCCACTTGGCTGACGCGGCGGTACCGGGGATCGGTCCGCGGCCCGCGATAGGTTGGGGTGGAGTAGGACCCGGTCACGTTGTTGCTTGAATCCAGAATATTGAAAGTGACAGGCGCGCCGAGCGGGCCGGTGTTGAGGTCGCGGATCGTGTATAACCGCACGCCGCGGCTCCAGATGTAGGAAACGCTCATGGAAATGTCCCGCGAAAGCTGCCGCTCGATCGCGAGGTTCGCCTGATGTGTGTACGGATTGCGGAGATTCTTGTCGGTAACCGAAATGTCCGTCGTACCCGGCGGCGGATTCAGATCCGTCGAGGGCAGATTATTCGGGAAAACCGGGCCCGTGGCCGTCGCCGTGAGTGTGATCGCCTTTTGATAGATGTTGTTGTTGAGGAAGAACGTGTTGATCATGCCCGTCTGGTAGCGCGCGTAGAACAAGCCGTAACCCGCTCGAATCACGGTCCTTCCGTCCTTCAAACTGTAAGCCGCGCCTACCCGGGGCGCGAAGTTCTTTCCGGGCGAAGGGATAACGCCCGTCTGAGCGTAGTCCGGATTCACGAGCGACGGCTGCGGAATCTTTGCGTACTCGTAGCGAACGCCGTAGTTCACCACCAACTGCGGCGTGAGGCGATAGGTGTCCTGCGCGTAGAGACCGGTGTCCACCATTTTCGTGTCGACAATCGGATTTCCGAACCGTTGTGCGTACTGCGTCCAGTTCTTCCCGCCCGCCGCGTTGTCGCTGAAATCGCGCGCGAAATTCGTGAAGCTCGCGTAGGTGTAGGTGCCGAACTGATTGCTGAGCTGGTTCTGGTAATCCTCCGTGTGGCTGATGTCGACGCCGAACTTCATGGCGTGGCGGCCTCGCGTCCAGCTAAGGTTGTCGGCGAACTGGAAACGCTGTTCGGAGGGGTTGAGGCGCGGATAGCTGGTAGCGTAGCCCAGATTGCTCACGCCGTTGATGGTGAGACCGGCGCGCCCCAGTGCCGGAACCAGGAATTCGGGGCTGGCGTCGTCGAAGAGGCGATCCTTGAACCAGCCGAACCGCGCTTCATTGACGGAATTCGCGTTGGGGATATTCGTCCAACTGGCGCGCCCGTAGCGCGTGCGGACGGTGGAGTTCGCATTATTGCCAATGCCGTTTCCGTCGGCCAGCACGGCTTGCGTCTGAATTCCGTTGGGAGAGATCCAGCGAAGGTAGTTCAGACTGAAGCTGAACGTGTTGCGCTCGGAGGAGCGCCAGTCGAGCTTGGCGAACCCGAGCTCGGAATCGGCGGTGCGTTTGATCACCGCGAAATTGCGCGTGGTGACGAACTGCTTGGCGGTGGCGCACTGCGCGGGGGTGGCGGGCGCCGCGCACGTGGCCACGCCGCCCGGCTGCACATCCTGGAAGACTCCGCCCGCGTTGAACAGCGGAGGCGTCGTCACGGTCGCGATCAGGGGGAACCTGCGCCGCGTGGCCTCCAAATTCACGAAATAAAACAGCTTGTCCTTCTTGATCGCCCCGCCGAGGCTGCCGCCCACCTGATGACGGACCTCCGGCGGATTGAAATTGGCATATCGATCGCGGGCGTTGAGTGTCCGGTTCCGGAAAAACCAGTAGCCCGTGCCATGCAATTCGTTCTGCCCGCTTTTCGTGACCGTGTTGATGACGCCGCCCGAGGCGCGTCCGAACTCGGCCGCGAAATTGTTTGAAATAACCTGAAACTCCTGTACCGCGTCCTGTGAGATCTGGCTCGAAATGCGGGTGCGTCCGGCGTTCTCGTTATAGAACTGATTGGTTGTGTCGTTTCCGTCCGTAAGATAGCTGTTGCCGCCGGCGACGCCCCTAAAGCTCACAAGCCCGAAAGAGCCGTCGGGAACGATGGCTGGAGACAGCAGGACGAAGGAGTCGACTCGCCGCCCGTTAATCGGAAGGTCGAGGATCTGGCGCGCGTTCACGACCTGCGATACGTCGGTTTTCGTGTCTTCCACGACCGACTGCGTGGCGCTCACGTCGATTTGCGTTGCAGCCGTCGCGACTTCGAGCGTGACGCCGATATTCACGTTCTGGCCCACCAGGATCTGAATCTCCCGTGCGTCGTATTGAGCGAAGCCCTCTTTCGACGCCGTGACGCGATACCCGGACGCCGGCAACAGAGCGGGCGCGTTGAAAATCCCGGCCTCGTTGCTGTTCAAGGTGCGCTTGATTCCCTTCGATTCGTTAGCGACCACGACGGTGGCGTTCGGAACGGCAGCGCCCGATGCGTCGCGGACCAAACCCGTAATTGCGCCCATACCAGCCACCGTCTGCCCATAGGCGACAGCTCCGAGCGATACGATGGCAGCGGATAAAAGCAACGTCTTTCGCATGATGACTCCTCCAAAACCCGTTACGTACCATGTTAGCAAAGGGCGCAAGCGGCGGCTGCCCCGGATCCCGATTTCAAGACACGATTTTACCCCGCGTGTATGAATTTGGGGTTACGATTTGGGACCAAACGCGTTCTGGGAGTTGCTGGATTGTTGTCTCGCGTGGGATTTACCAACAGTTCCCCTCACGGTCACGGCTCAGAACACCTGTCCGAGCCGCGCGCGCGAGAGCGTCTGAACCAATTGTGCGAAAGCTGGATGGGTGCGCGCCGGGGGAAAAGAGATTATTCGAGGACTCGTGGGGTTGCCCTGTTTGGCGAGACAAACAGTTAAGACACTGTGTACCGTTCGATGATAATTCCTTTCCCCTGCTGAGGCAATCGTTTTATTCTGGTACGGTCGGTGAAGCGGAGAGGGGCTCTGCAGGCGTGCAACCCGATCAAGGAAT
>CAMDED010000021.1 GCA_945893365.1 Candidatus Sulfopaludibacter sp. SbA3 | reverse complement strand
GATCGTCTTTCGTCGCCTGTTGGGGAGGGCCTACGGCCCGCGAAACTTCATGAAAAACCAAAGGCGGCAAATGCAGGCTTGGCCCGAGCTTCGCTTTTTTGGGCTCTCGTGTTTTCATGGGGTTAGGTTGGTTTTTCGACCCTGCCTTCTGCCGCGCCGGTAGCCGGCCACAAACGACGATGGCCTGCCCCACGGCTTGCACAGATCCATCGGCAAATTTGTAACCTTTATTTCCGGTAGTGGGCTCCTTTGGTTAAATCGGCGCTTGACCGGCTCAAGCATAACCTGCCATGCTTGAGGCATGAAAAGGCCCAAAAATCCACCTTCTATTGCGAAACGAAACAGATCCATAGAGCCGGATGAAAACCAACTGGCGCATCACTCAATCAAGGCGCTGACCGATGAGCCGGGGCCGGTTGTATTTCCTACGCAGTCGGAAATTTCCAGTGTGATGTCCGCCTTGGGGCGTAAGGGTGGCCGGATCGGCGGCGCGGCCAGGGCGGCGTCCATGACGCCAGAGCGACGGCGGGAAATTGCACTGAAGGCGGCTCGAAAGAGGTGGGACAAAAAATAGAATATACTTGGGGCTGGACAGAGGACCGTCGGCTTTAGGCCGACAGCCCTCCGCATAGGCACCGCCATCGCAAGCTGGAGGTGCTAGTGACGCTACCGCGTCCACCATGGGTCACAGCGACAGGCCGGTCAAAGTCAGCGCTGTGACCCTTTCGGTTTAGGCCCCCGCCGTCGGTGAACTTGGGCAGTAGGGGCTATCTCTCTCCTAAACATATTTCCACTCCAGAAGCCCTTTTGCATCACAAGGTCACGAGACGATAGCCGGTGTCGGCCTTGGTAACTATCGCGCCCTCTTTTGCAAGCCGTGAGAGTGTGCTTTGAACGGATTCGCGCTTGACCCCCAATGCTGTGGCAATTTCCGATGAAAGCCAATCCTTCGGAAACACGGATTTCATGTGGTCTAGGATGCGCTGCTCCTGTGTGGGGCCTTGCGCCTTACCCCTGGTTCGTTTGACAGCCTTGCGCTTTGCCTTCTTCTCGGGCTTCGCCTTCTTGCCGCGCCCCTGCCCTGGGTACCATTCAATCAGCCCCCAATCGCCGTTTGGAACACGAATGAATTCATCCCGATTTCCGATGATGGAGCGCACGTTGGAGGAGAAGTCCTTGCTGGAGTGCTTTAGTCCGCCAAGTTCCAGCGCGGCGGCGATATCAGCCGTACTCTTCGTTGCCTTCATCATAGTGAGGTACTTTTTGGACGCGTCCGCGATGGTCATGCCAAAAAACGTATCGTGCTGGACTTCCGTGTCGGCGGTTCGCGTAGCGACGGGTGAGGCGTGGGCGGGCTCGCCCAAATAGGAAGCGCGAAGCTGTTTTAGTGTTTCTAGCGCCACCTGCATATTGCGTATGCGGGCCTCCACATCCAGAATGCCAGCGTCATACGGCGTGGAGGTTGTAGTCTCTGGACCCATATTTCACTTCCTTTCAAACACACTTTTAGGTATAATAAAAACGGAACGGGCGTGTTTTGGTGAGGCCCCCTTTCGGGGGCCTTCGATCTTCTCACTTTGCCCTCTTTCCGCTGGCGGGGGCCGGTTCTCTCTGGAAAATTGAACCCGGCCTCCCGCGTACGCCACCTCAGTTGAGGTGATACCCAAAGCGTACACCATCCCAATCCCAAGCGCAAGCCCAAAGATTCACGCCTACACTTCGGCGAACTGCGGTTAACGATATTCAGAGATCCGCCTTGCGTAATTGCACGCTTTGGCGGCTAAAGCATCACGCAACAAATAAAAACCGCCCGCACTCGTTTTGGGGAGTTACGGGCGGTTTCCCTACTGCGGCTCACGGGCCGTAATCATTACGCCACTCTTTTTTGCTCGCGTTCGTATACTTCCCACACTGCAACAAGGTCGCACACGTCCCAGAGACGCGGAGTGACGCCAGCAGCCATCGCAGGGGTCATCCGCAGGCTACGATGAATCTTGATGAAGTTGTAGGCGAAGTAGCCGAGCGCAACCGCCGCGCAGTGGTTCTCAATTTTCTTCGAGAACCCATTTGTCAAGCGGGTGAAGCGGCGAACCGTCATATGCACGCTGAGATTCTGGCGTTCAACGTAGCTGGTTTTGATATGCTTCGATTCTGGATCGCCGAGTCTTATTACCTTCTTTGCGCCAGTGCAGACGGCAGGACTATAGCGCTTCTGACCTTCCGGTTCGTTGCCAATACTTCACCAGTTGCGCGTAGTCGATATCGTCCGCGAACGCGTCGATCGAGGCGTTGAGGTAGAGTTTGAACCCGTCCCTCGTGAGTTGTACCCGATTCGTGAGACGCGATTCCAGATCAGCCGGTAGCGGCGACCACATCACGCTGGCCAACGTACCAGCAAGGCACCAGTTTGGTGTCGGCGTCAAGTGGCTGACCAGAGCCACACATCACCAGCCACCCGCTCCGCCGCGATCTCGGACGTGACGTTCTTCTGTTTGGCATACACGAATGACCACATCTCATCAACCTGTATACGCTGGCATTTGAGATTACGAAGGGCGAGGTCTTGATATGCTGAGCAGAACTCGCCGCATTCGACTAGTAGGCGGGTGACAGCTTTCTTTGAAACGCCCGTCATTCTTACGGTTGAGCGAATGGAGCATCCCTCGATCAGACAGGCCACAACCGAAGTTCGTTGTTCGTTTGATAGGCGGTTCATGAATTTATTATGCTTGAGCGGAATAAGCATGTCAAGCAAAATATCGCTTGCATGGCACGGGCAGAAACGACCTGTCAAGGTGTGTCAAATTGAAAGGAGCCTACTACCTTATTTCCTGATGAGCACTTAGTGGCCAGCGGCGCGGCGGATACCGCGGCCCTCCGGTAACCGGCCGCCCTCGGCCGCGCTGGGGCATAATGGAAGACATGAAAAAGAGGATTCAGCAGTTACTCGTCTTGTCCATTGCCGCCGCGAACCTTGCTTCGGGAGCGAGTTGGCAGATCGACACCGCGCACTCAAGCGCCCAGTTCGCCGTCCGTCACTTGATGGTTTCGACCGTTAGAGGAGAGTTCGGCGGCGTGAAGGGAACAGCCGAATACGATGCCGCAAATCTGTCACAGGCGAAGCTCGACGTAACGATCGACGTGGCCACTCTCGTCACGAGGGAAGCGAAGCGGGACGCCCACTTGAAATCCGCCGATTTCTTCGACGTCGCGAAGTATCCGCAGATGACGTTTCACTCGAAGAAATTCGAGCGCGCGGGCCAAGGCAAGCTGAAGGTGACGGGCGACCTCACGCTTCACGGCGTCACGCGGGAAGTGACGCTCGACGTCGAGGGTCCTACGCCCGAGCTCAAAGAAGAGGGCGGGCGCTTCAGGATCGGCGCCGCGGCGACGGCCAAAATCAAGCGTAAGGATTTTGGGATGACGTGGAATCGGATCGTCGATGCCGGCGGAGTGGCCGTCAGCGACGACGTAAACATCACGCTTGATGTCGAATTGGTGCGTGGCGGAACCAAGTAACAGTGCGCCGGTTCCGCGCGGCCGTTACGCCGCGCTCGGCGCTAATTTCTCAAACCGGCGAGCGGGCGCAGCCATCCACGAGAGAATCCGCGGTATCGCGGCGAGCGCCGCTTTCTCACCCGCCTCGATCAGTTGTTCCGCGTTTCCAAACGCGTCCCAAGCCGTTTCCGAGACTTCCGGCGCGATCACCAGATCGGACTGACGCCGCCAGGCGCCTTCCGTCTGGCGCTGCATGATTTGGAAACAGCGGTTGACCACTTGCAGCATGTTGTCCGGCGCGCCGGCGTTGCGGCGCATCGGCAAATGAACGGAAACGACGCGGTCGACGCCCATGGAGCGCAACGGTCCGGCTGGAATCTCCATGCTCATCGCGCCGTCAACCAGAAACCGGCCGTTGTGCACGACGGGCTGAAAAAGCCCGGGGTAGGAGCAACTTGCACGGATGGGCAGACTGACGTCGCCTTTCCCTCCGAATATGACCGGGTCTCCCGTAGCCAGGTCGGTCGCGACTACGGCGAGCGGAACCTGCATCTCTTCAAAGGCCGATTTCTTAAGCAGACGCCGCAGGAACCGCGTCATGCACTCGCTTCGAGCCAGCCCCATGGTGGACAAGCGCCAGCTTGCCACGTCCTTGAATCGCATGGAAGCGCCGACGAGCCCGATCTCGTCGGCGCTCGCACCGCTGGCGAACGCTGAGGCAACGATCGCTCCGGCGCTTACCCCGGCGATGGCATGCACGGGGATTCCGTAGCGCGCAAGCACGCGCAAAACTCCAACATGTGCGATCCCTCTGGCGAAACCTCCGCCCAAAGCGAGACCGATCCGGGGCCGGGGCGCGTTCCGGTTAGAACCGCCCTCGCTCCGGTTTCCGATTGTGTCCTTCGAGGCTTCCCTCAAACCCGGCGTTGGCCTCATACGAGACTCCTGGCAATTTGCTCTCCATCTAAGCCGTCAACAACTTGGATGTCCGTCCGCGCCTTCCGGTTTCCACGCTATACTGAAACCCTGCTAGTACCGAACTCCTATGCTGGATGAGCCACCGCCCTTCCTGGGAACCTGGCCGCGCGTTTACGCCGCTGTCCTGATTTACCTCGTCGTCCTCATCGCCGGTTTCCGGCTTTTCATGAGGGTTTTTTCATGAAACTGAGAATCTTTTCCGTTATCGCCTGCGTGTTAGGAGCCATGGCGGTCTTGCCCGCGCAGCGCAACATCTCGGGCGCGGTCGAGATTAAACTCGCGCTCGACAAACTGAACGTGCTGGGCAGCGTCCTGATGATCGCGGCCCACCCCGACGACGAGAACACGGCGATGCTCGCGTACCTTGCGCGTGGCCGAAAGGCGCGCACGGCGTATCTTTCCGCCACACGCGGCGAAGGCGGCCAGAACCTGATCGGCTCCGAGCAGGGCGAACAGTTGGGCGTGATCCGCACGCAGGAATTGCTCGCGGCGCGAAAGGTGGACGGCGCGGAGCAGTTCTTCACCTCGGCGGTCGATTTCGGATTCTCGAAGACGGCCGAGGAGACCATCGCCCGCTGGGGGCGCGAGGAAATCCGCGGGGACATGATGCGGATCATCCAGCAATTCAAGCCGGACGTGGTCATCCTGCGATTCTCCGGCACGCCGCGCGACGGGCACGGCCAGCATCAGGCATCGGCCATTCTTGGCAAGGAGGCGTTTCAGCAAAGCGCATGGAAAGCGAAGAGGCTCCTCTTCAATACCTTCGCGTTCACGCCCGAGCAGGAACGCGACGCCGCCGCCGCGCCGGGACGCCTCGAAATCGACACCGGAGAATTCGACCCGGTCCTTGGAACATCCTACACGGAGATCGCGGGCATCAGCCGCAGCATGCACCACAGCCAAGGCATGGGATCGGCCGAGCGCCGCGGTCCGCAGAAAAATTACCTGACGCTGGTGGATGGCGAGAAGGCGTCGAAGGACATCTTCGACGGCGTCGACACCACATGGAATCGCGTCGAGGGAGGCGCGCCGGTGGGCAGGATTCTGGACGAAGCCGCACGGACCTTCGACATGAGCCATCCGGAAAAAACGGCGCCGCTGCTCCTCAAAGCGCGGCCGCTCATCGAAGAGATTCGCGACCCCTGGGGCGCCGTCAAATTGGTTGAGCTCGATGAGGCCATTGCGCTCTGCTCGGGCCTCTGGCTTGACGCCGCCGCCGACCGCTACCGCGTCATCGAAGGAGATCCCGTCAAAGTGACCCTCACGGCCATCAACCGCTCGCGCCTGCCGTGGCAGTGGAACGGCGGTCCTCTCGCCTATAACCAGCAGAAGACGCAGACGGTTTCGCTCAAGCCGGGTGAGGCTGGGCGCTTTACGCTCCACAACGGCGGGACCGCGATTGAGATCGCGCGGATAGTGAACTACCGCTACGTCGACCCGGTTGAAGGTGAACTCACCCGGCCCGTGGACGTCGTGCCCCCGGTATCCGTCAACGTGCCGGCGGCCGCGGTAATTTTCCCAAGCTCGCAGGCGAGAACAGTCGATTTGCAGGTGATCGCCAACGCGGCCGGCGCGAGCGGCGAGGTGCGCATTGAATTGCCCGCCGGATGGAAGGCGGAACCGGATGCGTGGAAGTTTCAACTGACCAAGGCATTGGAGCGGCAGGTGGCGTCGTTCACCGTGACGCCGCCAATGGGCGACTCCGTAATTCGCGCCCGCGCCGTTGCCTCGACCGGCGGGAAGAACGTTTCGACCGGCCTGAAGGTCATCGCCTATCCGCACATTCCGCCGCAAACGCTGCTGCCGCCGGCTGAGATCAAATTCGTGCGCGCGGAGGTGAAGAATCTCGCGAAGCAGGTTGGCTACGCGATGGGGGCGGGCGACGAGGTTCCCAACGCCTTGCGGCAGATCGGATCGAGCGTAACGCTCCTCGACGCCGAGTACCTGGCAAGCGGCAGGCTGGACGCGTTCGATGCGATCGTCGTGGGCGTGCGCGGCTACAACACCCGTCCCGACTTGCGCGCGAATCATCAGCGTCTTCTCGACTACGTTGCCGCCGGCGGAACCATGATCGTGCAGTACAACGTGGCGGAGGGTGGACCGTTCGGGCGCAGCACCGGGGCGCTCGACCGCGTGGGGCCGTGGCCTCTGAAGGTTGGGCGTGAACGCGTCACCGTCGAAGAGGCGCCCGTACGATTCCCGATACCGAAGCATCCGCTGCTGAACACACCGAACGTCATTACGGCGCGCGACTTCGAGGGCTGGGTGCAGGAGCGCGGTCTCTACTTCCCCTCCGAGTGGGACAGCCGCTATGAAGCGATCCTCGAGACAAACGATCCCGGCGAGAAACCCCTTTCCGGCGGTCTGCTCTACACACGCCACGGGAAGGGCGTCTACATCTATACGTCGTACGTGTGGTTCCGAGAGCTGCCGGCCGGGGCGCCGGGCGCCTACCGCATCTTCGCGAACCTCTTGAGCGCCAGGCAGTGAAGCTGCTCGACTGGCTGGTGCTCGCGGCCACTCTCTGCTCGATTATCGGCTACGGCCTCTATCGCAGCCGCGGCGCGAACACCGTCAACCGCTATCTGCTCGCCGGCAAAACCATGCCCTGGTATGCAATGGCGCTCTCCATAATGGCGACGCAGGCAAGCGCGATCACGTTTATTTCGACCACCGGCCAGTCTTACGTGGACGGAATGCGCTTCGTCCAGTTCTATTTCGGATTGCCGATCGCGATGGTGGTCATTTCAGCCACGGTCGTGCCGCGCTTCCACAACGCCGGCGTATACACGGCATACGAATACCTGGAGAAGCGCTTCGACGCGAAGACGAGGGCGATCGCGAGCGTGGTGTTCCTGCTGCAGCGCGGTTTTTCCGTCGGCCTTGCCCTCTATGCGCCCGCCATTGTGCTGGCCGTAATCTTCGGCTGGCCGGACCGGATCACGACGCTCCTCATGGGCGTTGTGGTCATCTGCTATACGGTGGTCGGCGGCGTGCAAGCCATCGCCTGGACCGACGTGCAGCAGATGATGGTCATTTTCGCGGGCCTGTTTATCGCGCTTGCCATGATCATCGCGCAGTTGCCGCCGGACGTCGGGCTGACGGACGCCGTCTATCTCGCGGGCGCGATGGGGAAGCTGAACACAGTCGATTTCACCTTCGATCTGAACAATCGTTACACCGTGTGGAGCGGCCTGTTGGGCGGGACCTTTCTGTTTCTTTCCTATTTCGGATGCGATCAGTCGCAGGTGCAGCGCTATCTGACGGGAAAATCCATTGCCCAGAGCAAGTTAAGCCTGCTCTTCAACGCGATCGCGAAGATCCCGATGCAGTTTTTCATCCTGTTTGTGGGCGCGATGGTGTTCGTGTTTTACACCTTCGAAAAACCGCCGCTGCTGTTTCAAAAAGCCGTGCTCGAGAAAGTGAATTCGCCGGAGATTCACGCCCGGTTCGACCGCGCGTTCGAGGAGCGCAAGGCTGCGGCCAAGGGTCTGGTTGCGGCGCATCAATCGAGCGACGCCGGCGCGCGGGCGGCGAATCTCGAACGCTATCGCGGGGCGCAGAGCGATCTCGACGGCGCGAGGAAGCAGGCCGGCGCCGCGAGCGGCGAGAAAGATTTCAACGACACGAACTACATCTTTCTCTCATTTGTGACGCGCTACCTGCCCGCGGGACTGGTGGGACTAATCATTGCGGTAATCTTCGCCGCGGCGATGTCGACCATTGCCGCCGAGGTGAATTCGTTGGCAACCGTCAGCGTGATCGACATCTACAAGCGTCATGTGAAACCGGGCGCGGAGGACAGGCACTATCTGCTGGCATCGCGGGCGGCGACGGCGTTCTGGGGTCTGTACGCGGTGTTCTTCGCGCAGTACGGCAAGAATCTGGGGTCGTTGATCGAAGCCGTGAACATGCTGGGGTCTTTGTTTTACGGCTCGCTTCTGGGCGTGTTCACGCTGGCGTTCTTCGTTCCGCGCGTGAAGGGAACGGGGGCTTTTGTGGGGATGATTGCGGGCGAAGCGGCTATCTTCGCGGCCTTCAAATTCACCAGCATTTCATTCCTTTGGTACAACGTGATCGGCTGCGTGGTCGTAATTCTGACGGGACTCGCGGTGCAGGCGGCCGTGCGGCCGGCATCCGCCGCGCGCTAAGGAACAATCGCATCGGGAGGCCGTCTCGCCCCGGCTCCTATGGCAGATCCAACCACGGGCGGTCGGAGGGCTCACCATCGCCCGGATCCGTTTCCAGGTCGGGATCAGGTTCCGAGTCCGGATCGGGAATCACTTTCTGTTCGAAAAACAACTCCCACTTGGACACGCCTTTAATGAATAGCCGCGGAGACTGACCGGCGATTGTGTCGGTGTCGCCTTCATCGACTCCAAAAACCTGAGGATAATATCCTGGGGCGAATCCGATCTGCGAATCATCCAGGATCTTCGCCGGCGTCACCCAGGTTGAAGGATCGCTCAGGTCGGTACCAAAGGTGATGTAGATTCCCTCCTGCGGCCAGTTCGTCTTGCAGCAAGCGCGGTTCAGCAGGACTACGTAGCGGTCGATGGCCGTATTCCAATGGATCGCGGGGCCCCAGAACGAGTCCGCATTCGACCGCTCCCAGGGTACCTGCGCACGAAAAATCGGCGTTACCGCGCCGCCTACGCCGGGTTGATCCCACTCTCCCTGATGCAGTTTCCGGACAGTGCCCCGCGGGTTGGCGCGGTCGGCGAAAGCCATTCGCGCCATGGCTATGCCTTGATTTTGCCCCGGCCCTCCATAGTTCGTGAACAGAAAATAAAAATACTCCCGCTCCCGGTCGAGAATCACCGAAAAATCACCGTGGCCTCCGGCAAAAAATCCGTTTTGCGCACCGCAATTCACAGCATCTCCCGACGAAAGCACGATCCCCAGATCCTCAAATGTTCGGCCACCGTCGGAGGAAACCAGCGCTCCAATCTCAGGCGCGTTGAGCTTTCCGCAAACCGGGACCTCGTGGTGATACCAACCGTACGTCAGCCCGGCGTCGTCGTCCCGCCACACCGACTCAATCCACATGGGGAAGTGCGCGCGCGAATCCACAATGGGAGGCGCACCCACCGAGAGGTTGAAGATGCTCGCGCCATTCATGCTTGAGGGCGTGCCCGTGGATGTGTAAACGGTCAGCCTTCCGTCCTGCCAGACTCCGGGACTGTTACCGTCGACGGTGCGCGCGGGCATGGAGATCTCGGGCGCGTGACGGACGACCACCACTTGCGCCGAAGCGATGCCTGTGAACAAAAGAATCCCAATTACGGAACGATTGAGGGACATTATTTAAATAAATAGGTGCGCGGCAGGGTGGATGGGTTACAGAACATGTGTAAATTCGGCGGCGGTCCGGGCTTAAGCCGCAGGGCGGGCGATCCGAGAGGCGGCTCGCAACGAAGCGGCGTGCATCGGGATCGATTGTGCCTCGCCATCGGGCCGCGGCGCCACGCTGCACCGCGGTATCATTGCCGTTGTGATACGTCGCCTTTACGTTCATAACTTTCGTTGTCTGGAAAACTTTGAGCTGCCCGTCTTGGGCCAGTCGTCCGTCCTGCTCATTGGAAAGAACGGGTCCGGCAAGACAACGGTTGGGCTTGCGCTGGAAATTCTGCAGAAGATCGCGCGCGGAACGAACCGGGTAGACGATCTATTGAAACCGAAGGACCTCGCTCGCGGCCGCACGGACGTCCCCGTGCGATTTGAGATCGAGGTCGAGCTGGAAGCCGGGATCTACGAGTATGTTATCGCTTTCGAGTTTCCGGCGGGGTTCAAGGAACTGCGCGTGCTCGAAGAGAAGCTCGCGGTGGACGGCAAGCCCGTCTACACTCGAAATGGGGCGCAAGTGTATCTTGCAAGAGCGGGCCAGGAACAGGAAAAGGAGGCGAAGTTTCGTATCGACTGGCACATGATGGCTCTACCGATTGTTCAGGAACAGTCGGCCAAGGATCCTTTGTTCGTCTTCAAGCATTGGCTCGCTCGCATGCTCATCCTTCGGCCGATGCCCGTCTTGATTGCCGGAGACTCCAACCGGGAGACGCTGGAACCGAATCTTCAGGTCACCGACTTTGGGGCGTGGTTTTCGGGTCTGCTGGCTTACGCGCCGGCCGCCTACGCCCAGATCGACGGGTATCTCAAGCAGGTGATGCCCGACCTGAAAGACATCAGGAATCCCGTGATTGGCAAAGATTCTCGAAGTCTTGCGGTCCAGTTCTCTACCGACCAGGGAAGTGTCAGCATTCCTTTCGAGGATCTGTCCGACGGCGAGAAGTGTTTCATGATATGCGCATTGGTGCTTGCCGCAAACGTCCACTATGGGCCCGTGTTTTGCTTTTGGGATGAACCCGACAATTATCTTGCCCCGCCCGAGGTTGGGCATTTTGTATTGGCGCTTCGCAGAGCCTTTCAATCTGGTGGCCAGTTCATTGCGACTTCGCATAACCCGGAGGCCATTCGCCGCTTTTCCGACGAGAATACGCTTGTTCTACACCGGAAGAGCCATCTCGAACCCACGATCGTTCGCCCGCTCAAGGATTTGCAGGTCAACGGGGACCTTGTCGGCACCCTGATTCGCGGCGACATCGAACCATGAGCGTCAACAGGTATAGGCCCCACGTCATGGTGCTTCCAGAAGACCGTGCAAACGATGAATGGACCACCGGCTTTACCCTTCATCCGGCACTCTCGTATCAGCAGATCCAAGTGCTCCCGGCGGCCGGCGGTTGGAAAAAAGTCCTGGAATGTTTCGAGTCGGATCACGCCAGCGCCATGGCTACGTATCCAAGTGAACCATGGTTCTGCTGATCGATTTCGATGGTAAGCACGACAGGCTGGAGCAAGCGAAGAGCGTCATTCCCGACAACTTGAAAGACAGAGTTTTTGTTCTCGGTGTCTGGACCGAACCGGAAGCTCTCAGGGTCAAACTCGGCGCTTACGAGAAGATCGGTTTGGCATTGGCGGAGGACTGCCTCGAAGGAACTGCGACGACTTGGGGGCATGAACTGCTTCAGGACAATGCAAGCGAGCTGGAACGCTTGCCCCAGCAGCTTCAGCCGATCCTGTTCCAGCCGCTTTGACGGCAGAGTCGCCACGCGCAACCTTACCGGTGCGGAAGCCGGCCGCGTGATTGAAGCGGCAAAAGCGGCGCGCGATGGCGCAATCATCCGCAAGCTCGCCCTGTGCCCTTGTCTGTGACGCGACCGCGAGCCCGGTAGTAGCAAGAGCCGGCGATAGAAACGAAGACCGTCATTGCCCCTGCCGCCGCCCAACCGTCATCAAGTGGGTAGGAGCGGCAGATTCGCCGGGCCGCGACGCTCGCGACAAAGCTGAAGAGCAGCACGAAGGCAAGGATGACTGCCGAATCCAGACTCCTCCGGCGATGCCTGAGCGCTTGGCGAACCCGTTCGAACGTAACACCATGGCTCTTCGCCACTACGTCGAACAGCTTAGCCATGCATTGGCCTGCGATACCCACATATTCCCCAGGGGCGCGTGGGCCCGCTGCGAGCATCGGCCTAGCGAATCGCTCGGTCTTCCGCGGTCAGCGCGTCGTCGCTGAGATGAGTCCGAGGGTTTACTCAGATCCAACGGGACGGCGGATTCCGGCGGCAATTCGCACGTTGCGCCGGTAACCACACCGAATGCGGTCGCATCATCAATCGATTCCTCGGGGAGTAAGACAACACCGGGAGGCGGGAAGTCGCAAGGCGCGTGTTTAGATTTCGGCCGTCCCGCGAGCTACCAGGCGTTAACCGCTTCTATCACGCTGCGGGCTTCCGCATCTGTAAGGTATGGGTGAATCGGGAGACTCACTTCGCTCCGGCAAAGACGGCGCGCGATCGCGCAATCATCGGCGAGTTCGAAGGGAACCGTCGAGAGCGCCGCCTGATCCGGAATCGCGGCCGGATAGTGAATGCCCGCCTCGACTCCCGACGCCTTCAGGTGTTCGAGAAAGTCGTTCCGCCGCTCGGGAGAAACAAAAACCGGGAACAAGTGCCAGCAGGAGTTCGAGCCGCTGTGCGCACCGGGAACGCGCACTTCGCGATGGCCGATCCCCTCCCTGTAGGCGCTCGAGATCGCGCGGCGGCGCCGGGTCCATTGTTCCAGGCGCGGGAGGCACGCGTGACGGAGGAAAGCCGCCTGCACCTCATCCAGACGGCTGTTGTATCCCAGGTACTCGTGGCGGTACTTCGCCGTCTGACCGTAGTCCCGCAACGCCCGCGCCAGCGCGTCGAGGGCTGGATCGCGCGTTAGAATCGCCCCCCCGTCGCCCATCGCGCCCAGGTTCTTGGTTGGATAGAAACTGGTTGCCGCGAGTTGGCCGGCCGAGCCCGGCGCTTCGCCGTGAAAACTCGCTCCGATCGATTGGGCGCAATCCTCCACGACCTTTAGGCCGAATTCTTCCCGCATCCGGCGCAACTCAGGTACGGGCAGCGCATGCCCGTAAAGGTGCACCGGCACGAAGTAGCGGACATCGGGTCTCCGCCGCAAGAACTCGCAACAGCGCCCGAGATCGAGTAGGCCGCGCTCATCGGTATCCACGAACACGGGAATCGCACCTGTCTTGACGATCGCCAGTGTGGTGGCGAAAGCCGATACCGGCGTGGTCAGGACGCGGTCGCCCGGGGAACAGCCGAGGACACGCAGCGAGATCTCGATGGCGTCAAGGCCGCTTGCGACGCCGGCGGCATAT
Organism: Candidatus Sulfopaludibacter sp. SbA3; assembly: GCA_945893365.1. GTDB lineage: Bacteria > Acidobacteriota > Terriglobia > Bryobacterales > Bryobacteraceae > SYKU01. The sequence continues at coordinate 56,334 of CAMDED010000021.1, read as the reverse complement.
TCCAGTCCCCAGAAGGCTGCCAGCGCCTGCTCAAACTCGTGGAGCGCCTGCCCCAGGACGAACCAGCCACGCGCGCCAACCTGCTCGACCGCCCGCATCGCATCTTCCCGGATCTCTGCCCACTGCCGGCGAAAGTCGTTTGCCAGAATCATAGGGAGACAACCGGTTTATTCTACACCTCCGACCCGAGCCCCTGGCGGACGCGGCCTTGAGGTGAGCGGAGTCGGAGGCTCAGTCACGTGTCGCCAGGCCGTTCGGCACGCCGCCTTATGTCACGCTATTTGCGAGTAGGAGTACTAGGTACCGTTCTCCGCGGCCCCACTTGACAAGGGGTGCCCGTTAGGCGCAAACTCCGATAAATAGTTCTCGCCTGGTGGTAACGACGGGACGGGTGATAGATGATCATTGAACGACGGGACTGGCCTCCAGCTCCGCAAAATACTGCCGCGGTTCGCTTCGCCCACGGGCTGAGCGTGTTTTTCCCTGCCTTCAACGACGCGCTTTCTTTGCCATCGTTGCTGGAGAGAACCGTGGCCACGCTGCGGCGCGTGGCTGACGATTACGAGATCATCGTCGTCAACGACGGCAGCACGGACAATACCGCTGACGTTCTGGAACAGCTCCTCCAGACGTACAGTCCCTGGCTGCGGGTCGTCACGCATGATCGCAACCAGGGGTATGGAGCCGCTTTGCGAAGCGGGCTCGCGGCCGCCACGAAAGACTTCATCTTCTATACGGACGGAGACGGCCAGTACGACCCCGCGGAACTGGAGCTGCTCCTCGCGGAGGTCACGCCGAAAACGGGCCTCGTCAACGGGTACAAGATCCATCGGAACGACCCGTGGCATCGCGTCGTCCTCGGTTGCCTCTATAACTGGTTTGCGCGCGGTCTTTTTCGAATCCGGCTGCGCGACATCGACTGCGATTTCCGCCTCATTCGCAAGAGCGTGCTGGACCCCTCCGGCCTCAAGTCCACCGGCGGCACGATCTGCGTCGAGATGGTGCGTAGCCTCGAGCTTAGCGGAGCCGGAGTTGTGGAACTGCCGGTCCATCATTATCCGCGAGCCTATGGCCGGTCCCAGTTCTTCCGCGTGCAGTCGCTGGCCAATACGTTTCTGCAGCTTTGCGCTCTTTTCTTCCGGCTGGTGGCGATACCGGCGTTGACCGGCACTGCTACCCGTCCACCCGATGCGCAGCCTGCCGTGCGCGATGGATTCTCCTTTTCGCTCCGCACCGCCACCTTCATATTGCTGAGCGTGACCGTTCTCTCCTTTCTCACCTACGGACGGACGGTACGGCTACCGTTTATTTCGGACGATTACATCCAGATCCAGTTGGGCCGCGACTACGGCCCCATCTCCGGCTGGCCGGCTCTCCTTGAGGATGTGCTCTATCGGTGCCGCGCCACGTCGATCGTCCTCACCTACTGGACCGAACGCGCGTTTGGGCTCCATCCATTTACCTTCAACCTGTCGAGTCTGCTGCTCCACATCGTGAATTCGTTTCTGGTATTTGCCCTGGGGCTTTGGCGTCCCATCGGCTGGAGACTATCGGCTGTGGCCGCCTGCTTCTTCGCGGTCAGCCAGCGCCATAGCGAAGCGGTTGTCTGGTACGCCGCGGTGCCGGAGCTGCTGGTGTTCCTGTTCTCGATCGCCAGTTTCCTGTGCTGGGTGCATTGGCTCCAGTCGCGGACCCACAGGATTACCGCCTACACAGGAGCTTTGTTCTTTTACCTGATGGCCTTGTTGTCGAAGGAATCCGCCGTCGCCCTGGTACCGCTATTCGCGCTGGCCGTCTTGTGCCGGAAGGAGCGGACCCTCACCCGATTGTGGGGCCTGGCGCCGTTTGTATTGGGAGCCGGCGCCTACTTCGCGCTGGCGTTTGCCGCTCGCGGAACGCACCTCCATTTTAACGATGGCACCTTCTCCCTTGGCGCCTCGTTTGGGGCGGTGATCGCCCGGAGCATCGGAGGGATGTTGTGGATCTGGGGCCTTGTATCGTTGACCGTGCTCGCCGTATTGAAGGCCCGGCAATGGCGCGGGCTGCTTTGGATCTCCGCGGCCTGGATACTCATCACGCTGATGCCGTACAGTTTCCTGACCTACATGACGAGCGTCCCCAGCCGCCACACGTATTTCGCCAGCGTCGGCATCGCTCTCATCGTCGCGGCAGCCACGCTCACGTTTCGGGAGTGGTCCGCCGTTCACAACCGGAGATGGATGTTTTCGCTGGCCATTGCCGTCGTCATCTTGCACCAGTCGGGGTACGTTTGGACGGTGAAACACCGCCAGTACGCCCGCCGGGCCGATCCGACCGAAGCACTCGTGCGCGCGGCGCGCCGGTCCCCGGGACCCATTTACTCCAAGTGTTTTCCCTACGCCCCCGTTGTCGCCGAGTACGCTCTCAAATTGCGTCTGACCGAATCTGTTCTCATAACGGGGCCAAGGGCGCGAAACCACCCCAATGCGTTCGATTTCTGCAACGACGTGGCGTATGAATAACTACCACGGCAAGCGGGTCCTCGTCACCGGTGGCCTTGGATTCATCGGCAGTAATCTGGCGATCCGGCTGGTACGGAACGGCGCGAAGGTAACGATTGTGGACTCGCGCGTGCCCGGCTGCGGCGCGAATCTCTTCAACATTGCGCCGGTCGCGTCCGATGTCGACGTAATTGAGGCCTGCGTCGGGGATGTGGAGAAGTTCACGGCGCCCTTGAAGGAGGCTGATGTCGTTTTCAACCTTGCCGGCGAGATCAGCCATTCCCGAAGCATGGAGGATCCGGAGCGCGATCTTTATCTCAACACCGTGACGCAACTGCGATTCCTTCTGGCTTGCCGCGTCCACTGCGCGGGAGCGCGTATCCTGTACGCGAGCACGCGCCAGGTTTACGGCAAACCGGAGTACCTGCCCGTGGATGAGAACCACCGCGTCCAACCGATCGATTTCAACGGTGTTCACAAGTGCGCGGCCACGCAATACCATCTGCTGCTGGCCCGGCGCGGCGATCTCGATTGCCGCGTTCTCCGTTTGAGCAACGTCTACGGACCGCGGATGGCTCTACACCTTCCCCAGCAGGGATTTCTCGGCGTGTACATTTGCCGCGCGCTGAATCGCGAGCCGATCGTGGTGTACGGAGCTGGAACGCAATTACGCGACCCGGTGCACGTGGACGACGTAGTCGGCGCCTTCCTCAGCGCGGGTTCGGCGCCGGACCTAAAGTCCCGCGTGTTCAATATCGGCGGCCCACATCCCATCACGCTTCGCGAGATCGCCGCGACGGCCGCCCGCCTGAGCGCCCGCGCAGGTGAACAGAGTCCGATTCACGAGCTGCCTTTTCCCGACCACCTTCTTCGAATGGACATCGGCAGCTATTTCTCCGATCCGGCGCGGATCGAACGTGAATTGGGTTCGATTCCCCAGGTCGAATTTGAAGACGGCCTTCGAGATACCCTGTCCTATTATCGGAAGCACGGCGGCCATTACCTCGGACTCGCGAAACAACCGGAGCCTCCCGCGGCTACCCGTTTGGCTTACCAGGCCATCGCCCGATGAATCCTGCCGGGGCGGCGATGAATCCCGCCGAATTCGCCACGCTCGCGCGAGCCGAGCGGGAGCTGTGGTGGTTCCGCGGGATGGAGCGAGTCCTGTTCAAGTTGCTTGATCCACTCGCTGCCGGCCATGCGATATCGCGCGTGATGGAGGCCGGATCGGGCACCGGGCACATGGCCTTGGCCCTACAACAACGCTACGGATGGCGCATGTTCCCCACGGATCTGGCCTGGGAAGGTGTGTCGCGAACCGCGCGAACCGCCCGCATCTCGCCGGTGCAGGGCGACATCGCCAGATGCCCCTTTCGCGCCGAAGCCTTCGACGCGGTGCTGTCCCTCGATGTTTTGGTGCACTTCCCGCGCGGGGAAGAAGTCCACGCTCTTCGGGAATTCGCGCGAGTCGTCAAGCCAGGCGGACTCCTGGTGATCCGCGTTTCCGCATTGGACGTACTGCACAGCCGGCACTCCGTATTCACTCACGAGCGGCAACGCTTCACGCGGGCCCGGCTCATCCGCGCCGCGCAAGCGAGCGGATTCTCCGTTCAGAGGTGCACGTATGCCAATTCGTTTCTCTTGCCGGTGGCGCTGGCCCGTTTCCGGATCTGGGAGCCGCTTATGCGGCGGCCCCCAGCCAGCGGGACTTCAATGGTTCCCAAGTGGCTCAACCAGTTGCTCTACCTTCCGCTGGCGATGGAAGCGGCGCTCATTTCGAAAGGATTGAATTTCCCCGCCGGGCAGAGTCTCATCCTCATCGGAACCAGGAACACATAGACGGGGCCGCGGCGGCAAACCAGTCAGGATCGAAAAACCACCCAAAGCCCACAAAACACGAGAGTCACAAAAGCGAAGATCGGGCCAAGCCTCCATTGCCGCCTTTCGGTTTTTCATGAGTCTCAGCACCCACCTTACCGGGCGCCAAAGTTGACCATGGAAAACAGTCGCCAATCAGGGCGTTCGGATATTCGGGCCATACGATGCTTCGATAGCGCCCGCGACGCACTTCTGAAGTTCAGCCGCAACTTCCGGGTGGGCGAATAACTGGCGGAAGGAGCTTGCATGGCGCGCAGCGTCGTGGATCGCGTCCGCGGTGGCTTCGGCGACGCTGACCCATTTCACGGCCAGGGACGCTAGGCTAGGACCCGTGCGGATACACGCTGTCTCGCAGGCAGACAAGACCACGACAAAAACGCTGACCCGTTCACGATTTTGTTTGGCGGTGCGATACAGGTAGGAAGTTGGGCTTTCGTGATGGTCGAACTGGATAGAAGGATTCCCGATCTTCCGAAATCGATAGGGCGAGCCGAGGCGGATCAACCGTGCGGGGTTGATCTTGAGTCCCAGTTCCTCTTCAGCTTCTCGCACGCCGGCGGTGACGTCGGTTTCGCCGGCATCCTGGTGACCCGCGACCGAGACGTCCCACTTGCCATGCGAGTCCTTTTCCCCGCGTTGTTGGAGTGCCACTTTGCCTTCGGCATCCACAGCCAGGACAACGACAGAAGCATGCCAGTGTCCGATCGAGTGAGCGACATCCCACCGCACCGCCATGCCGGTTGGACGGGCGGATCGCTCATCGATCACGTCGAGATAGGCGTGTGAATCACGGAGTTCCGGATTCACCTGCAGGTCGCCGACGAGTATCGTGTCCGGAAGCATGCCCTACTATTGAGTATCACCCAGAAATTCGGCGATGTCAGCCTCTACCTCCCGGACGTAACGCCACTGTCCACAGCGCGCCGATATAGCCTTTGCTTCGCTGAACGCCTTCGTCGCTTCCAAGAAGTTCTTCCGCAAGGCATACACCTGCCCCAGCCTGCGGTATTCGAACGCTCTGCGATGATCCCAAGGATCGGCAGTACGCTCCTCGAGACATTCACGGAATATCTCTTCGGCTTGGTCCACGTCGCCCCTTTCCAACTCGATAACGCCCATCTGGTGGCGGCTGGCGACTCTAAGAGCGCGGCCGGCCGTTCCATCAATCACCTTTCTGAGGGCCGCCGACGCATCGCGATAGTTTTTGAGCAACCGGTAACTGATCCCGATGTGATACTGCGCCCACCAGTACTCGTCCTCGTACCGGTCAAGCGCGTCCTTCTGGGATACCAGGTCGAGCAGCATGTTAAGGCTCTTCTCGACCTGTTCCAAATGATGCCAAACGGACGCCTCCCTCACGCACAAGGCAGCGTAGTGTATGTCCGCCTGCTTGCGTTTCTCCAACAGATATCTAGCGGATTCCGCGTGCAGGCCGCTGGCGTCCATGACTTCGGCCGCAAACAATTGAACGCGCAAAAGTCCACTTCGTTCAAGACAGTTTCGGACAGGTTCGGGCCAACTGGAATATGGCCCGAATGCCTGACTCAGCGCCGCGCGCAAGCGTTGCCGGAAAGTTTCATCCGCGCCGGTGGCCGCCAGAGTTTCTACGCATCGCGACGCCACTGATTCAAGCGACAGGCCACACTCTTGGCCTGCAGCCATATCCGCCGCAAAGTCGAACATATCGACTTTGCACTTAGCGTCGATCACTTTTGGGTCGCTCAGGAATACTTCAAACTCCTTCGCCATTCCAGCCCTGGCCATGTGCTTGGCTCCATGGGCCATCAAGTATGAGCTCTCGCTCAGGCTGCCCGCCCGGTACTTCCGCCAGGCAATCTGGGCCAGTTGCCTATGCCCCTCTGCAACGTCAACCTTGAAGGCGCCCGCGGCAGTTGTTGAGAGCCATTCGGTCAGAGACCGGTGAAAAGGCCGAATCACCCCTTCCAAGATGGGAAACAGCGGAGCCAGCCGGCGCCTCAACGTATCGCGTTGAAGATCGTTCCAGCTGAACTCGGCTGCCAAGAAGTCCAGTGCCAGCGGCTCGACCGATGCACAGAGGATTGCAATGGCCGGACCGAAGTGCCTATGGTATTCAGCCTGATTCTCACCGAAAATACGGTCAAACTCCCTGAAATAAACTTGTCCCAATCCGACCGGGAACTCTTCCGGCTTCGCCAGAGAGAGTTTACCCCGTTCCACCTCCTTACACACCCAATGCGCGTACAGAAAAATCCCCTCGCTCTTCGCCGATATGGCGTCGACAGCGGCAGGCCGTTCTCGCGATGAATGCGCGAGCCGTTCCAATTCGCGAGATACATAGCCTCGAATGTCCTTCTGGTTCTCTGGCGCCCACCAGGAAAGAGGGCGCGCGTCTGTGCCTTGAAGCCGGTTCGAGACCTCGGGAACATCTCGGCTTGTGATAACAAGTCGAAGCCACGGAGGAGTGTTCTCAAATCCTTTTGCAAGCAAGGCCGCCAAATCGCTTCGCCCGCCTTGGCTGCTCTCGTCAAGGGCATCGATCAGAACCACAACTTGCCTGCCTGGATGCGGGCACGCCGTAAGCGGCTGGGAGATCAAGCCGTCGAAGGACGCTTCCGCGTCGGAATGGACCTCGGGATTCTCCAGGTGTTGAGCCGACAGCGTTTCCCAGTAGCCGGGAAGCTGAGTCGCAAGCTGGTAGGCAATCGATCGCACGCACGCGCGCGGATCCGACTTCCTCTTGTCGCCGTAGATGCACAGATGGATGGCGGCAACGCTCGGATGAATGTGCGCGAGCCAGCAGACCAGAGAGGTCTTGCCGGTGCCGGCATCTCCCGTTAGCCAAAGAATGCGCTCCGTCCCCCGTAGCCACTCATCCACACGCTCCACAATCTGCCTGCGACCGTAGAACCTGGGCAAGTGCTTCTTGATTTCAGCCTCGAACGAAAGGGGCGATAAGTACCTCATGAGGCGGGCCTGGCCGCCGTCCAAATCGAGACTTGGTATTTTGAGGGCTTCTAGCAGCTGCTGAAGCTTAACCTCATAGCGGCCGCCGTTTTGATCGGCAGGTCCGCAGTTGGTCATGTCGAGATACTGGAGGCGGCAAACCGTGATCGGCGGTTCGCACTTTACCGCCATCACAGGAATGACTCTCAGCCCGAGGGAAAGCGCTCGAGCAATCTCATTTAGACAAAAGCCTCCGGGCCGACGCACGGAGTGAGGCGTCATCAGCAAGATCACGCAATCGCTCTTGCGCAGACCTTCCTCGATGTACTCATCCCAAGCTATCCCCGCTCGCAGTCGTTCCACGTCGAACCAGACTTTGTGCTCCTTTCTTTCGAGATCTTGCTTGATGCGTCCGGCGAGTGGCGCATGCTCGTCGTGACCGTAGCTCAGAAAGATATGCATGACTCAATCGAGTATAGTCGCGCCGGCTACGCTAGTGGCCTATCGCCGCGAAACCCTCGGCGGTGGCGGATTGATGATCGCCGCGGTGCTCAACGAATTTCCCACCGTGCGCGGCGTGCTCGTCGATCGTCGGGAAGCCATCGACCGGGCGTTTCGTGGTGGCACTCCGGCAAGGGGCAATTACTCAAGACGCCCCGCCGATACGTACCAATCTCGCAACCATCGCAAGCAGCGCCACGCCGGTGGCGGGAGTTTACGCCGCACGGCGACATTGTGCGCGCACGCCAACTCGGACGAAACCGTTACGCCATTCCCCCCTGTCCTAATTTCTTCACTTCTTTAGGGACGGCGGCTTCGACGGGCGTGCTGGTAGAGGCGGAGGGCCTTGAATATCGGCGGGGACGGGCTTCTCGGGGGCCGCTAATTCCTCGGGCGGAGGTGGAGGCTCTTGCCGGGGCGCTGGGCGGCACTGCGCAATCGGAACCAGGAAACTCGCCACGACGTTCCAGCGCTCCCCCTGTTTCCTTTCGATGCGGTAGGATTTACTCGCCGCGTGGGCGCGAATGCGCAAGTCCTCGTTCGCGGGCCGCAGCGGTTTTTTCGTCCGTATCGGGCGGTCGCTTACCTCGCGCAGCATCCAACTCTCGCCTCCGTTCATAGATTCGTACAATTCGTGTTTGCCGGATTCGCCGGACTCGATGAGCATCGTCCCGTTCTTCTTCGAGTCGAACCAGAACTGCTCCATCATTCCGGCGCGGCTCTCTGAAAACACGGGCTGCTGCCTCCACGTTCTTCCGCCGTCTGAAGTGATCAGCAAAAACGGATCGCGCGTCAGCGGATGCAGCAGGTGGCCGCTGATCCAGCCCGTTTCGAAATCGGCGAACTGAATATGGTCGAATCCGGAGCCCCGCAGGCGCGCATTCGACTCCGTCCATGTTTTCCCGGCGTCCTCGCTCGCAAGCAGAACCGAATACAGTGTGGTCGAGGATCCGTGAATATTGCCGGCCGCGAACATCCGGTTCCCGGCGGTTTCCACCGCGGCCAGTTCCAGAAAGACAGGGCAGGGATCTTCCTCGGTACATGCCATGCCCGCCCACTGCATGTCCTCTTCCGGGCAGGCGTAGGGGACGAGCATCGGCTTGCCCGCGTTTTGAAGAACAACCGGTTTTGGCGGCTCCGGCGTCGCGACAGGTACGCCGGGCTCTTGCGCGGAAAGCAGCCACGCCACGCCGGACGCTATCGTGAACCACGCTTTCATGCGGTCGCGGAACCGAACTCCTTCAGCTTTTCGTCCAGATGAGCCAATGCCTGTTCGAGCATCAATTGGTAGCGCGGATTGCGCGCCGCCGCAAGGTCGGACAGGATTCTAGTCCGCGACAACATCAGGCTATCCCGCTGCGTGTTCAGCTGACGCGCAGCCGTGTTCGCCGAAGTCGCCGCCGCTTGGGCTTTCCTGTCTTCGAGCGCCTCAATCTGCGACTCGATATCCTTGCTTTCCCAACCTCTGGCCATGATGGACTCCCGCACTTTAAAGCTTACCAGATGTCTCAATCCGGCGTCGCCGCTCCAATCGAGCGGAACATCACCCTCAAGTCGCGCCGCCAGCCCCCGGCGACGCCGATGCGCTCCACCGGGATGCGCGCTGAGAAATATCGCAGAATCGTCTCCGTGGTTGGATGAAACTCGAGCGCCGGCGAGACCAGCAGCAGCCGGGGCGCCTCCCGCACAAGAGCCAAGCCCGGGAAGTAGCCGCGCCCGCTGAATTCGCCGCGTTCCACGTGCCATTGCACGCGAATCCAGTAGTCGAGCGCTTGCAGCGGCAGGTGGAGATCGGCGGATGCCTTAAGCTCCACGACCGTCAGGCGCCCTCGCCTGTCCGCCGCCAGAAGGTCGATCACGCTGCGTTCGGTACCTGCCACGGCCGGCACCTGCCCATAGACAGGTGAAGCGAGCAGAGTGGCGTCCAGCTCCCCTATTTGCGCCCGCACCCTCGACTCAAGCCAACGCTCCGGTTGGCTCCGGTATAAAGGATGCCCGCGATTGCGGGAACCCTCTCTTCGCGCCTCCGCCAGCGCCGTACAGAGCCGTCTTGCTTCGGCCAGCGTCCCTTCATGCAACAGAGCGCGCTTCTTGAGGCCGAAGAGCACTTCCGGGCCCGCCGAACGCGCGAACTCGATCCCCCGCAAGCGTGCGCTAACCGACCCATCGGGATTCACCACGGTCTCTGCCTCCGACCCCTCGCACAGGCGTTCAACCCAGTGTTCGGCGCGGGGCTCCGGGCTGCAAAAAACGTCGAGGCGCGTCTTCAGATTGCCGTGATCCATGGGATCCGCCGGTTCCACCAGACCATTTTCGCCGTACGTGAAGAGGTCGTAGCGCGCCGCGCGCGGGTCGAGAAAACGAAGACGCAGGGCCGTCTCACCCTCCTGCCCCTTGGGTAGAAAGAGCGAGATCCCGTCGATCGTCAATCGAGGCTCGCGCTTCCGCAGGTAGTCGAGCCAGACCAGACCGAAGCTCAGAATGCCCGATGGCTCGGCCGTATCGGGTCCCGCCGCGATGACCGCGCGCCCGGCGGAGCCCTTCTTCAGCAAGGCCCTCGGATAGACCGGTGAGAGCGAGTGCTCGAGATCCGCCTCCGAGCTCAGCTCGGCGATAGTCCAGTCTGGATCGAGACGGGACAGCATCTCGCGCAGTTGTTCGCGAAAGACCAGCCTCGCTCCTTTCCGTTCCCAGCCCTCCGCCGCCGGACGCGCCAGATCCACCAGAGTCACGCGGCCGAGCTTTCTCGCGAAGCGCTCCACCACGAGCTCCAGTTTTCCCCGCTGCCGGCTATGGATATCGACGATGCGCCTGACGAAATTGCGATGCCGGTCCCAGGCTTGAATCGTTAGCCGCGACGCGCGCAGATCGAGCGCGTAGTGGCCCTTTTCAAGCGCCAGAATCTCTTCGCCCGGCTCAAGCAATGCAGGTTGTTTCGCAGTTTCGAGAAAACTCTCGATGACCGTCAGGGCCTCGGCGGGGTTACAGGCGCCGGCCGCTTTCGCGCGGGTTGGCAGTGAACTCAGTTTATCACGGCGAATTTGTCACTCATGCTCCAACCTGTAGAATGGTACGTTATGCAAAAAGAAAGTTGCGACATCGGCCTGATCGGCCTCGCCGTTATGGGCCAGAATCTGGTTCTGAATATGAACGATCACGGTTATCGGGTTGCCGTCTTTAACCGGACTATCTCGAAGGTAGACGACTTCATCGGCAACGAGGCCAAGGGAACCGAGGTGGTCGGCGTGCACTCGATTCCGGAGCTCGTCGAAGTCCTGAAGAAGCCGCGCCGCATTATGCTCATGGTCAAGGCTGGCGATACGGTCGATCGGATGATCGACAGCATCGCGCCGCATCTTGAAGCCGGCGACATCCTCATCGACGGCGGGAACTCGCATTATCCCGATACGAACCGCCGCACGAAGGCGCTCGCGGAGAAAGGACTTCTGTTCATCGGAACGGGCGTTTCAGGCGGCGAAGAGGGCGCGCGCTTCGGACCCTCGATCATGCCCGGCGGCAGCGTCGCGGCGTGGCCCCACGTAAAGGAGATCTTCCAATCGATCGCCGCGAAGGTCGACGACGGAACGCCCTGCTGCGACTGGGTCGGCGAGAACGGCGCCGGCCACTACGTGAAGATGGTCCACAACGGCATCGAGTACGGCGACATGCAGCTCATTTGCGAGGCCTACCAGTTGCTGAAGGACGGACTGGGGCTGAACGCGGACGAACTGCACGAAGTCTTCGCCGATTGGAACAAGGGCGAGCTGGACAGCTACCTGATCGACATCACCGAGCAGATCTTCGCGAAGAAGGACGACGACGGAACGCCCGTGGTCGAAAAGATCCTCGATACCGCCGGCCAGAAGGGTACCGGAAAATGGACGGGCATCAGCGCTCTCGAAACGGGCACGCCGGTTACGCTGATCGGCGAGGCGGTGTTTGCGCGCTGTCTCTCCGCGATGAAGGACGAGCGCGTGGCCGCCTCGAAGATTCTGACCGGGCCGAAGCCAGCCGCGGCCCCGGACCGCAAGGGCTTCATTGAAGACGTGCGGCGGGCGTTATATTGTTCGAAGATGATTTCGTACGCGCAGGGCTATATGCTCTTGCGCGAAGCCGCGAAGGAAGAGGGCTGGAATCTGAATTTCGGCGGCATCGCCCTGATGTGGCGCGGCGGCTGCATCATCCGCAGCCGGTTTCTCGGCAAGATCAAGGAAGCCTACGACAAGAATCCGAAGCTCACCAATCTGCTGCTGGACAGTTTCTTCAACTCGACGCTGAACGATTACCAGGCTTCGTGGCGGCGCGCGATCATCCAGGCGATCGAGTACGGCGTGCCCACGCCGGCGTTCTCGACGGCGCTCGCATTCTTCGACGGGTATCGCACAGCGCGTCTCCCGGCGAATCTGTTGCAAGCGCAGCGCGACTTCTTCGGCGCGCACACCTACGAGCGTATCGACAAACCTCGCGGCGAGTTCTTCCACACCAACTGGACCGGACGCGGCGGGCGCGTGTCCTCGGGAACGTATAACGCTTAGAACGCGAGCGGCACTTCCACCGGGTGGATTGACTCCTCCCGGCGCTAGCCGGAACCGGCTTGATCGTCTCCGCCTATCAGTTTATACTACATATTGGATTTGCACAATTGTAAACTAGGCCACAACTCATGATTGCGGATCGAGTCAAGCTCGCCCGGCGAAAAGCTGGTTTTTCCCTCCGGGATCTGTCGGCAGCCATGAACGGGAAGGTGACGGCCCAAGCCATCGGAAAATACGAGCGCGGCGAGGACATTCCTAGCTCCGGAGTCCTCTTTGCGCTCTCGAAGGCCCTTGGCGTGTCTCTGAGCTACCTGCTCGATACCCAGGGGATTGAGCTTTCGAGTGTAGAATTCAGGACCAAGGCGAATACTACGGCGCGGGACCGCGCCCAGGTTGAAACGGAGGTTCTGGAATGGATCGAGCGCTACCTCCAAATTGAGCTTATCCTCGATCTTGACAGCGCTACGTGGAAGTGCCCGGTCTTCCGCCCCCGTCAGCTTCGCGAAGTCACTGATGCCGAGAAACTCGCTCATGACGTGCGCGAGGAATGGGAACTCGGACTCGATCCAATTCCCAACATGACCGAACTTCTCGAAGAGCGAGGCCTCAAGGTTCTAACCGTTCCCTTGCCGCGGCGGGTTTCCGGTCTTACCTGTCTTGTGGGGCGCGGCGAGGGGCGGCTGGACCTGCCCGTGATTGTCGCTAACGTCCAGTTTTCACTTGAGCGTCGCCGCCTGACGCTCGCTCACGAGTTGGCGCATCGGTTGATCGACGCGGACGGTCTCAGTGATAAAGACGAAGAGAAGGCTGCCACTCTGTTCGCCGGCGCTTTCCTGATGCCCAGTGAACATCTTCTGCGCGAAGCCGGCAAGCACCGCAATGCGCTTGGACATAAGGAATTGATCGATCTCAAGCGCCTCTATCGCGTAAGCGGCGCGGCGCTGCTCATGCGCCTGCGGCAGCTTGACGTCATTAGCCAGCCGGTTCTGATTTACGCCTTCCAGTCGATTGCGCGCGGTTGGCGCACCGAGGAGCCGATGGAGCTTGAGCCTGGGAAGGAACGCGGGCAACGCGAGCGTCCGTTGCGTTTCGAACGCCTCTGTTATCGTGCACTCGCCGAAGGCTTGATTTCCCTAAGCAAAGCCGCGGAGCTCTTGCGGCTGCCCGCCTCCGAGGTCGAAGCCGGCCTGAAAGGCCCTCAGAGCGCCGATGCGGATCGTCGTTAGCGACAGTAGTTGTCTGATCGACTTGAGAAAGGCGTCTCTGATCGAGACCTTTCTCCGGCTCCCCTATGAGTTCCTGATACCAAATAAGGGCAAGAAATCACTTGACTCACCACTGCTGGGCTCAATTCGCTCTGTTGGGTCGCCACGGGCAGTAATTGGAATCGATGGGTTTTGGAGTCTTCGAGATCTGATCCCATCGGCATGACCAGTCTTCAACGTCGCCGGTATAGTCCATTTCCTTGAAAGTCACGTCATCTACTCTTAGAACCGTCACCGCTTTCTTGGCGCGGCTCCGATGGCCCGAGAGCATGAACGATCGGAAAATCTCTGCTTTAGTCGCTGAATGGCGTTTCTTTGCTCGAAAACTTATTATGCCGGGATGCGTGCATATTTTGAACTTAGTCTCATCCAAGCGGGTCTCTTCCGTTACAAGAATGCGGTTCTGCGATCGTGCCTCGTTCATCAGCGCATCGTCTGCAGTTGATGGAAGGGTTACTGTGTCATTGACCCAAACTACATTGACCGCGGACCACTTCTTAATTTCATCGGCCAATTCGTGTCTAAGGCACTCATCCAGCAGAAGCCTCAGATTATTCGCCAACGGGGCACTCCACCACCAGTTTCGCGAATAGAACCGCGTCCTTAATCTGCTGAAGCGTGAGCCTTGGATAGGATCTAATGACACCTTCAAATGTGCCATGGTCCTCAATCGCGTCAAGGATGCCATACACCGGGATTCGTGTACCGGCGACACATGGAGCACCAGCCATTGTGTTTTGATCAACTGAGATTGATGGCGCCTCAGCAGCGGCGCGATGAAACACCTCGACTAGCGGTAAGGAATAGCCACGTTCTTCCTCTTCGCTCGGACTACCCCAAAGGCTCAATTGCCGCCGTCTCGCATCTAGCCAGTGGAGTTTGCGCCAAGCCAGATAGTGAGCGTCGAGGCAAGGCCGATAGCTGACAACTGGGCCACCATGGATGCGAGACATTTTCCAATTGTCACTGACGCCTTCCCGGTACGAAGAGTCTAAGACCTTCCTTGATGGGCTCATGCCCTCTGGCGGTATTTCCCAAATCTGAGTATCAGAACCTAATGGCATTCGACGAAGTTCTCCTATTTCGAATCGAAGTATCGTACTCCACTTTTCTCAATGAGTTTTTCAAGAGTCGCTGACTTTGTTTCTGCCCTGTCCAACACGCGCCTCACCTTCGCTATGTCGCTATCGTCCATGGCGATAAAGACTTCCTTGAACTGGCCGTTTTCTGAATACTTGATGTTAAGGTTATGGATAATCATCGTACCAACTGCCTCGTTTCCAGCCTGATTGAAAACGGTCCGCGTGTCGGTCACAATACGAGCTGCGATGAATAGCCTTTCATATTCATGCTGTACGTCAAAAGCCTTCGCAGACATTACTAATGGCTCCGCGTCCAGAAGCGATACGAGCTTCCGTTCCAACGTCTCGGCGCCGGGCGGTTTCTCGGTACGCGATCCAAACTGGTCAGCCACATCGCGCGCGAAATCCCGTGCGGAAACATCAGCGCCTACACGCGCATTGTTCATACTAGCCAAAGTCTGGACAATGTCGCCCAGACCTGGGAAGTCCTTCTTGAGCGCAGTCTGAGTATGTGCCGTGAGAGCCTTTATGCTAAGCGTCGGAGTGGCGGAGGACAACGCCGCGTGAAGTTCTTCCACCTCCGCATTCGACATAACCGCTATCCGGGCAAGCGCTGGTTTGAAGCCTTCAGGAATGTAGAAGCTTGGCACGTTGTTAACTCTTAGACAGTGTACTCTTTTGGAAAGTCTTTTTCCGGGTGCGCTTAGGGCTCTTGGCCGCCTTGGTCAGCTCGGCCTGGAGTTCTGCTTTTGCACTGAGTGAACACTGCGGAGCGCAGAGACGAAGCGCTCAGCTTCTGGGCTTTCGGCCTCTACGCGACCGGGCATTGCTGTTCTCCTCCGCCAGGGAACGCCGTCATGAGCTGATTCCATGTTAACCTACGGCCCGCGATTTGGGAGAGGGCGCCTAGCAGGATGATGAAAAACGGGATTCCGAGAACAGTTTCTCTTTCCTCGGTTCCTTTTTCCTGCAGCGTTTTGGGGTTTCTGCTGCTTTTGCCCTTCAATGAGTGCCCGAATGCCCTGTTTGCAGGCATTCGGGCACACTTCTCCCTCTACTTACACGGCTTGATTCACCGGGTTCAGGAGATTCCTCATTCGCACAAGGTTGTAGGCGGCGGCCGCAAAGGCGAAGACCCACCCAACTTTGAGCACACCCCGGTGGCGCGTCTTTCGTAGCGCCGCCACCGTCTTCAGCCACCCGAACACTTCCTCGATTCGCTTCCTCTTCTGCTGGCTGATCTTGTAGCCTGCGTGCCGCGTCGTTCGCCCGTCAATCGCGCTGCCACCCGTGCGCTTCTCATTCTCCACGTGCGGCGTCACCTTCATCTGCCCCATCTCTTTCACGAAATCCTTCGTGTCGTATCCCTTGTCCGCCCCCATCGTCACTCGCTGATCGCCCTCCAACCGCTCAGCCATCAACATCGCCGCATCTCGTTCCGCGGTCCCATTACACTGCAGCAGTTCCGTGTCCACCACCAGCCCATTCCGGTTCTCGATCAGCACATTGCCGCAGTAGGCCAACTTCGCCTCCTGCCCTCCGCTCTTGCGCGCCAGCCGCGCATCCGGATCCGTCCTCGATTCGTGCGTCTGGTTACTCCGCTTCTCCCCGCGGAAGTTCACCGTCGGATTCCCTGGATCTTCCGAGTCCTTCTCTGCACTCCCCTCTTTCCGCTGAAAGCTCTTCTGGCTCGCCCACGCCTCGATCAGCGTCCCATCCACGCTGAAGTGCTCCTCTGACAGCAATTCCTGGCTTCGCGCTTGCTCCAGAACGCCCTGGAAGAACTTCTCCGCGATTTCGCCTTCCAACAGCCGGTCCCGATTCTTACTGAACACCGTCGGCACCCACACCGCCTCATCCATGTTCAAACCGACGAACCAGCGGAATAGCAGGCTATACTCCAGCATCTCCATCAACACCCGCTCACTGCGCACCGTAAACAGAGTCTGCAACAACAAAGCTCGCAGCAACTTCTCCGGCGCGATCGACGGGCGCCCGGCCGCCGCGTAAATCTCGTCGAACTTCTTCGTCAGCCCTCCAAGGGCCTCATCCACCATTCGCCGGATCTGCCGCAGAGGGTGATCCGCGGGCACCCGCTCTTCCGGGGACAAGTAGCTAAACATCGCGCTTTGTTGGTGGTCGAATCCTCGCATGGCGTCTACGACATAAAGACGCTACTACGTTTTGGAAGGTAACATCTCCATCGAGTTTTTCATCATCCTGCTAGTGCGTGAACTCGCCGCCCAGACCTTCATAGGACTTCAATGCGTCGCTACAAAGAGTGGAGCCTTGCTCAACGTTCTCTCGCCCCGCCGGGAAATGGCCACGCGGATCAAACGATACGAAGCACTACACTAGCCGTTTGCGGCAGTGGTTAGGCCGACCTTCAGCCAGCGTAAATCAGCTTCTTCGAGCGGCAACTGCGAAGCTCGTTCATACTCGATCCGGCGCGCGGTCGGCAAAGATGGCAGGTTGACCACCGCGACGGCGGGAAAAGCCTGGTTCAGCAGCCAGGCGACGTTCACTTCGCGAGGCGTGAGTCCCCGCGAGGCCGCAAAACGCCGAACACGCTGTACCAAATCCGGATTCGCCGAATGCTTCCATCGCTCGATCCAATGCGGCCTCATGCGCGATATTGCGTCCCCGTCCTCGTAGAGACACTGACCGAGGTTGACGTCGTCTGCGTGCGCGAAAACGGCCAGACGTAAAGCGCAAACGACCTGTTCATGCTCCGCGTCGAACGGAACATATTCAGGCCAAAGGGGTCCTGTCGAGGAAGCCAAGGCCAGCTCGGTCGTGACGATTGCGGCGGCGCCCGGAAGTCCTTCGCGGGAAATGTGCGCGTGGGCTGCTTTGATACGTTCCGCCGTCCAATTCCTGAACCCAAAGGCGCGGACCCGCCCGCGTCTGATTTCACGGCCTATAGCCTCGATCACGGGTTCGAGCGGCGCTTGAGGCCGGTCGTCGAGATACACCAGATCGAGGTACTCCGTCCCGAGCAATTCCAGATCGCTATCGACATCCTCGCCGACCGCCTCGGGTGTGAATCGATCAAGCGGGCGTTGGGCGGTGTCGTCCCATCCTTCGTGGCAGATCTGCGTGCACAGAAAGAACTCCGGACGGCGGTCGTGGCTACGAAGCCATTGGCCGGCCGCCCGCCGTGTGTGGCGCTCACCGCCCTCGCCGTGCAAGTGAATGCAGTTGCCGCCAAGCCGCCGGTATTCGTCAAGCGCAAGTTTGTGCGTGTCCGCGTCGGCCGCCGACGACGGATGGGCCATCACGCCGCTTAACCGCCGGCCGAGGGTCGGTATCTCAATCTGTCTGAACGCCATTCACTGGCCGTCAGTCTATCACCCGATCCGGCCGGTGGGGCGAAGCTTATTGCGCCACCAGAACACGCGCGCTCGAACGCCGCCGCGTCAGCCATCCGCGGAAGCGCCGCAAAGCCAGGGCGATTCCCGTCCACACAAGCACCGCGCCGCCACCCGACGCTACGCCTGCAACGGTCTGGCCGATCCACCCTCCCGCCTCTCCCGTATGCACCCACCGCATCCACAAACGCAGCTTCCTTCCGAGGCTATAACTCGAGAACGTCTCCGCCTGCACAGTCTCGCCCGTCCTCCGATCGAGCGAGAGTTGCGAGCGCAGGTCGGGACGGCCGCCGTTTCCGAGGTCGATGGCAAAGACAACCGGCGCTCCGGGCGAAGCCGGCACGCGCATGCCGATACTTTGCCAACCTGGGGACAATTGCTCCGCGCGCGACCAAAGCTTGTCGATGCCGTCGAACGTCGGGCCTTCGCCGCCGCGCGCGCCTCCCCGGCGTCCACCTTCACGGGCCGGTCCACCCGGTCCACCCGGTCCGCCCGGCCCCCTCCCCGGTCCGCCGCCCTGCGCGGGCACTTCGCTGCCGGTCAGGGTATAGACCAGCCTGTTCGCCCACGGATACGACATCACCGTCGCGGTGAGAACGACGAAGAACAAAGGTACCGCCGTCCAGATACCGATGACGTTGTGCCAGTTCCAATCGCGCGCCTTTCCCTTAATTCCGCCCTGAAACAGCACTACCGGCCGCAGATTGCGCCACGACCATTTCTTCGGCCACCACATATAAATCCCACTGGCAACCAGAAAGAGGAAAGCAAGATTGCACGCGCCGGTGATCGCCCGGGCCGGTGCACGGCCTTCGCCATTCGCGCCGAGCCAGCGATGTATCCCCGTCACCTGCTGAAAAAATCCCCGAACCTTGTTCGACCCTTCGCCGAGCACCGCGCCGGAGTACGGATTGATAAAGACCGTTTTCTCACGTCCGAAACTCGCCTCGGCCGGCTCGGCGGGATCGGCGCGCAGCGTGAATACCGTCGGGATCTCCGGCTGAGACTCACGGATCTTTGCGAGCAGGGTTTCGACAGGCAGGTGTGTCACGCCCGGTGGCGGCGCGGCGCGATATCCGCCGCGGTCCGCCCATGCAATGATCTGCTTCTCATACATGAGCAGCACTCCAGTCACCGACATGGTCAGAATGATCGCGCCGGCAATGGAACCGGCGCCGAGGTGAAGCCAGAAGAAGAATTTTCGGAGAGTCATAGGCGCAGGTTGAAAATTCAGAGTTCAAACGTCGGCCCAACGTCGAAGCAGGTTGTGGTACACGCCTGTAAGTTGCAGCGCGGGAGAATCTTCCTGGGTCCCTCCGCCTAGCCGCTGGATCGCCATGTCGAGATCGAACAGAAGCGTGCGTTCGCCGTCGTCCCGCACCATGCTTTGTATCCAGAAGAAGGACGCGATGCGCGCGCCGCGCGTGACCGGGCGCACGTGGTGCAGGCTGGTCGAAGGGTAGAGGACCATGTGGCCGGCGGGCAGCTTGACGTTGTGAACGCCGTAGGTGTCTTCGACCAGCAGCTCGCCCCCGTCGTATTCGGCCGGCGCGGACAGGAAGAGCGTGGCCGAGAGATCCGTACGGACGCGATGCGGCGTGCCGGTCACCTGCCGGATGGCGTTATCCACGTGCGAGCCGAACGATTCGCCGCCTTCGTAGCGGTTGAACAGAGGCGGAAATACCTTCAGCGGGAGCGCCGCGCCCATGAACAACGTGCTTTCCTGAAGGGCCGCGAGAATCAAATCGCCAAGCTGCCGCGAGGCTGGATGATCTTCGGGTAATTGCCTGTTATTCTTGACCTGCGCCGATTGGTAACCGGCGGTAACTCGCCCGTCGACCCAGTCCGCGCCTTCGAGCGTCCGCCGGCACTGCGCCACCTGCTCTTCAGTCAATACATCCGGAATCTGCAGCAGCATCGTTGCCTCCGGCTAAAACCGGAAGCTCGCGCTAACCGCCACCGTGCGGGACGCGCCCGGTATCAGGTGTCCGCCCCCCAGCCGGTCGAAGTAGAACTCGTTATTCATGTTGTAAACGTTGAAGCGAAGACTTAGGTTAGTGGTGACGGGATAAGACGCCAGCGCGTCGAGCGTCCAGTAACTTCCCACCGATCGCGTGTTGATATTGTTACCGTAGCGCTTACCCGTAAACCGCGGTCCCACGCCCAGACTTAGCTTTTTCAGCGCGTAGGTAGTCCAGACGCTGAACGAGCTCTTGGGCGTATTCTGGAAATATTTTCCCACCTCGGTTAGCAAATTCGACTTTACGATCTTTCCGTCGATGTAAGTGTAGGCCCCAAAGACTTTCCAGGCGTGCGTGATCCCGCCGGTTGCGGCCAGCTCGAAGCCCTTTGCGCGCTGCGTGCCGTTGAGCACCTGAGGCGGGTCGTCGGGCAGAATGCCGGGCGTGCGGGCGTTGTCTTTTTCCACGCGAAAAATCGCCCCGCTCAGCATCAGCCTCTCTCGCGACACGTCCCACTTACTTCCCACTTCGAAGGTGTAGGTCTTCTCCGGCTCGATTGCCGTGTTGGCGGTCCCGTACGACAATCCCTCAAGAGACGGATTGAGCGACGTTCCGTAGGACGCGTACACGCTTCCGCTTTCGACGGGCTTGTAAATCAGTCCGGCCCGCAGACTCTTCATCGTATCGACGCGGGCTACCCGCGCCGGAGTGGTGCTGATCCCCTCCACGTCGAAGCGCTCCCAGCGGAGGCCGCCCGTGGCCTCCCAGTGCCGCCCTAACTTGACGGTATCGAATGCGTAAACCGCCTGCGTTTTTCCGGTGATGTCGCCCACCAGCGGACTCAGTGTAATCGCCCCGGTATACACGTCGTCCGGATTGGGATTCAGCAGTGTAGTCAGGCTGTTAGTGGCGGTGCGGTTCTTGCGGATGTTGTTTTCGCGCGTCAGATTCGTGCCCGTCACAAGCGCGTGCTCGATGCCGCCCGTCGAGAACCTCGTCCTAAGATCGGTCTGGCTGTCCACGATCTTGTCCGTCGCAACCCATGACCTCAATTCCCGTGTAATGTTAGTCGAATCGTTGCCGGCGAACCGTGGTGGCGTGGCGAGAGAGTCTCGCACCGACCGGCCGTAACGCAACTGGCTGCTCAGTTCCGTAGAATCGCTGAAACTGTGCTGGAAACGCACGGTCGCCGTATCCGAGTTCAATCTTTCGAAGTCGCGATCCTTGAAGCCGTAGAAGGTGTTGCGCGGCACTGGCGCGGGTTGATCGCGGTAGGCTGCGAGCGCATTATTCGTGACGGGCACCCAGGGAATTCCGTAGTCGGAAATGTTGTCCTGCTTGAGCTTGTAGTAGCCGAGGGTCAGTCGCGTGGGCGTGCCGACGCCGAACGACAGGGTTGGCGCGGCGCCCCAACGCTGATTCTGCACCACGTCGCGCCCGGCCACATTCGAGTCGTGCCCGAGAAGGTTCATCCGGAAAGCCGTGTGCTCGCCCAGGCCCAGTCTCCTGAGCGGAGCGTTGAAGTCGCCCGCCGCGCGCCGGGTCTGGTCGGAGCCGAAATTGAGCGTCAACCCGTAGACCGGACTAAGACCGGGCGTTTTGCTCACCATGTTGATGGTGCCGCCCGTCGAGCCGCGCCCGGCAATCGCCGAGGTTGGACCCTTTGTCACTTCCACCTGCTCCATGTTGAAAGGATCCCGGGACTGGGGACCCAGATCGCGAACGCCGTCCACAAAGAGGTCGTTACGGGCGCTGAAACCGCGCAGCGTCAGATTGTCGCCCGCCGGGGCGCCGCCTTCGCCTGCCGCGACCGTCAGGCCCGGAACGTTCCGCAGCACATCGCGAAGCGTGGTTGCGCCCTGCTCCTCGATCACGGCCTTCGGAATCACCATGATCGTCTGCGGCGTGTTAAGGATCGGCTGAGTGTACTTGGCGGACGACAAAGGCGCGATTTGACCGGTCACCTCAACCAGCGTTGAAACCGGCGCGAGATCGATCGTCACGGTTCCCGCATCGGTGCGGCGATAGGCGGCTCCCGTCCCGGCGAGCAGCCGTTCCAACGCCTGATCCGCCGTGTACATTCCGGATACACCGGGTGAGCGGAGGCTGCGAATCGCCTCAACCTTCACGATCACTTGCAAGCCCGTTGCATTCCTGAAGGCGGTCAGCGCGGCGTCGAGATCCGCGGCTGGAATGTCGAATCGGCGAACCGGTAGCGCCTTGACCTCGCCTTGCGAATAGGGCGCGCCCGGTCCGCCCTTCGACGATTCCTGGGCGTAAACGGGGATCGCCGTCTTGCCGCCAAACGCCGTGCATACCGCCAGCGTGCCCATGACAATCCAATAGCTTGGGCCCTTCTGGATCGCCGTTTCGTCTGCCTTCTTTGCCCGTGCCCTGATCTTCACCGAGGTTTCTCCCGAAAAGACAGATTACGGCAAAACGGCATTCCACGGAATCTATTTGCAACTGATTGTCAAAAGCGGACGGTGAACGGGGAAAAGCGAGGGTCGAACGGAGACCCTCCAGATGCAACTCACTTGCCGAATCGAACCGGCGTTGCGCCGTGCGTTGCGCCGGGCGCCTTACGCCGTTTCGCCGTCGCTGTGGACGCGGTGCATGGCGCCCGCTTCCTTTACCTTATACGTCTCGACCTTCGATCCCGTCGGACCGCCCTTCGTGCGCGCCAGGAGCGTTTCCCGCTCCTTCTTCGACATCGGCTGAAACGTCTTCGCGGAGAGCACATTCTGTTCGAGCTGCTCCACGGTCTCCACTCCCGAAACCAGAGTGTCGATGTCGTGGCTCCACGTAAAGCGCAGACACTCCGGAATACTCGCAATCTGGTTCTTCGTAATGTTCCCGATGGCGTTGCTCTTCATCGCGAGCAGGCCCAGTCCCTTCTTGCGGATGTTCGGCAGCACCGAATGGATGAAGCTCAGATAATGGGGATCCACCAAATTCACCGGATGCTGCACCGTCTCCCAGCCGTCATACCCGTCTAGCAGGCGTTGGTGCACTGTCGGGTCATGGTGGCCCGTGAACCCGATGTGCCGCGCCTTGCCCTCCTTCTTCGCCTTCACAAACGCTTCGAGCGAGCCGCCCGGTCCGAAGATCCGGTCAACCTCTTTGTGCGTGCTTACCTCATGGCAGCACCACAAATCGAGGTAGTCCGTATTCATCCTCTTCAACGTCAATTCCAGTTGCTTCATTGCGCCATCGCGGTCGCGAACCTGTGCTTTCGACATCAGCAGGATCTTCTGGCGCAGGCCGCCCGCGAGGGCCTTGCCGTAGGTCGCGTCGCTTTCGCCTTCGTGATACTTGGCGGCGCTATCGAACATGTTTACGCCCAGATCGATGGCGCGATGAATGATCTTGATGCCGTTCTCTTCGCCGCGGACGCGCATGTGAAAACCGCCCAGTGTGAACCGGGTTACACGCAAGCCGCTCTTCCCAAGCGTGGCCGAGGGAATCGGCGTATCGGCCAGCGCTTTCAATTGTGCGCTGACCGCCGCGGATGTGAGTTGGAGAAAAGTTCGTCTGTTCATCGGGTGCCTCACTTTCGATCCCTATGATATCACTGAGGTACGCGGGACATTCCGGCCCCAATCCAGTCGTCGCTCCGATTCGTTCGGAGGCAGCGGCACTTTGCCGGACCTGCCGCGTGGATCCTTTGCGCAAGCTTGCGAGCTTCACCCGTGGCCGCTCCAGTTGCCGTACCTTCCTTATTGCAACCTACTTGCAAACCTTGCCTGAGGTCGCGCGCACGCGATACGAAACAGGCGTCCAGACTGCGCCGCGTCTTCGTCCCTTCCGCGCCCGGCCCCTAACGGGGGCCTCTCACCCTGACGAGAACATTTGTTGATTCCAAGCCACTTATCCACACCCCGCCAAAACAGCTTCTTGCGGTGACAAACTTTCAAAAACTTTTTTCCCCTCGCTTTTCAGTCTCTTACAGGGAATTCGCGATTGCAGCCGCACAACCGTGTTGTAGACTACAATCAAGAAGCAGTTCCTCACGGAACGGCTTGTGCGGCCTCATCAGCCGTGTCCGTCACCGATGCCTAAACCCCGGCCGGGTAAAACATCGTGTTAGGTGCTTTCCGCGTCTCCGGTTTTCCGGAGACTTAGGGCGATCCCGAAGTCAAAAGCTCGAGGAAGTCCCGATAGGAAAGGAAAACGCGTTTTCTGAAAAAGCGGAGACTTGGACCCCATAGCTGGTTTCGGGATTATGTTCCCATTGCGCGAACCACCCCTCGATTCTGCCAGTACTCTAAAGCGGTTCGATTCTCCCCGCACCTCGTTGGGCGGCCTTCGGGCCGCCCAACGGCTGACGGGTACTCTCATCACCGAAACAGCATGGCCGGTCGCGTGGGTGAAGTGCGCCCTCCCTTCCGACAAGCCTGTTCCCGTCTCCCGAGTTACCTCCTCCAATTGCCCACGCTATTTTCGGCGCAGCTTGCGTGCGTTGCCCTCGCTCTCGCAAGCGTGACCCTGCGTCGTGCGAGAATGAAACGAAGACCTCCTTTCATCTCTCATGGTTGCGGACGGCATTTACTACGCGCTCGGGCTCGCCGCGGGCGGCGGACTGGTCGGCTGGTTTACGAATCATTGGTTCGCTTCGCCTCTCTACGTCCTCGGGGCCTTCTGTCTTTGGTTTTTTCGCGACCCCGAGCGGGAAATCCCCAGCGGTCCCGTGGCGGTTTCACCGGCTGACGGGAAGGTTGTTGTGGTCAAACCGGAGAAGGGCGGAACCCGCATCGGTATCTTCCTCAATGTCTTCGATGTCCACGTAAACCGTACCCCCATCGCCGGCTCGGTGACCGCCGTAAACTACCGTAAGGGCGCATTCCTGGTTGCCAGCAAGGACGAAGCCTCTTCACAAAACGAACAAAACACTTTGACCGTCGAAGGGAACGGCTCCCGCGTCGTTTTCAGCCAGATCGCCGGTCTGATCGCGCGGAGGATCGTCTGTTTCAAGAAGCCGGGCGACAAGGTCGCCATGGGGGAGCGCATCGGCTTGATCAAGTTCGGCTCCCGCGTGGACGTCGCCTTGGGACCGGAATGGGATATCGTGGTGACGCCCGGGATGCGCGTCTCGGCTGGATCGAGCGTGATCGCGCGCCGGGGAGCCTTAGCCGCGGCGAAAGAGGCGACGGAAGCACAACATGGCGAAGCTAACTTTTAATCAGCGGCTGATCGATCCGAATTCTCCGGACCGCCGTCCCCGGCGCGCGGCGTACGTGATTCCGTCGCTATTCACCGCGGGCAATATTTTCCTCGGTTACGTCGCCGTACTGAAAACGTTCCAGGGCGCGATGCTTCAGGCATCGGGCGGCGCTGGCGCTTCGCACCATTTTGAGATCGCCGCTCAGACCATCGGCATCGCCGTCTTTCTCGATGGACTCGACGGCCGCATCGCCCGCATGACCAACACGGTCAGCGAGTTCGGGCGCGAGCTTGATTCGCTCGCCGACATCATCAGCTTCGGCATCGCCCCCGCCGCGCTCGCCTTCGCGTGGGGCATTCAGTTTATCGCCGCCGGAAGCGCCGGTCTTCGCGAACAAATTCTCCGGGCCGGCTATTTCATGGCGTTTCTCTTTCTTCTCTGTGGCGCGGCCCGCCTCGCCCGCTTCAACGTCCAGAAGAATCCCGTTCCCAAGAATCCAGGCCGCCCGGACCGCAAGTACTTCGTCGGCCTCCCTATTCCCGCCGCCGCCGGCATGGTCGCTTCCGTGATCTACGCCGCCGGTTCGGTCCCTCTCTCATTCTGGCCTCTCTCCATCGCCTGGCTCGCGCTGCTCGGCTTGCTGTCCTTTCTTATGGTCAGCACCTGGCGTTACCACAGCTTCAAGGGGTTCAACCTGCTGCGTCCCCGCTCGCCCCTTTCCGTCATCCTGATCGGCGCTTTCATTTATCTCGTCTGGAACTACTCGCAGCCCGTGCTGCTCGCAATCACCGCCGTCTACGTCGGCAGCGGCATCGTGACGCGCATCGGCGGAATCCTCAAGCGCCATCTTCGGCCGAGTCCGCAACCGCCTCAAGCGGAGCACGGCGTTGGTTAAGCCTCGAGCCCGAACTCCCACCGTTGGTCTGGTCGGAAGCGGCACCCTGCTGGGCCGCGAGGTCATGGATCTGCTCGCCGCTCCGGAATTTCCCGCGCGGCTCCGCCTGATCGCCGCCGAAGACGCCGAAGCCGGCACGCTTACCGGGAAGTCGGGCGAGCCGGCCGTCATTCATCTGCTCGATAGCGCCGCTCTATCCGAATCGGACGTCACGTTGTTCGCCGGCTCCCCAGCCTCCACGCTTAAGGCGCTGGCCTTCGCCTCATCCACCATCCCGATCGATCTCACGTTTGCCACCTCGGATCTGCCGGAGGCACGGCTCCGCGCGCCGTTTCTCGAACCGGGCCCCCTTCCGGCCGTTCTCCCGAAGGGCGCCATTCACACCATCGCCCATCCCGCCGCCATCGCGCTCGCGCTTTTCCTGAAGCAGTTGGCGGCATACCGTCCGATCGTCCGCATCGTGGTTCAGGCTCTTGCTCCCGCCAGCGAGCGAGGGTTTCCCGGTCTCGAAGAGTTGCAGGCGCAGACCACGAATCTGCTCGTATTTAAGAGTCTTCCTAAAGCCGTTTTCGACGCGCAGCTCAGCTTCAATCTGCTGAAAGAATACGGAGAGGAGGCTCCGGAATCGCTCGGCGCCACCGAAGCGGTTATCGACAACCACCTTGCGACGCTGCTCTCGTGGCAGGGAAGCGTGCCCTTGCCTTCCCTGCACGTGGTTCAAGCGCCGGTGTTTCATGGATACTCCTTTTCCTTATGGGCGCAATTTGAAACGCCGCCGAACCTCGTGGAACTGGAAAAAGCCCTCGCTTCCGGCCGCATCGACGTGCGCGGCAGCTCGCTTGAACCGCCCAATATCGTCGCGGTGGCCGGGGAGAGCGGCATCTCCGTGGGCGGCATCTCTCTCGACCGGCGGGACCCGAACGCCTGCTGGTTCTGGATCGCCGCCGATAACGTCCGTCTCGCGGCCGAAAACGCCGTCGCCGTTGCCGGACAGTTGATCGGAGCCGCGGAATGACAGCCCAGGTGGGACGTGCCTCCCGGCCTGCCGGGGGCCGCGTCGGAAGCTCCCGGACCCTGGCTCTTCCGCTCACCGCCTCCCTTCTCGCGGCGCTCTCCGGATGCGGCTATCACGTCTCCGGCCACTCGAACATTCTTCCGAAATCCGTCAAGACCATCGCCATTACGGCGTTCGGAAACAACACGACCAGCTACCGCCTTTCCGACCGCCTGTCCGGCTCGTTGACTCGTGAGTTCATCTCCCGCACCCGCTACAACGTCGTGGCCGACCCCAACGCCGCCGATGCCGTGCTCACCGGTTCCGTCAACACCATCCAGACCTATCCGACGATATTCGATCCCGCCACCGGCCGCGCCGCCGGCGTCCAGACCATCGTCAACCTCAACGTGACGCTCACCGAGCGCGCAACGGGCAAGACGCTTTTCGCCAGAGCGGGCATGGAGGTGCGCGAGCGCTACGAGATCAGCGTCGATCAGCGCGCGTATTTCGATGAAAGCTCCACCGCGCTCGAACGCCTGAGCCGTGACGTCGCCCGCACGCTTGTCAGCGCGGTACTCGAGACGTTTTGAGGCGATGACTCCCGATCAATTCCTCATTCGCGCGAAACGCAAGGAGATCGCTCCGGCGGTGTTGCTGATCGGCCCCGAATCCTATGGGCGCGATCGCTGCCGCCAAGCGGTAGTCGGCGCCATGCTCGCTCCGGAGGAGATGGACAGCGGCCTCGCGCGGCACGATCTGGCGGAAACCTCGCTCGTCGAAGTGATCGACGACGCCCGCGCGCTCTCTTTGTTCGCCGCGAATCGCGTCATCCTCGCGCACAACGCCGAAGCCGCCCTGCCCAGGGGCCGTGTAAAGGACGCCGAAGAATCCGGGGAATCGTCGAACGAGGGCGCGGCCGCGCTCGCCCGCTATCTTAAGGATCCGTCGCCGGGCGTCGTGATCGTGTTCGAAGCCGCCCGCTTCGAATTTGAAGGCGAGGATAAGCAGAAGATCGAGCGGGTCAGGAAATTCTACCAGCCGGTTAAAGACGTGGTGGACCTGAAGCGCGTCTCGATCGACGAGGCGCGTCCGGAAGCCCAGCGTCTGGCCAAGGCCGCTGGCCTCCGCGTCGGACGCGAAGCCTTCGAGCTGATGATCGAGGCTCTAGGCGGCGACATGGCGCGCATCGCCGTCGAGATCGAGAAGCTATCCGTCTACTCCCTTGGCAAACGTGAGTTGACCTCCGACGACATCGCCGCGCTCGTTCCCGACGCCCGCACGTCCACGATTTTCGCGCTCGTCGCCGCGCTCGGAAGAAAAGACCGCAGCCGCGCCCTGCAGATTCTCGACGCGCTCACGCGGGACGGCGAGTATCTTCCGCTCGCGCTGGCTTTTCTCTCCACGCAGTTTCGCCTGGCGATGGTGGCGAAGGAGGCCGGTCTGCGAAATTCGCAGCAGGTGCAGGGACACTTCTCACGGCAGGGCGTCCCGATGTGGGGGTCGCGCGCCGAACAGGTCTATCAAACGGTGGGGAAATTCTCGAATGAACAACTGCGGAAAGGGATGCAATTCATCTTCGAGGCGGACCGGGACATGCGGGGAACACGCCCCGACGACCGCATCGTGATGGAACGGTTTATTTTGAAGCTGACGGCGCGAGAGCTTTGACCCGCTTGTGCAAACGGGACTTGTACCGGGCGGCGGTGTTCTTCTTGATCATGCCGATCTTGGTGGAACGGTCGATGATGGAAAAAGTCAGGGGAAGCGCGGCGGACGCGGCAGCGGCGTCCTTCGCGATAAGGAGACGGCGCATCGCGCGGATCTGGTGCCGCAGCCGCGCCTTGTTCCGCTGGTTGAATTCAGTTCGTTTCTCGTCGGTTCTGACCCGCTTGATCGCGGATAAGTGATTTGCCATCTATACTAATCCTTCTAAGGAAATCAAAGTGTTAGCATACCACGAACAAATACCGGAAGTCACTCTGGCCTTGGTCCGGGAAGCCGCCCGGAGAATCGCTCCGATCGCCCGCCGCACTCCGGTCATGACCTCGGCCGGCTTCGACGCCGAAGCCGGAGTTCGCGCCGCCTTCAAGTGCGAGAACTTCCAGCGCGGCGGCGCCTTCAAGGTGCGGGGCGCGTCGAACCTGGTTTTTTCGATCCCCAAAGCCGATCTTGCGCGCGGCGTCATCGCCTTTTCCTCCGGCAACCACGCGCAAGGCACGGCGCTTGCCGCCCGCTTCGTGGGAACCAAGGCCACTATCGTTATGCCGGCCGACGCGCCCCGCTCAAAGCTCGAAGCAACCCGCGGAATGGGCGCGGCCGTCGTGACCTACAACCGCGCAACCGAAAATCGAGAAGAGATTGCCGACCGCCTGCTGCGCGAATCGGGCGCTACCATGGTCCCGCCGTTCGACCACCCTCTGATCATCGCCGGCCAGGGCACTACCGCGCTCGAGTTGCTCGAAGAGACGCCGGACCTCGACGCGCTCATCGCGCCCGTCGGCGGAGGCGGATTGCTCTCCGGCTGCGCGACCGCGGCCAAGGGCGTGAACCCGAAAATTCGCGTCTTCGGCGCGGAACCCGAGCTTGCGAACGACACCTACCTTTCTTTCCGCGCCGGCCGGATCGTCACGATTCCTTCGCAGGACACGATTGCCGACGGTCTCCGCTCCCCGCACCCCGGCGAACTGACGTTTTCGATCGTGCAGCGCCTGGTGGAGGACATCATTCTGGTGTCGGAGGACGAAATCAAGGCTGCGATGAAGTACCTGCTGGCACGGCTGAAGATCCTCGTCGAGCCGAGCGGCGCGGCTGCCGCGGCGGCGGTACTGTTTCGGAAATTGCCCGCGGGCATCGGGAGTGTGGGGGTCGTGATCTCGGGCGGCAACGTCGATCTCGAAGCCCTTGCGGAGTACCTGTGAAAATGCGCGTCGGCGAGTTGATCGCCCAAAGAACTCTTCGCGTCGCCGAACGTGAAATTCCCGACCCTGCGCCGGGCGAGGTTCAGGTTCGCGTCACCGCCGTCGGAATCTGCGGTTCCGACATGCACTCCTTTTCGGAAGGCGCGGTCGGCGACACGCCGTGCGTTTACCCCATGGTTCTCGGACACGAACCGGCTGGCCTGGTCGTGAAATCGGGACCGGGCGTCACGGGCTGGGACGCCGGAGCGCGCGCGGCGTTTGAACCGGCCATCTATTGTTACCACTGCGAGTTCTGCCATTCCGGCCGCCATAACCTGTGCGCGAATCTCCGCTTCCTGAGCATGCCCTCGGATCCCGGTTTTTTCCGCGACTATGTAAATCTCCCGGCGGCGAATCTCACACCGCTTCCGCCAGCGATGGATCTGAAATACGCGACGATGATTGAGCCCATGGCCGTAGTTCTGCATTCCATGCAATGGGCCGCGCCCGCAACCGGTGAAACGGCGGTCGTATTCGGGGCGGGACCGATCGGACTGCTGACGGTGGCGGCGCTGAAACTGACGGGAGCGAAGCGCGTCTGGGCCGTCGAGCCGGTGGCGCATCGCCGCGAAATGGCCCTGCGCCTGGGAGCGGACGCCGCGCTCGATCCATACGATGGCGATCCCGTTCGCGCCATCTGGAAGGACTCGGGCAATCGCGGCGCGGACCTCGTCATCGACTGCGCCGCGAAGGGCGGCAGCATCAACCAGTCGATCGGCGTCGCGCGCCATGGCGGCCGCGTCGTCTTTACCGGGATCCCCGCCGAAGTCCAGGTGCCTATCGACTTCCATCCGCTGCGGCGAAAAGAACTGGCGCTCTACAACGTGCGGCGCTCGAACCACGAATCGGAACTGGCGCTTGAGCTGCTCGACGAACACACGGCGCGCTTCGCTCCACTGATCACGCACGAGAGGCCGATCGAAGATATTCAGAAAGCTTTCGATCTGGTGGAGCGCTACGAAGACGGCGTGGGGAAACTGGTCGTTACTCTGAGTTAGCCGCGCAAGCGAACGATGTCCATGAGGTCGGACCAAACGCCGTAGGCCGTCTGATCGACCGTGGGATCGATTGAAACCGTGCCCGTGCGGCCCATCAGATCCGTATCGAACAGGATCAGGTTGGACGTGCCTTTCACGGACGCCAGAATGTCCGTCTTGTCCAGCACTTCGGCGCGCACGCGGAGCGAACTGCCGCGCGCGCGGCTCACGATTCGCACCGTCTTTCCTTGCGCCGCGAGTTCGCGGACACGCTCCGGCGTAAGGCGGGTGATGCCTTTTGTCGGGATCGTCTGCGGTGTGACGCGCGCATTCATTAAAACAGTTGCCAGCGCCGCCGTTTTGGCCGCCGAGTCCCAGCCCTCGGTGTCGAAACTCGCGTCCGCTTCCGCGATGCCCAGGCGGCGCGCTTCCGCCAGGCCGTCCTCGAAACTCCCTCCGAGCTCCATCGCCTCGATCACGACCTTCGATGTCGAGTTCAGCACGCCGGTGAAGCCCAGCACCTTGATGCCCGGAAAGTTGTGCCGGAACAGGTTGAAGACGGGAGCGCCGTCCATGACGGTCGATTCGAAGCGGAACTCGACCCCGCGGCGTGCGGCCTCCTCGCGGAGATCGGAATAGGCGTGCGCGATCGGCCCCTTGTTCGCGGTGACGACGTGCAATCCTCGCGCGAAGGCGGCGCGGATATGCGAAATAGCGGGCTCGCCCGTCACGGGGTTGAGCGGAGTCAGCTCGACAAGAACCTGCGGCCGGGTGCGGTCGAGAAATTCTTCGACCGAAGCGAACGGCGGCCCGAAGATGGGTTCGAGCGGCAGGCCTTTCTCTCTGACGGCCCCGATGTGGCGCGTCTGAATACCGGTGATCGGAAAGCTGTGCAAGCGCCGCTGCCGTTTCGCAAGACGCGCAAAGGCGCGGCCTACGTTTCCATAACCCAGCAGCGCGAGCGTCAAAACTCGAGCTTCTCCAGCATGGCGTTCATCTCCGCTTCGAGAGCCGCTTTCCTTCGCTGCGCTTCAACGGCGCGGTCGCGAAGAGCGACGATGCGCGCCTCCTGCGCCGCCAGTTGTTTGGCGTAAATTTGCACTTGCTCCTGCTGCCCGGCAACGGCGGAGAGACTGGCGATATTCTGGCGCGCGCGTTCCTGATCGCGGGCGAGCGTGCCCGATTCGGAATTGCTCTGTTCCATTTCCGCCGCGGCCGCCGCAATCTTGCGCTTCTGCTCCGCGATGCGTTCCAAGCCGCTCCTTGCCTGCGCGCTTAGAGTTTTATTCTGCGCGTAGGACAGCACGATGTCGGGTGTCAGGCTGTTGACGGAGACCATAGTCGCGTAGACGTGCTCTTCGGTCACGGGGAACTTCTCCGTGGCGCCGGCCGCGAGCTTGATCTCGAAGCGGTAGGCCGACGCCGTGGTTTCAGTCGGCTTACTGTCGCGTAGCGTGTACTGCTGGCGCGCGGGATGCTCGATGATCAGCGTCTTTGCCTTTTGATCCACGTTTCGCACGGTGTAATTCCTGGTCTCGACCGATCCGTTCCAAACAGTCAGGATGCCGCGTTGATATTTCAGCTCGCGCACGACCGCCGCCTTCGAGTCGAACATCGTGCTGACGCGCGTGCCGAGATCGACGCCGTAGCTGATGAGCCGCTTGTCGCCGGCCTTCAGCGTTTCCATGAGCGCTTCGCCCGCATATGCGCCCGCGTCGAACACGGTGACCGGTCCGCCGTCGAGGATCTTGCCCGTTGAGTTTGAGACTTCGACGGCGTTGGTTGGGTGCACGGACTGAGGGTTCGAGTAGATAAGCAGCTTGCGGCCGGTGGTTTTCTGCTGCAGGAACGGAAGCATCGCGGATTCGCTCTTGCGGACCGTGACCGGCCTTCCGATGCGGTACTCGAAGAGCTCGCCGATCTCGCGGCCGGCCGCAGTAGCCGCAATGGAGCTTTCGGCCATCAGCAGCCCCGCATTGGGGGAAAACATCATCGACTCTCGCTGAGGAGGCGGCGGGGGAGCCATCGCCATGCGTTTATTGGCCGGGCCAAAAGCATCGGCCGCGGCCCCCGGCGCGCCCCCGACAATGCCGCCGATCACGCCGCCCTGATGGACGACAGGCGCGGCGGCACGGTCCTCCGCCAACTCCGCGGTCTGCCGGGCGACGTACTTCGGCTCGTACAAGTTGCTGATAAAGGAAATCGGCCGTCCGGAAACAAGCGCCAGATTGACGTTGGTCCAATCCTCGCCGGTGGTGTTGTCGACAATCGCCCAGCCTTCAATTGTCGGCTCCGGACCGGAGTCGAAAATCAGCCGGTAACTCGACTTCCAAACAGGAGTCGGAATCAGGTAACCGGCTTTTATCTCCCGATTCCGCGCGTCGGTCGAATCGATGTAGACGCTGCGCTTGTCGGTGGAACGCGATTGCACGAGCGCCGCCAGGTAATCTTTCAATATGGTTTGCAGCTTGACGTCCGGAAACCGCAGACCCGTCGCGGCGGAAAGATCGAAGGTCCGCAGATCGCCCGAGTCGAGCAGCACCGTGATCTGCTCGCGCTCGGGGCGTTTCTCTTCGGCCGCCACCAGCCGCGCGCCCACAATCAAACCCGAAACCGTCTCGGCGCCGAACTTCAATTCGATGCGCGCGCCCTTCCATTGGTCGAGTACTTCCGCGAGCGGCTGCTTTGCGCCGATCGAGATGGGATATTCCGCGAGTTTCTGCTCGATCGGTTCGCTCGAATCGTAGCGCAGGCCGGATATCTTCCCGCCGCCTTTCTCTTCGATCGTGAGCGACTTCAGGACGTCGTTCATTTCAGACGCCTTGAAGTTGAGCCTGGCCGATTCACCCGGACCCAGCCTTCCTTCGCGCTGGAAATAACCGACGCCGTGCTTGTAGAGCACGACTTCCTTCACAGGCAGTTCGGCCGCCATCGCCTGAGAAAGCGAATTAACGGCCACGAGAAACAGCGGCGTGAGGTTGCGTTCCATAGCGTTGCGTTCCATAACGATGTTAGACTCCGGCCGGGGTTCGCGCGTTCCCTTTTCGCAGCTTCCCAGTAATGACGCGGAAATGCAACATATTGTGTATGCTTATTGTGTATGCTTGGTAATCGTTCCGCCGCGGTCCTCTCGCTGGGATTCGCCATGTTCGCGTCAAGCTGCATCAGGTCCACGGAAGTCAAGACCTATGCGCAGGGTGAGAAAGCGCAGGTAGGTTTCGTTACGTTCAACGTGTTCGAGGCTCAGTGGCTTCCTCAGATAGGCGACGGCCTCATCGCGCGCGTGCCGGCCGAACGCTTCTTTCAGGTTCGCGTCTCCGTTTCGAACGGCGGCGCCGCGGAATTCCTGATTCCGCCGCTAACTATGGTGGACGACGACGGCAAGCTGTTCACGGAGCTTGGCGACGGCTCGGGCGTCCCGAACTGGCTGGGCGGGTCGCGCAAGGTCAACCCGGCGGAAGCTGTGGATGGTTTCATTCTATTCGATGTCCCGCCCAGGCATTACAAACTCCAAGTGGAAAGCGACACCGGAATTCGGGCTCTGATCGACTTGCCGCTGAGATTCGGCAGCGACATCCAGAAGCAGGACTTGATCAAGATGCCGGACGCGCTGCCTCAGCCTAAGTGAGCGGGAGAAGGTACTGTGAGCACGCTCTTGCCGGCCCTAGCGTTCTCCGCTGCGCTTTGCAGTCTCGCGCCAGGCGCACCCTTGCCGTTCGGGATTGCGAATGCGGCCGTGTCGCAAACCGAAGACGGCGCGAAGCCCGAAGCGGGTTATGAGTTCCGGCCAGGCGAAACGGTCTTCCTCGCGTTCCAGGTCGCGGGCGTAAAACCGTCTCCCCAGAACAAGGTCAAGTTGAAGTACCAGGTGAACGCGCTCGATCCTCGTGGCGTGCCGATTGTGCCCGCTGTCTCCGGCATAATCGATACGGATGTCGCTCCCGAGGACAAGGATTGGATGCCGAAGGTCAGGACGACCGCCGAACTGCCTCCGCTTGGCCCAAGCGGACTGTACAAGTTCACGTTTTCCGTCACGGAGGAGACGAGCGGCAAGACCGACGTCAAGGATGTCGCGTTCCCCGTTCGCGGCCGTACGGTCGAGGAGAGCGCCACGCTGGCGCTGCGCAACTTCACGTTCTTCCGGAGCGAAGAGGATCGCGCGCCGCTGACCATTGCGGCATACCGGCCGGGCGACGCCGTCTGGGCCCGGTTCGACATCACGGGATACAAGATCGGTGAAGGGAACAAGTTCGACGTGGACTTTCAAGTCTCGGTCGCAGGCCCGGCGGGAAACGTTCTGTACACGCAGCCGGAGGCCACGCCCGAACAGCGCGCGCCGTTCTATCCCCAGCGATTTGTGCCGGCCGAATTCAGTCTGAGCCTTAGCAAAGAC
This sequence comes from Candidatus Sulfopaludibacter sp. SbA3, assembly GCA_945893365.1. GTDB lineage: Bacteria > Acidobacteriota > Terriglobia > Bryobacterales > Bryobacteraceae > SYKU01. The sequence continues at coordinate 20,953 of CAMDED010000021.1, read as the reverse complement.
GCGAGCCTTGGGGAATACGGGTTGGCGATCGCGGTGCGGGACAACGCGGGCGGGCAAAAGACGGAAGTCAGGCAGCCGTTCCGCGTGGAGTAAGCACGCGGTCGAGGCGCGTTTCAAGCACGCAGTCCGGACGGAAGTTTTCGAGCGTCCGGAACCACTCCGCGTTTTCGTCGAGCGCCGCCCGCGGAATAAGCCCGATGAGTTCGCCGCCCGCGATTTCAGATCCCAACCGGCCGGTTTCCCGCTTCACCGCTTCGAACACCCGCCCGACGGGCGTCGTTTCAAAATCGGTCAGATTCATGCTGACCTGGGCGAGACCGCGGGAGGCGAGCGGCACGCCCATCGCCTTCACGCAGGGCAGCCCTCCGGACGATGCACGAACGGCGCGGGCTACCCGCTTCGCGATGGCGAGATCGGACGTAGTGAGATTGAGATTGTAGGCGATTAGGAACTTTCGGGCGCCGGTAACGGTTGCCCCGGCGGTGGGGTGAAGCTCGGGGCCGCCGATATCGGGACGCCGGTCCGCGTCGCCCGCGGCATTACGCTCCACTGCGCCCGCCACCGCACCTGTCAACGCGGCGCGCAGCCCTTCAAAACCTCCACGGCGGATGTTTTCGAGCCGCACGCGCTCAGGCCTCCGCGCCGACGCCTCGTAAAGATACACGGGAAGACGGAAGCGGTCCCAAAGCGCATGACCGAACGTTTCCGCGAGCCGGGCGCATTCGTCGAGCGTCACTCCACGAACGGGCACGAACGGCACGACGTCGGCCGCTCCGATGCGAGGATGCACGCCGCGATGCCGGGTCAGGTCGATGAGAGCGATGGCCCGTTCCACGGCTCGCAGCGCGGCTTCCCGCACGTCCGACGGCGCGCCCGCGAAGGTGAGCACGCAGCGGTGATGGTCCGGGTCCATGGTCCGGTCGAGGAGGGCCACGCCCGTAACGGAAGCGACGGCGGCGGCCAGCGCGTCCACGGTGCGCGCGTCACGGCCCTCGGAAAAATTCGGTACGCATTCGACTATGGCCGGGGGCAACTCGCCTCCGCGTCATGGAGGATGACGCCCCTCTTCATGGTAAGCCGCACCAGATTCTGGCCGAAGTGGTGGGGAATCTCGCGATAGTCGGATACCTGGAGGATCAGCAGATCGGCCTGCTTGCCGTACTCGATCGATCCAACCGCGTCGGTGCGGCGAATGACGTGAGCGCCATTGATGGTCGCGGCGGAAATGGCTTCGGCGGGAGTCATTTTCATGCGCAGGCAGGCAAGCGAGATCATCATCTGCATGTTGCAGGTGGGGCTTGAGTGGGGGTTGAAATCGGTTGCAAGAGCGACGGCCGCGCCTTCGTCGATCAAAGCCCGGGCCGAGGGATAGCGGTCCGTTCCGCCATGGAAAGCGGAACCGGGCAGCAGGCACGAAATGGTGGACGAGTGCGCAAGCAGAGCGACGTCCTCCGCGTCGGCGGGTCCGGTCTGGTCCGAAGTCACCGCTCCGAACTCGACGGCCGCGCGAGGGAACCCCGTTACTCGAAGGCCAAGGCCAAGCCCGCGAGCGGCGGTGAAATAGCGGACTGCCTGTTCCCGCGTGAAGGTTTCGTTTTCCCACGAAATGCCGGCGAATTGCGAAAGGCGATGCTTCGCTACACGGGGCAGCACCACCGAGCATACCTCCGTCAGATAGTCGCCCGTCCGCCCGCTATACTCGGGCGGAACGGCAAGCATTCCGAGATAGGTTGCCGCCACATCGAGCGGGTCGTGATGAAGTGCGCCCAGCACGCGGAGCATCTTGATTTCACTCGCCTCGTCCTGGCCGTAGCCCGACTTCGCTTCGACCGTCGTGGTGCCGTGCCGCGCAAATTGCCGCAGCATTTCGCGCCCGCGGAACTTGAGCGTGCTCGCCGGCGAAGTGCGCACCAAACGGCGGCAGGCATCGAGCGCGGCAGGGCCACGATCCACGGAATCGGCGGGATCGGCGTGCGGCGGAGGAGCGCTCAACAGATGGGTGTGGCAGTCGACGAAGCCGGGCATCACGACTCTGCCGGTCGCGTCGATCTCAACGGCGCTCCGCGCTTCGGCGAGATTCTCGATGCGGCGCGCCGGACCGACGTCCACGATCATTCCATCGCGGATGAGGACTGCGCCGTCCTGAACCAGCCCGACATCCCTCAAGGCGATCCCCCGGCGGGGACCGCTCGGCCCCCGCAACGTTAACAGTTGCCGGGCGCCACGAATCAATATCGCCTCCCTCATGCAGCACTGAACCTATAATGTAACATTAAGGCCCGCATTTTAGATTAATGAAACGATCTGCAAACTTCCGCGCGCCGGTTCAGGCCCGCGAGAAACGCTCCAATGAGGGCGAGCGTCCTTTGAAGACCCTGGAACGCATCCTCTCCAAGGCGGGGCTTGGGTCGCGGACGGAGGCGTGCGAGTGGATCGCGCAAGGGCGCGTGGCCGTGAATGGGAACCGGGTGGAGAGACCGGATTTCTGGGTCGACCTGGAGCGGGACCGCGTCACCCTCGACGGAAGGCCCGTGCGGGAAGGCAAGCGTCACTACCTGCTGCTCTACAAGCCCACGGGATACTTGACCACTCACAAAGACCCCGAGGGACGCCCGACCGTCTACGACTTATTGAAAGATTTCGATCATTGGGTGTTCCCGGTGGGCCGGCTCGACCTCGATTCGAGCGGCCTGATTCTGATGACGAACGACGCGCAGTTCGGCGAGCGTCTGACGAATCCGGAATTCAAGGTCCCCAAGACGTATCAGTTGAAATGCTCGACGATTCTGAGCGACGGGCAATTGGAGAAGCTGCGCACGGGCGTGACGCTCAGCGATGGCCCGACGCGTCCGGCGATCGTTACCCGATTACGCGACTCGGAGAAATACTCGCACATCGAAGTCACCATTACCGAAGGCCGCAACCGGCAGGTGCGCCGGATGATCGAAGCGGTTGACGGCAAGGTGCTGAAGCTGGTCCGGACCTCGATCGGAGGAATCCGGATCGGGGATTTGACGATCGGGAAGCATCGCCCGCTCACGCCGGAGGAATTCTCCGGACTGATGGCGCGCGGCGGCCGCGGCAAGCGCGCGAAGACCATTTAGGGCCGGGATTTCCCGATGAGAACGAGAGTCCCGGGCAGATGCCGGATGCAGGGAACACACCACTTTCGGCCTCCGGCCGGACCGGCGTACTCTTTTCGGCGCGGCCCTTCCGGGGCGTTAGCGCTGCCGCGGCGGTTCCCGCTGCAAGCGGCCAAGCGTGTTCCGGACGGCGCTTCCGTGCCGCACACCGGTTTACCGGATTCAGCCGGCGGTGATCGCGCTCTAGCTGTTTTATTCTCGGGATTCGCTCCTTGGGCGCCGTTCCCCCGGGGTCCAGACCATGTTCCGCAGCCCTTCTATTGCGGGGCCCAGCCCGGCATCACATAGGCATAGAACACGGTAATCAAGCCGAGCACCGAGGCCAGAATGATGCTGTGTTTCATGTTGGACCGGAACAACTTCGCCGAATCCGAAGCCGTCATCCCGGTCGCAGCGGCCGCCACCGCGATGCTCGACAGGCTGATCATCTTGCCCATCACGCCGCCCGACGAATTCGACGCCGCCATCAGAATCGGATTGAGGCCGAGCTTTCCCGCCGTGACCACCTGGAGATTTCCGAACAGCGCATTGGCCGACGTATCGCTGCCCGTCAGAAAGACGCCCAGCCATCCGAGCAGGGAGCTGAAGAATGGGAAGGTGACGCCCGTTGCCGCGAACGCCAGGCCCAGCGTCGATGTCGCGCCCGAATAGTTCATCAGATAGGCGAGCGCCATGACCGTGGCAATGGTGAATTCCGGAATCGCCAACTGCTTCGACGTATTCGCGAAGACGCGGCCAAAGGCCGACAGCTTCATCCTGAGCACCAATGCGGACAGAATAGTGGCGATCAGACAGACTGTGCCTGTGGCGGACAGCCAGTTGAAAGTGAACTCGGCGCCGTAGGGCGCAACGGCCTTCGTCACGGGCGGCATGCGGGCGATCTGGTTGTGCAGGCCGGGCCAGGGGAACTTGATACTCACGGTGTTGAGTTGCGCCTGAAAGGCCGGATAGCTCCACAACAGAACCAGCACGACGAGGAGGAGGTACGGCGTCCAGGCGAGAAGCAACTCGCCCCCGGTGTGGTGGCGGTCGTGTACCGGGGTGGGTCCATGGCCGGCGAGTTGGAACGTGTCTTTCGGCTTCCAGAACCGGAAGAGTACGACCAGCGTACCGATGGAGGCGAGCGAGCTGAGGATGTCGGTCAACTGCGGCCCGATGTAGTTCGATACGAAGAACTGCGTGCCGGCGAACGAGACGCCGCAGAGGATGGCCGCGGGCAACACACCCTTGAGCGCTTTCCATCCGCCCATCACCATGATCAGGTACGCGGGCACGATCAGAGACACCGGCGCGCAGATTCGCCCCACCGCGGCGCTCAATTGGGCGAGCGGAAGCTGCGTGATTCCGGCCAGCGTAAGAACCGGCGTGCCGATCGAACCGAAGGCTACGGGCGCGGTATTCGCGAGCATGCAGATGGAGGCGGCATAGAACGGCGAGAAGCCCAACCCCGTCAGCATGGCTGCCGCCACGGCAACCGGCGTGCCGAATCCGGCCGCGCCTTCGATAAACGCGCCAAAAGCGAACGCGATCAGCAGCGCTTGCAGGCGGCGGTCGTCGGTCAGGCTGCCGACCGAATCCTTCACGACTTCAAATTTTCCAGTCTCGACCGTCAACCTGTAAAGCAGGATCGCGGCGAAGACGACCCACCCGATGGGGAACAGGCCAAACGCCGCGCCGTACACAACCGATGCGAGCAGCTTGCCGATCGGCATTCCGTACGCGGCGACTGCAACGACAGCGGCCGCGACGAGTCCGCAAAGGGCCGCCATCCACGCAGGTTTGCGGGCGACGCCGAGAAGATAGAGAAGCACAAAGATAGGGATTGCCGCCACCAGAGAGGACGCGACAAGGCTATCGGCGATGGGTGTATAGTTTTGTTGCCACATGAGAGCGAGTGACAGTCATAATAAAAACGGAGTATGAATGTCAAGTTCGCTCTCAGTCGGCCCGTATCGCCACGGAGGGTTCTACCGACGCAGCGCGGCGAGCCGGCAGCCACGCCGCCAGTGAAGCGGCTCCCGCCAGTATCCCGCAGGCCCACAGCAGCGCCGCGGGATCCATCGGGCGAACCTCGTACAGCACATCGTTCACGGCGCGCGATCCGTAGTAGATCGCCGGCCCATTATAGGCTGGACTTCGAGCGACTGATAGTAGTTGCCCGATGCGAGCTGAACGGAGATCGACTCGGCCGCGCCGCCATCCGCCACGAGGGAGACCCGGCCGCCGCTCGTGCAGACGAGCCCTCCAAGCGGCGTATCGGCGGCAGCCAATTCCCGATATTGCGGATAGGTGAAGGAACTGGATTCGGGGGACGAAGGGGACGAGCGCACGATTCGAACGATCTGCTCCGGATCGCGCACTGGGAGCATGTCCGGATAGGATCTTTCGACTAGGCGGCCGAGGGATAACAACGAGACCACCGTGAACACCGGCGACTTGCGCAGCAGACGGACGGCGAAGCCCGGATCGTCGGCGAGATCGTGCAAGTAGCGCACGCCCCGCGCGTCGCGCGACTGCTCATCGAGCAGGCCGAGATTGCCGATCTCGCGCATGGCGGCGTGACGCGCTCCGGCGGGCGGATAGCCAGCCTCCAGCTTTTCCCGCGTCGGCATATCGGGATGCAGCTCCATTCCCGCCGTGCGCCAGGGTCCGCGGCCGAGCGGCGGAACAGCGAGCGCGGACGCATTTTGATGATTCGCCAGAATCGCATGAAGACGCCTCGTTACGCTCTTTCGAGCAACAACCGCACGGCGGAAGACAGACGCTCCCAGCTTTCGAGTTCGCGCGAAAGCCGCTTGCGGCCGGCGCGAGTCAGGGAATAGAACTTGGCATCGCGACCAAGGTCCGATTCGCGCCATCCGCCTCGATCCAACCCTGGTGTTTCAGGCGATGCAGGGCCGGGTACAACGAGCCCTCCTGCACGGATAGCACTTCGCCCGACAGCAGTTGGATCCTCTTGGCAACGCCCCCATCCGTGAAGCGGTGTTCTGGCGATGCTCTTCAGAATCAAAAGATCAAGTGTTCCTTGTAGAAGATCGGATGGTTTTAGCATAAGTGTCGAGACCTAGATCATCGACAACTGTCAAGGCTCGGGTCGCGCGGGCCGCGCGCAGTCAGCCTTCTCGCGCCGCGGTTCGGGCGTCCCGCAGATATTCGCTGAATCTTCCGTCGAGAATCGCCCGCCGCATACCCCGCATGATGTCGAGATATCGCTGGATGTTGTGCCTGGTGGCGAGCGACGAATAGAGTATCTCGCCTGCCTGGAAGAGGTGGCGGAGATAGGCGCGCGAATAGTTGCGGCAGGTGTAGCAGGGGCAATCCGGGTCGAGCGGCTCCGCGCTTTCCTTGTATTCGGCGTGCTTGATGATCACTCGGCCCCGCGACGTGAACAGGTAGCCGTTGCGCGCGTTCCGGGAGGGGAGCACGCAATCCATCATGTCCACCCCGCGAGCCACATACTCGGGCAATTCATCCGGCATCCCGACGCCCATCGCGTAACGGGGACGCTCGCGAGGCAGCAGAGGAGTAGTGACGTCCACCATCTCGAGACTCACGGGACGCGGCTCGCCCACCGAGAGGCCCCCGATCGCGTAACCATCGGCATCGAACTCGATCAGCCGCCGGGCGCACTCCCGACGCAGCGCGGGGAACATGGAGCCCTGCACGATCGGAAACAGCGCGTGGCGGGTTTCCATTTGCGCAATCCGCTTCAGATAGTGCGCATGCGCCTTGCCCGCCCATCGCACGGTGCGGTCGAGCGACTGTTTCGCGTACGCTTCGCTCACCGGATATTCAGGGCATTCGTCGAGCGCCATCAAAATGTCGCTCCCGAAGGCGAGCTGAACGTCGACGGTCGATTCGGGAGTGAACAGGTGCGCGTCGCCGTTGAGGTGCGAGCGGAACGTGACGCCTTCCTCGGCGATCTTGCGCAGGCCGCTCAGGCTGAACACCTGAAAACCGCCCGAATCCGTCAGAATCGCGCGCGGCCAGGACATGAACTTATGCAGCCCACCCATGCGGCGGATCAACTCGTGTCCAGGTCTAAGGTACAGGTGATAGGTATTCGCCAGAATGATGCCCGCGCCGAGATCTTCCGCGAGATCCCGCTGCGACAGGCCCTTGACGGTCGCCTGCGTTCCCACCGGCATGAACACGGGCGTTTCGATCGCGCCATGCGGGGTATGAAGCAAGCCCGCGCGGGCGCCTGTTTCCGGGCACTCACGTTCGATTTCGAAGTGAACTTGGGGCACTGCTTCCCGGCGCCGCTAAATGTCTTCCAGTTCTTCGAAACAGAGCCGCAGCAGCGCCTGCGAGAGGTAGGTTACGGCTCCGGCGGCGGCGACCGTACTCGCGGGGAGCGGCAGGAACCATGCGCAGATTCCGATTATCGCGAGGCCCGCGCCAACGTGAAATAGATCCGGGATCGCATCCCAAAGCGCGCGCCGTTCTTCGGCCTTGATACGCCGTTTCAAGTTCGCTCGAAACGCGTGAGTTAGCGCGGGTGAATGGCGGCTGGCCAGCGCCCCATCCAACTGAAGTTGCAGTTCCTCGAAGCGGCGGCACTCAGCGCACCCCGCGAGATGCGATTCGAGAGCCTCGCACTGCCGCGGGGCCAGCGTCGAATCCAGTTTTTCGAGAATCCACTCGTGTGCCGTGCGGCAGGTAACTTCGCTCATGGCTTCCTCTCCATCATCGCACCTAATGCCTTCCGCGCGCGAAACAGGTGGCTCTTGACGGTGCCTTCCGGCAGGTCGAGCATGGCGGCCACGTCTTCGACCGCCCGGTCCTGCAAATAAAATAATTCCACGACTTCCCGTTGCTCCTGGGGTAGCCTCGCGACCATCTGATCTATCTCCAGGCGCGTGACCGTGCGATCGGCCTTTCCGTGGGGCTCGGGCCCGTCCTCGATCGGCGAAGTCCGACGGTAACGCTCGGACCTGACGTGAGTGAGACTGGTGTTCTTCGCAATCGTGTAGAGCCACGTCGCGAGCGAAGCGCGGCCGTCATAACCGGGAAGAGCTTGCCAGATCTTGACGAAGGTATCCTGGGTGACCTCCTCGGCATGGGCAGCGTTACCAATAATGGAAAAGACCAGCCGGAACGTCTTATTCTGATACCGGTAAAGGAGCATCTCGAAGGCTGCTTCCCGGTTGCCTTTTGAGAGCAACTCCAGGATGTCGTCGTGATCCATTGCCCTCTTTGTACTACTGGGAGGCTTCCGCGGTTGCACGAATTATTTTTGAAATCGCGCTCAACCGCGAGGCCCGGCTGCGAGTATAAACGGGCGAAAGGAGAAACACAATATGGGCGACGCGATTATCGGAGTTTCACTGGTCGGCTTCATCGCTTTTCTGCAGTGGCTGAAGCATGACCGGCGGAACATGATGCACAGGGAAAGGATGGCGGCAATCGAAAAGGGAGTCGAGCTTCCGCCGCTGATACAGGAAGTCCAACGCTCTACCTGGAACATACAGCGCCTGTTGCTGCTGTTCGGGTGGTCGTGGATAGCCGTGGGGATTGGAACCGTCGTGCTGCTAAGCGTATTGTTGAGCTTCCCTCCGAGCGAGGTCACGAAGGACATTCCCCAGGGGATGCAGGCCGCCGGTCTGATTCCTTTGGGACTCGGGATCGCGTACCTTGTTACGTACCGGGCCGGGGAGCGGCGGGAACAAGCATCGCGCGGTTAGCTGCTTCCGGTGCGAAAAATGGGGGCGAAACCGCTTCATCTGAATGACGCGGCAAGCCCCCGCTGGGCCCGGTGGGGGGCGGCCGGGCCCGCGAAAGAGTTGCACGAATTATTTTCGAAATCAGTCAACCGCAAGCGGGGGCTGCGAGTATAAACGGGCGAAAGGAGAAATATCGTATGGGAGACGCAATTATCGGAGTATCACTGGTGGGGTTCATCGCTTTTCTGCAGTGGCTGAAGCATGACCGGCGGAATATGGTCCACAGAGAGAGGATGGCGGCAATCGAGAAGGGAATCGAGCTTCCGCCGCTGATACAGGAGGTCCAGCGCTCTACCTGGAACGTGCAGCGCGTGCTGCTCCTGCTGGGGTGTTCGTGGGTGGCCGTGGGGATTGGAACCATCGGGCTGTTGAGCACTTTATTGGTCTTCCCTCCGAGCGAAGTCACAAAGGATATTCCTCAAGGGATGCAGGTCGCCGGTCTGATTCCACTTGGAATCGGGATCGCGCACCTTATTACCTACTGGGTCGGGGAGAGGCGGGAACGGGCATCGCGCGGTTAGCCGTCGCGCTCGGCTTGGCGCAGCTAATACGTGCCGGTTGGCGCCCAGCGTTGTTGGGCTTCTCTAAGGTCTGCCGGGTTGACCTTGTTGGGTGTGAGATCGAGGGAGTAGAGAGGGCGCGCCATTCGTTCGCTACCGTGTTGTAGGCGCTGTCGGGGGCGGGCAGAAGCAGTTTCCCCTTCTCAAGCAGGTCGATTGTTCGGATGTCTGTTTCGCGTGATTGCTCCCAGGTGAAGGTGTCGGGTTGTGGAATGTCGCGCCAAATCTCCGCAATCAGTCTGAGTGCCTTCGGTGAGGTCAGTCCAATGCGGTGGAGCGCCTGCGCGACACGGACCACGTTGGGCTTACCGCCGGCACGCATCCCCGCAAAAGCCGTGGGTTGGGCGAATACCATACGTGTTCGTCGTGGAAATGATCTCGGTATGCGACGTAATCGAGATACATCGCTTCCTCTCGTCGTTGTGTGATGTCGTTCCGAAATATCCAGTCGATGTCGTTGGGTCCATCCAGGTAGAGGGTCCGGCGCTCGCGGTCGACGTGCCGCTTGGCCTCTGTGAGGTCCATCGGCGCCCATTGGTAGTATGCGGATCGAAGACAAGAGTTCGAATAGCGTTGAGCGAGGGGAACCATAGTCTCAGCGAGCCTATGCGAACTCGTAGACCGGCGTTTCGATAAATCTGGCCGGAGGCTCCTGCTGCCAAACGGTTTGTTGCAAGCGCTCGACAACCTCGGGACTCAGGGTCACCTCGCCACAGCGGTCGCAGACCTCAGCCGGTACGTGGTCAACCAAAACCAAACGGTCTGCCATCGACAAACTGTATCGGATCAGTTGGGGGCGACGCTCACCGGCGAAACAAACGTCACAACTCATTGCAGGCTCCTTTTCTTGAACTCAACCCATTCCTCAGGATCAGGCTCATAAACCGTGATGATCTTGATTCGAGCCCGAACCGGATGAGTGCACTGAATGTGTAGCGGTCTCCCGGATTTCGTGTAACCTAAGACCAAACAACTTGGGCCGTATTTGTCACTCGGATAATCCTCGATGACGGTACCGTTCCCAAGAGCATCCTCTACCTCCCTCCGGGCGATATGCCGGAGAACACTCTAATCTGCTGCGTGCAGCGAATACTCGTACTCCCGGCGCTGAATCTTCCGGCGAATCTCTTCGATCATTCGCGGCCCGGCACGTAACCATTATCCTAAGAAGTGCGAGTTGCGTCCAATCCGGGGTGTGCGCATGTGAAGGAGCCAAGCCAGCCGAATCGCGGGCCGGCGGCGCTCAGCTCATGTTCCGTTTGAGGAACTTCACGCCCTCAAACGCGATCGATTCGGGCGTCGGCGCGATGTCGCGCCAGATGGACGCCGCCGCCGACAACTCGCCCAGCGCGAAGCCGAAGCTTTCAATCGTAAGCCAGCCATCGTACTTGATGTCCCGCAGCGCCTGAAACACCGCCGGCCATTCCACGTGCCCGCTGCCGGGAATGCCACGATCGTTCTCGCAGGTGTGGACGTGCTTCAGATGCTTAGCAACCGTCCGGTACCCCGCCGCGATATCCTTCTCTTCGATGTTCGCGTGGAAGGTGTCGAACAGAATTCCAACGTTCGGATCGCCGATCTCGTCGCAGAGCGCCACCGCGTCCGCCGCGGTGTTCAGGAAGTACGTCTCGAAGCGGTTCAGCGGCTCGATGGCCACGGTGACGCCGTACTCTTTCAACACCGGGCCGATCGCCTGGTAACAGTCCACCGCCCATCTCCATTCATCCGCGTTGCGGCGGCGCCCCGGCAGAAAGCCCACCGGCGAATAGAGCGGACCGGCGATGATCTTCGCGCCCACCTCCGCAGCCGACTTCACCGCCGCTTTCATATGCTCGCGCGTTCGCGCCCGCACCGCTGCGTCGTCCGAAATCATGTTCAATCCGCCCGTGAGGACCGAGCAGATGGTGCATTCGAGCGCGTTCTCTTCGAGCCCACGCCGGATGTCGGTGGCCGCAAAAGCCGCGGGGTCGAACAGCGGCACCTCGACGCCGTCGAAGCCGTTGGCTTTGATTTGTGGAAGGAGCGGGAGGTTGGACCGGTCGAAATTCGCCGTCCAAATGAACGTGTTTACGCCGAACTTCATGCGATGAACCTCTTTGCGTCGGGATTTCCCGGACCGAAATGTTTCAGCAGTACCAGATTCTCTTTGTCGCTGCGATTCGTGACGACGACTCCGGCCTGCGCCGCCGGCGCGGTGACGAAAAACTCGTCCTTGGTCATCTGCCCGTACCGGATGAGCGTGGGCGTTTCCGCTTCGAGTTTCCCAACCGAGCCCCATCCTTGAACGGTAATCACGCCATAGGCGGCCGCGTCGCGAATGGTTGCCGAGCGCCCCGGGTAAACCGTCAGTTCCTTCGCTGAATAGTATCCAGTGGAATAGGTTACCCACTGTTCGGCGTAGCCGGCATCGGCCATCGCGGCCGTGTCGCCAGCGGGCGTAGGGTGGAACAGCCGGTGCGAGGCGAACTCGGGATCGATGTTCGCTTCCCAATCGAGCATGCCGATGATGTAGTCGAGATCGTGATGATACTCGACCGGAACGTCCTTAACCAGCAGGTCCCACGGCACCGCGCGTCCCTCGACCATCGACTGGAACATGCCGAACACGTCGGAATTCACCTGCGGCTCGTAGGTGACGAGCGATCCGGGAGCGTGCAGAATCCCGGCATCGATCTGCCATCCCGTTCCCGGCTTCAGCTTGTACGCCTTCGAATGATACAGAATGCCGTTGTCGCCCTGATTCCAGCGCTCCAGACAGCGGCGGATGTCGTCCTTCGTGGTCCCAGGCTCAAGGCCCATGAAGGTATAGGGAAAATTGTTGTCCTTGAAGTTGTACTGCGGCGGGAAATAGTACGCCTCGGGCTTGCCCCGCTGTCCGACGCGCTTCGCGTCCGCTTCACTCTGATGCATGTGATGCGGAATCGGCCCGAGGTTGTCGAAAAACTTGCAGAGCACGTTCCATCCGCCCTGTTCGCGCATGACATCGGCGCCGAGAAACCGATCGCCCATCGTCTCGACGGCCTCGCGCAACAGGACCCGCGCGCCGCCGACGTCGATATAGCTCAGTCCTTCATCGTCGGGAGTGCCGGGGCCGTTCGCGGCGTTCGTGGTGGAAGAGAACCACCGCTCGTCGATGCCGCCCCGATGCGCGCCGCAGGCGTATAGGTCCCGCGGATCGAGCTTCAGACGCCCTCCGGGCATGAGGAAGGAACGCGGCACCCAGCAGGGCGCAAGCCTCACGATGCCCTCGCCCGCGGCGAGAGCCTGTTGCAACCGGGATGTGTTCGACATGAGCTATTTCTTCGCGGACGGCAGTTCAACGCCCGCACCGGCGGATGAAGCGCGAACTTCGTTTTTCGGTTTCACCTTCAAGCCGATCGACTCTCCCGCAAACGAAGACTGCTGACCCGCGGCGCGAGTTTCGATGTTACCAGAAACCACGATCGGCTGGTCAATCGGCTTGGCCGAAGGCAGGGCTTCGAGCACAAAACTGCGCCGGTCCTCAGTCTCGTTGATGAGGACGCCATTCAGACCCACATCGAGTACGCGAACGCCCGGGGGCAGGTTGCGGACTTCGACCGGGACGCGGCCGCCGAACTCGTTATTGCGCTTGATGCTGACGTGCACCTCGGCCGTACCACCCGCTTCGAGCACCACTTCTTTGGTCTCGGCGCGCATCTGGATATCGGATTTCGGCATCAGCGAGATGAGCTTCAACCGGTCCTCCGGATTCGCCCTGTGTACCATCACGCGGTCGCCGTAGAGAGCGCGGCCCTCCACCTTGAACTCCGCCGCGCGCGGCAGCGACGCGTTATCGCGAGCGCTCAACAGCAGCGTGGTGCTCACTTGGCCTTCGCCGATCACACCCTTGGTAGCTTCAAGGCCGGCGGGCAAATCGAGAATGGAGACGTCGATCGGGCCATCGAAATCGTCCATGCGCTGAGCGGTCACGGTGATGGGAATGCGCCCGCCCGCCGGGACGTTCGGATTCTTCGGAGCCACGGCGAGCTGGAAGTCCGCAAGCGCCGGCCGCATGGAGAGCCGGTAGGCGAAATCCTCTCCGCTTAGGCCGCGCGTGTCGCGAATTCGCAGCACATACTCGCCGTCGGCCGGAGCCGTGAAGCGGAGCCGCGAATCGCGCCCGTAGCCGGGGCCGCCGTCGTCGTTGCGATACGTCAGACGCACAAGCGGTAAGCCGTTCGACGCGAATTTTGCGCCAGGGGGATGAATCTGAACCTTGTAGACGGCCTGGTCCTGGGCGTGAGCTTCGCTCGACGTGTCGAACTGCGCGATCCGCTGTCCGCCGAACGCCACGAACCGGAAATCGTCGTCCGGCGTCCGAGGCAGAGCTTCCACCTGCAGGATCTCGCTGCCCGCCATCGCATAGTCGCCCACGGCGTATCCCGACGGCGATTGAAGGCGGATGCCAGGCTGGACGGAATCATGGTCCCGCAGAACCGTATTGGTCTCGATGAGGCACCTGACGGTGGCGCGCTCGATGGGCGCGCCCTTCGCGTCGAGCACTTCGATAACGGAGTCGAGCGGCGAACCGAGGCGCGCCGCGCTTACGGCGAACACGAGCTTCTCGCCTTTCCGCGCCTTGAAGCGAAAATTGTTTTCAGCCGCGACCATGCGTCCGTTGACGATCGCGGGAAGCGCAACCGGCTGCGCCGCCTCGACGGAAGCGTTTTTGCCATTGGACAGAACTTCAGGGTCGTCGCCCAACGCAAGCTTCACGCGATTGAAGGCATGTCCCGATTTCGTGTCCGGCCGGATAATCTGGGCGCGCTCATCTTCCGGGGACGGATCACCCTTCACCTGAAGTTTGCCCGCGTCGAGATTGTAGCCCTTCAGCGCTACTTCCGAAGTCTTTCCGCGAGGCACGCCTAACGGAAACGCGGCCAGAGCGATGGGAAATTTCCCAGTCTTGATGCGGTAGATGTGATTGCGGCCACCGCTCTGCTGATAGTCGGACACACGCACATAATAGGCGCCGCCTTTTTCGAAACGATGACCGTAGGCGACGGTATCCGTATTCCCATCGGCGCCGAACTCGCGAACCGGACTCAGGGCTTCGTCGACGATCGAGATCACGGGCAGGAGCGCGGAGCCGAGCATCGCGGCGCCGTTCTCGAACACCAGCTGCTCGCCCGCCTTCACGGAAATCTTGTAGTAATCCACGTCGCCCGGCTGCGAGATCGTGCCGACCAGGATCGACGGCAGATACGATTCGAAGGCGTTCTCAGCCGTATCGTTCGGTTCCTTGTCCGGACTTTCGCCGTAATAGGGCTCAATCGCGAAACGCGCTTCGGGACTCGTGCCGAGCGGCGTTTGCAGACGCATCGAAACGGTCCCGATCTCGGCTTCCGGACTGATGTCAAGCTCGACCGTCACCTGGTTCCGCGGGGGCAGCGGGCCGAGATCGACCGTCGAGAGCGTGCCGTTGCTGCCGAGCCGGATATCCGGCAGGTCGGGCAGTTCCTTCACGCGCAGGATTTTCGCCTTGATTCCAGGCTCGCTGAAATAGATGGCGCCCGTGCCCGCGAGGTTGAAGCCTTCAACGGTCATTTCGACTGTCGCGCCGCGCGAAACGCCCAGCGGCGAAACCGCGTTGATGGTGGGCGGCGTGGTCCGATTTCCCGTCGGCGAATCGATGGGCTGCAGCTGCCCGAGCAGCGCGCCAACCATCAGGAGAGAGAGCCCGGCGTATTTCATGTTTTGCCCCTTTGAAGCGCTTAATTCAATATTGCGAGCGAACCGTCGTATCGTCCCGCCGCGAAACTTTTTCCATCCGGCGCATAGGCGAGCGACAGCACCCAATCCGGCTGTCTTGCGAACACTTTCACTTCCGTCAGATCGTCCGCTTTGAAAATTTTCAGGGTTCTGTCCGCGGCCGTCGAAACCAAAAACTTCCCGTCCGGCGACCATGCCAGTTTCAGGATCGCGTCTTCGTGCGCGATCAGCGACTGAACCATGGTCCCGCTCTTCTCGCCGAGCGACCAGATGCGAATCGACTTGTCGAGCCCGGCGGCGGCCACCTTCGTGCCCGTGGGATCGAGCGCCAGCGTGTTCAATCCGTCGAGAGCCTCGGACATGGTGAACAGACGCTCACCGGTCGCGGTGTCCCAGACCTTTACCGTGCGATCCGCGGCCGCCGAAAGAAGGCGCTTGCCATCCGGCGTGAAAGCCAACGCGTAGACGGCGTCGATGTGATCCTTCAGCGTGCGAATCTCTTTGCCCGTCGTCGAGTCCCAGAGCTTAATCAGCTTGTCGTAACTCGACGTCGCCAGGGTCTTGCCGTCCGGCGCGAAGGCGACGGCATAGATGCAATCCGAGTGGCCGTCGATCGTGCGCGCCTCGGTGCGCTTCTCCACATCCCAGATCTTGACTTCTCCGCTCCGGCCCGGCAGACCTCCGGCCGCGGCCAGCCACTTCCCGTCCGGCGAAAACGCCAAGGCGCGAACCGCTTCGGCGTGGCCGGGCAGCGTCGCCACCGTCTTACCCGCCGCGTCCGCGAGCACAACCTCTTTATACCTGCCGAGCGCGAGCCGTCTGCCATCGGGATGCCACGCCACCGCGCCGATTTGCGACTTCACGGGAAAGCGCGGTTTGATGTCCGGAATCGCGGCGCGCACGATTTTCCCCTCGCCCGCCTTGGGCGGCTTCGCGCCCGCGTCGATCCACTTCCTGATGATTTCAATCTCGCCCGCCGCGAGCGGTTTGCCGCTCAGAGGCATGGCGGGCGCGGTCTTTCCAACCAGCATCAGATACAGCCGGCTCTCGCCGCTCTTCCCTGGAACGAACGCTTCGCCGTGGCCGCCGCCCTTTTGCATGCCTTCGAAGGTTTCCAGATCGAGACCGCCCATCCGGGCCTTTCCGGCGTGGCAGCCGAGGCAATTCGAGGCGAGAATCGGCGCGACGTCCTTGAACTCCTGGGCCTTGAGCGCGGAAACGCCAAGAAATGCCCCCGCGAGTATGAGAACCGTTACGCGCATCAGTAGTTGAACAGAAATTCCTTGCTCGTGAGCAGCGCCCACATCATGTCCTCGAGAGCCTGCCGCCGCGTGTCCCGCTGAGCTTCGGCCGATCCGGTCGTGCTCCGGCTGTTCTTCAACTCATCGAGCATCGGCGCCTTCTCCGCGTCGCTCGGATAGCGGCTATACGCCGAGAGGAACAGGTGATCGAGCATCCGCGAATCCGACAATCCGAGCTTCAACGCCAGCGCCGCGTAGCCATCCGGAGCGCTCAGTTTCCTGTTCAGCGTATCGCCGTTGATCACGTGCAGCGCCTGTGTAATGCTCGGCTCGCTCGATCGTTCGGCCGCGTCGCAAATCACGCGATTCGGCCTTCCGAACGACGCCAGAAATTCCGACTTCACCTGCGTGTCCGGCAACTGAATCGCGCGGGTGCCCGCCGGATAGCCGGGGAACCGCGTGGGCACGCCCGTCACCTGCGACATAGTGTCGAGCAGCACTTCCGCCGGAAGCCGCTTCACAATGTACTTCGAGTAATACTTGTTGTCGTTTTGGTTCGTCGCGTTCGCTTCCGACGCCAGCTGATAGGCGCCGGAATTCATGATGTTGCGGATGAGCCGCTTGATGTCGAAACCGTTCGACGAGAAATCCTTGGCGAGAGCGGCAAAAAGATCCTCGTTCGACGCGGGATTCGTCGCCCGCACGTCGTCCACCGGGTCGACCAGACCGCGGCCCATGAAGTTTGCCCATACGCGGTTGACGAGCGCCCGGGAGAAGTAGGCGTTGTCGGGGCTGGTGAGCCATTTCGCAAAGTGCGCTCGGCGGTCGGCTGTCGAATCGAGATCCATGGGAATGCCGTCGAGGGGCGTCGGCGCAAGCGGTCTCAGCAGGCGAGGATGGTTGACGTCGCCCGTTGCCTTTGCGAAGACGATCGAGTCGCCGGCGTCGGTTCCGTTCTTGATCCCGATGCGCGAAAACAGATTCGCCATCTGGTAATACTGCTTCTGCGTCCACTTCTCGAGCGGATGATTGTGGCAGCGGGCGCAAGTGATGCGCTGACCGAGAAACGCCAGCGTCGCGTTCTCACTCAGGGCGATCGGGTCCTTATGAAGCACGAAGTAGTTGAGCGCGCCCATCTGCTTCGAATTTCCAGAGGCGGTGAATATCTCCCGCGCGAACTTGTCCCAGGGTTTGTTCTGTTTCACGCCATCGCGAATCCAGTTATAAAAGGACCACATCGCGTTCGGGCGCAGACGCCGGCTCGAAACCAGCATCAGATCGGACCACTTGTAACTCCAGTAGTCCACGTACTCGTCGCGTTCAAGAAGGCCATCGACAACCTTCGCCCGTTTGTCGGGGCTCTTGTCCGCGAGGAACGCTTCCACTTCTTCCGCCGTCGGCAGAATTCCCGCGGCATCGAGAAACGCGCGGCGGATGAACACGGCGTCGGTGGAACGGGCGGAGGGCGCCACGTTCAGCGTTTTCCATTTCGCGAGCGCAAGATCGTCGATGAAGCCATGCCGCTCGAACTTCGAATACGCCTCCGGCGGAACGGCGCCCGCGAAGGGCACGCTCAAACGCGAATAGAGGACGCGGCTCGAATAGTAGAGCGTGATCGCCGCTTCACCGCTGCCGTTCATCTTGACGTGGCCCAGATCGTCCACGCCCGCCACGCCTTCATCGCTTGTCGCGAACTTAACCCAGCGCGTGACGTCCTGCACCTGCCCGTCGGAGTATTTCGCGCGCACAACCAATTGCTGTTCGCCCCCCGGCGCGAGCGTTGCGCTTGCGGGATACACTTCAAGTCCGGTGATCTGCGTGTCCTTCTCAGTGGGCGCGGGCGTTCCCGCGGCGATCCATTCGGCGAGCACGCGATATTCCAGGGAATCCGTATCGAAGCGTTTCCCTCCGGCGTGCGGCGCGGCGCCCGTCGGCTTGAGAAGCATCAGGCTGTTCGACGGCTCGGCGAGCGAAACACGACGCCCGTTCGCCTGGCGCGTGAGCGTATCGAAGTCCACTTCCGGATCGTATCCGCGCAAGGTGAGCTTGAAACCGTTCTTGCCGGCCAGCGCTCCGTGGCATGCACCCTGATTGCAGCCGGCTTTGGTCATGACTGGAATCACGTGATTGCGGAAACTCCACGTAAACGGCGATTGCGCCCCCTTCACGCGGACGGTGGCGGATGCCGACGCGCCGTTTGCCGATGCGGTGATCGTCACCTGCCCGTCGGCGACGGGCAGCACGAGACCGGCGGCGTCGACGCTCGCCACTTTCGGATTCGACGACGACCATTTCGCATTGCGCGTCCAATCTTCCTGATGGCTGCCGACAGACGCTTCCGCGAGCAGTTGATGGCGCGCTTCAGGGCCCGTCAGTTCCACCTGCGGCGGAAGAATAGCAAGGCTCGGCGCGGCGAACGCTATACCGCAAAGTGCGCCCGCGAGGGCGAATGACAACAGAATCGGCTTCATGGAATTCGGCCTTTAACTAAACAGTTCGTGAACCGGCTCGACGCCCGAATCGACCAGCGGAATCGGACGCCCCTGTGCGCCGGGGAGTTCGAAACTCATCGGCAGTCCGAGGCCATGATACACGGTGGCCGCCACCTGCGCGGGCGTGACGGGGCGGTCCTTCGGAAGGGCTCCAATTTCGTCGGAGGAACCGACGACCTGGCCACCCTTGATCCCGCCGCCGGCCATCGACATGGTCCAGCACTGCGGCCAGTGGTCGCGTCCGCCAGCCGGGTTGATCTTGGGAGTGCGGCCGAACTCGCCGGTCGCAACCACCATCGTGTCGCCCAGCAGCCTGCGATCCTGCAAGTCTTCGAGCAGCGAGCTGTAGGCCATATCGAACATCGGACCGACCAAGTCGCGGTAGCAACTGATCGGGCTGAAGGGCTTCGATCCGTGAATGTCCCACGTGATCTCGTCGAAAACGGTTTCGAACATGTTGACGGTGACGAACCGCACGCCGGCTTCGATCAAGCGGCGGGCAAGCAGGCAGCTTTGCCCAAACCGGTTGAGCCCGTATTTTTCGCGAACCTTTTCCGGCTCCCGCGAAAGTTCAAAGGCCTCGCGCGCCTTCTGCGAGGACATCAGCGTGTAGGCCTGATGGAAAGTCGAATCGAGCAGCCGGGCGTCGGCGGAAGTTTCAAACTTGCTCACCGTCTTGTCCACCATCTCGCGCCAGTTCTTGCGGCGGTCGACGCGCAGCGCGGAGAGGTAATCCGGCGGCAGCATGTCCGGAACCCTGAAGTTCGGATCGGACGGATCGGCGTTCAGAACGAACGGATCGAACTGCTTGCCGAGGAAGCCGGCGTTTTGTCCATGGGGCATGTTGCCGCCCGTATTTCCGATCGGCCGCGGCAGGAGCACGTGCGGCGGAACGTCGCCCTTCGGTCCGCGAACTTTGCCGAGCACGCAGCCCATGTGCGGATGCTCGATGCCGCCCTGGAAGAGGCGCCCGGTCTGCATCATTTGATGGCCGGTGTCGTGGACGGCCGCGGCGGTGTGGTACACGCTGCGGATCAGCGCGAACTTGTCGGCGTGCTTCGCCATGCGCGGGAAATTCTCGGAGATCTCGATTCCCGCGACGTTCGTCTTGATCGGCTTGTACGGTCCGCGAATCTCGGCCGGCGCGTTCGGCTTCATGTCCCAGGTATCGAGTTGGGAAGGACCGCCTACCAGGAAGAGCATGATGCAGTTGGTCTCTTTGGGCGAGATCTCCTGTTTGGCGGCAAGCGCCTTCATGCCGAAAAACTGCGGCAGCCCCAGACCCAGGAGGGGGATAGACCCGGCGTGCAGAAAATCGCGCCGGCGCAAGCCGTCGCAGAACTCAACCGGTTTGTCGGCGTCCAGTCGGATCATGGGCGTAATGCTCCTTATCTATAGAGAGAGGCTGAAACGATTCTAACGGATCGGAGGCGGGAGTGCAAATGAACCCAAGACCGTCGCGTCCCACCGTTTCGGAGGTCCCCGGCCGGCCGACCCCCGACTCCGTAAGGTCCCCCGAGCAGCCCACCAGCGACCCTATTACCGGTAATGACTTACAGGTTGAGCGCACTCTTCTCAAGCCCGTTCCGCGCGGAATCGGGCGCGTCTTACAGCACGGATTCGACATTACCGATCCCGCGTTCGGCTACACGGTAAATGCGGAGCCGACCCAGGCGGCAACCGGCAACGACGTACCACCAGTTCTTGCTGCGCGGTTGAGCGACCCTTCCCGCCAGGCGGCTCTGGCTCGCCGCCGGAGACGGTCTAATTTAAAGGTGTGGTCTTACTCCCGATGGCGAATCCTCCCGCCTCCGGTCGATTGGAGAAGGACGTCAATGATGGGGCAGCATGCAAGGTCAAACGCCCTTGACCGCTCTTCTCGCGCTCGGGCGCTCGGGCGCGCGGAGGTGGCGCAGTATATTCCAATCGAAGAATGAGCCTGAAGGAGGAAGGGAGCGAACAGCCGCGGGGCCTCCTTTCTTGAGTTGAGAATGACCAAAAACTGCCCATACGCCGTACAATCTCCGGGGCCGACCAACGGGAGGTGGGACACCGCCC
>CAMDED010000020.1 GCA_945893365.1 Candidatus Sulfopaludibacter sp. SbA3 | reverse complement strand
GGAACGGGGTCCTGAGGTGAGTGCGAGGTCGAAGCGAACACGTACGGCCCGAATGATCAAGGAACTCCGCAAGCTCGGCTATCGGGTTGAAAGCGAAGCTCTGCCAGCCGGTACCCCGGCATGAGCGGGAGAGTTTTTCGACCCTGCCTTCTGCCGCGCGTGTAGCAGGATCGAAAAACCAACCTAACCCCATGAAAACACCAGAGCCCAAGAAAGCGAAGCTCGGGCCAAGCCTGCATTGCCGCCTTTCGGTTTTTCGAATTTCGCGGGCCGTAGGCCCTCCCCAACAGGCCACAGACGACGATGGCCTGCCCCACCGGCGCCGCAGTTCCATCGGCAAGTGTGGGAACAGTTATTTCCTGACAAGCCCTAAGCGAGCACGAAGAAGAGAGTGCCTTCCGGGCCGAGGCGCCGGGCGTTGCCAGGCTGTCACTCGCAGGGAGATTCATGAAGGTCGGGGCGCCGAGGCCGGCCACATTCGCGCACTCCATCCGCATCGCGACCGGCGTCGACTAGGACTGATTGTTGCGGATCCTCCAGGTCGATATCACCGTAGCCGGTGAGAGCGCGCGCCAATCAAAAGCACACTGCCGTCGGCAGCGGAAGCACTCCAGATGGGAAATCGAGGCGCGACTGTAGGCGCCAGTTTACAACCGACGTCTTAGCAGTCGCTCAGTATACTCAGCTGGCCGGGGGAGACTGACGGCCTATGTCAAGGTCTCGTAACGAGACACGCCGCCAGTGTGGTGAGGCAGTCGCGAGAGAGGAGTGTCCGGCGCGTTCCGGGTCTTCGTCAGCCGAACACCCGAGCCGTTGGACGATTGCAGCCACCACGACGGCTCCTTTGAGCCGGTACGCCGGGATCGCGATTCGCTCGTTCGGCTGTGCGGATCTATTTCGGATGGATGCGCCCTCGGCACGAGAGGGCGCAGTGTCCTGCCGCCTGCAGAACGTTATCATTCACGGCGGACGCAATCCGAAAAAACGGATGAAATATTGATAATGATATCGAGATTAAGCAACGTTCATTCGAAAAATCGTGCGAGGGGAGCACGGTGTGTTCGATTGTCACATGCTTGTAGCCGGCTGAATCATGAGACTCACCTTCCGAAACGCGACGGCGCTGAAAGCATTGACAGAAACAAACAGAATATAACCATTCCTCCGAGTATACTGGCGACTATCATTCCGACCCCCGTCCGTACGCTAGCAATTCGAGTGCCGAAAAAGTCCGCTTGTGGTACGTTGCTC
Source organism: Candidatus Sulfopaludibacter sp. SbA3 (assembly GCA_945893365.1). Classification (GTDB taxonomy): domain Bacteria; phylum Acidobacteriota; class Terriglobia; order Bryobacterales; family Bryobacteraceae; genus SYKU01. The sequence continues at coordinate 68,569 of CAMDED010000020.1, read as the reverse complement.
TTATGCGCTTGGATTTTGCGTTTGGGAAGACGGGCCTGCACCTCGAACTGCCCGCGGGTTTCGAGTACCGCGTGCTCGAAGCGAGGTCGGCTCTGCCGCTGGCGGATCAGGCCGGCGCGGTTGAAGAGGCGCTCGACGCGCCCACCGGCTGCGCTCCGCTGCGGGAGCTGGCGAAAGGGAAACGAACCGCGGCGATTTCGGTTTGCGACATTACGCGTCCCGCTCCCAACCGGTTGGTTTTACCGCCTCTACTGGCGCGGCTCGCGGACGCGGGGATTCCGCGGGACGGCATCACGATTCTCATCGCCACGGGATTGCACCGGCCGGCGAGCGATGCGGAGATCCGTGAAATCGTAGGTGACCAAATCGCGTCAGTCTGCCGCGTCGTGAATCACAACGCGCGCGCGCTTTCGGAACACCGGCATCTGGGTACAACCGCGGCGGGCACCCCGGTATACGTGGACGAGCGCTTTGTGGCCGCGGACCTGCACATCACGCTCGGCTTCATCGAACCGCATCTGATGCTGGGCTTTTCGGGTGGACGGAAGCTGATCGCGCCGGGGCTTGCAGCGCAGGAGACTATCAAGGTTCTGCACAGTCCTAAGTTCATGCGCGACCCGAGGGCGGTGGAGGGGTCGATCGACGATAATCCTCTGCACAAGGAGCTTCTGGAAATATCGGAGATGGCGGGACACGATTTTCTGGTGGATGCGGCGCTGGCCGCCGGACCGCCGGGGCAACGTCCCGTAGCGGGCGTGTTTGCGGGAAGGCCAAGGATGGCGCATGCGCGCGGCGTGGAATTTGTGTCGCGCGTGATGCTCGAAACCTTGGAACGGCCGGTGGACGCCGTCATCACGACATCGGCCGGCTATCCGCTCGACCTCACTTTCTACCAGGCGATCAAAGGCATAACGGCGGCGCGGCACATTGTGAAGCCGGGGGGTAAGATTCTGCTCCTTGCGGAATGCTCGGAAGGCGCGGGCGCGCCGGAGTTTCGCAACATGCTGGCGGAGAACCCCGATGGCCCGAAGTTCATGGATCGCATCGCGGCGGCGCCGGTGGTTGTCGACCAGTGGCAGTTGGAAAAACTGGCGCTCGTGACCGAGAAGTGCGACGTGCTCTATTACGTTCCGGGCTTGCCGGCCGAGTATCACAAGTCGCTGTGGGGTAAGTCCTACGGGACGGCCGCCGATGCGGTAATAGCGCTGACAAAGGACTTGAAGCCGGGTGCGGCGATCGCGGTGATTCCGGAAGGTCCATACGTCCTGGCGCGCGCGCGGGCGGACGTCAGGGAGGAAGTGTTCGCATGAAGACACCGCTACTGCTGCTCGTTACATTGTTCGCGGCGGTGGCCGCCGAGAAAATTGAAGACGGGTTCACGCCCATGTTCAACGGCAAGGATCTTTCGGGCTGGATTGTGGACACCCCAGGCCTGTGGCGGATCGAAGACGGAATAATCGTCGCGAAGTCGCCGGGGCTGAAGTACAACGATTTCCTTCGCACGAGGAAACACTACGGCGATTTCATTCTGAAAGCGTCGTTCCGGCTGGTGGGCGGCTATGGGAATTCGGGAATCCAGTTCCGCAGCAAGCCTGTGCCCGATTCGCACGAGGTCTCCGGGTACCAGGCCGATATCGGCCAGCAGTATTGGGGCTGTCTATATGACGAGTCGAGGCGCAAGAAGGTGCTTGTGCAGGCCGCGCCGGACGATCTTACGACGTTAAAAAAGGACGGCTGGAACGACTACACGATCACCGCGAAAGGCAACCACATCATGATCGAGCTGAACGGCGTGAAAACCGTCGACTACACGGAAACCGAGACGGGCATCGAGACGGCCGGGTTCGTCGCGCTGCAGATTCACAGCTCGCCCGCGCCGTCGGAGGTGCAGTTCAGGAATGTAAGGATTCAGGAACTGCGAGTTTCATCGAAATAGCCGACGTTCGGGCGCACCGAGGGCAGCGCGGGTAGGGGCTACGCCCTGGGTAGGGACGGCATTCACGGCCGCTCCGGTTTCGCTGGGTCCTGCGGGAGCAGCATGTACGTGACGAGCGCCACTCCGGCGAGCCGCTTGTGCGAGTCGTGGACCTGAACCTGACCGACGCACAACGTCTTTCCGACCCGTAGCAGCTTCGCCCTCGCCGCCACTTTTCCACTTTCGACCGGAAGAAAGTAATTGAGCTTCATCTCAACGGTTGTGCAGCGCCGGGTACCGTGGAAGTGGCTCGTAATCGCAATTCCGACGGCCGCGTCGCACAGGGTTGCCGTGACGCCGCCGTGCAGTACGCCCGCCAGATTGCGCAAGTCGTCGCGAAGCGCGCACTCGATGGTTACGCCGTCCTTATGCATGCGCGCGACCCTGATCCCCAGGCTCTTGTTGAACGGCATGTGGTCGATCATGGCGCGTAATCGGGTGAGCGTGAATGGGCCGGTTTGGGACACTTCGAAATTATCTCAGAATCCGGCGGCGCGCTCGGCGGCGTCGCCGGGAACTACCACTATCCGGGGCGGCGCGCCGCGCCGGGTTGCCGCCCGGTTCGCGGTTATGCCCTCTCGCCGCCGCCCACCATCGCGGTCAGCCGCTTGACGATTTCCTTCAACGCTTCCGACTCCGCGTTCAACTCCTCGGCCGCCGCGGCGCACTCCTCCGCGCTAGCCGCCGTTGTCTGCGTTATCCGTTCCATCTGGGTGATCGCTTTGGCTACCTGCTCAATACCGAGCGTCTGTTCACGGCTGCCTTGGTTCACTTCGTCCACCAGGAGTTTGACCCTGCCGGACTCCTCGGTGATAACGCGAATGGCCGCCGCCACCTGATCCACTTTCACCTTTCCGTCGTTGGACTTCGAGATCGACTCCTCGATCAGATCGGCCGTGTCCTTGGCGGCCTGCGCGCTGCGCTGCGCCAGGTTTCGAACCTCATCGGCCACCACCGCAAAGCCCATTCCAGCTTCACCGGCGCGAGCGGCTTCAACCGCCGCATTCAGGGCCAGAATGTTCGTCTGAAAGGCAATCTCGTCGATCGCCTTGATGATCTTCGAAATCTTGCCGCTCTCCGCGTCGATCTCTCCCATGGCGAGCACCAACTCACTCAGCGATTGATTGGTCTGATCGAACCTCCGCTGCGACTGCGTCATCAGATCGGCCGCCGCGCGCGAGTTCTCGCCGTTCTTGTGGGCCATGGAGTTGATCTCTTCGCTCGACGCGGAAGTCTCTTCGAGCGACGCCGCCTCCTCGGACGACCCCTGCGCCAGCGATTGGCTCGACGTGGACACCTCGGAAGAGGCGTTCGCCACCTGTTCGGCACCTGTGGATAACTCGCAGGCCAACGCCCGAAGCACGCGATTGATTTGCCGGATCACCCAGAGGACCACGCCGCCCATGGCAGCGAACAGGCCGAGGAACACGAATGCGGTCGAACGGGCACGGGACGAACTGACGGCGGCATCGTTCTCGGCCGCTTTCATGATGGTTCTTTGGGCTTGCGCCACTACCTCCGAAGCCGCGTCGGCGCGATCCATTAGAGGAATGAGCTTGTCCTCGACGAAGTTAGCGATCGATTTCTCGTTGGCGCCGGCTGGACAAGCCTGCAGGAATTCACGAAAGCCCTCTCGCCAGGCGTTCACCGCTCCCAGCAGGGCATCTCCGGCCAGGCGCTCGCCGTCGGTCTGGAGAAGCGGCTGGATCTCCTTGAGGTCGTTTGCCGCCTTCGTGTACGCAACCGTGAAAAGTTGCTGGTATTTTTCCACGCCCGCGGGGTCGTTGACGCTCGCGCGCCACGCAACGCTTCTTTGTGCCGCATCCATGTCGGTGAGGTCCCGAAGGAGCTGGCCTGTCAAGTCCAGTTTCTTCGCTTCCGAATTCACCGCTTCGTTCAGAGCCCCGCTGAGGCTGGAGATCGACGACAGCGAAGAGTAGGCCAACCCCAACACCACCGCCAGCATCCCGCCAAAACTCAGCATCAGTTTCTTGCCGATTGTCATCTTTTCAATTGTCACTCGCGATTTCATCTCTTCATCCTTGACTTGCAGTCGACGTTGACTAAGCCCGGTAAGACCTAGCCGTGCCCTCTCCGGAGCCTCCTCGCTAAGCGAGACGCGGATGAGCCGTGCGCGGGCGGTTGTCATGTCATCTTAAACATCGCCCGCGGTAGTGCTAACTCCTATATCGGACAAATATTGCAAACTAAATAGGCTTAAGTAGACCTGAGTCGACCAGGGGGCGAAGCCACGTGACGGAATTGAGTCCTCCTTCGGCTTGCCGAGAGTTTTCGAGAGAGCGCGGGGTTGGGCCCATGCCCAAGGCCTCCACGCCACCTGAGTCGACGTTCCTGGCGGCGACCGTGCCGGCTTGGCTGAACATACAGAATACCTTCGATTTCGATTCCCTCGAAAAGGCAATGATCGAGCGCGACGTTATTCCGAAGAATTCGAAAGGGGTTGTGTGCCGGAGGCCTTTCGGATGACTTGGTGAAACGCCGTGCTCCCAAGAATGCGGGTACCGCGCCAAGTGTGTTTGACGCCCTGTGGGGATGGTGCAAGGTGAGTCAACCATCGAAGACTTCCTTGCGCACAGAGAAGCGCTGCTCCGTTCCCGCCGGAGACCAAGCCGAGGACTGCGTCCTTCTCGCTCAGCCCTTTGGCTTCCGCATTCGTGGCGAGCGGGTTTCGACGACCTCGTTAGGGTTGGGCTTCCTTGCGGCAGATCGGCTAGCTGCCTGCGGCGGTGGCGGACGCGACGAGCCACGAATGTTGGCAAGAAAGCGGTTGAAAACTCGAAGTGCAGCCAAGAAAAAGGTTGGATTGGCGGGGACGACGGGGCTCGAACCCGCGACCTCCGACGTGACAGGCCGGCGTTCTAACCAACTGAACTACGTCCCCGCTCTGCGGGAAACCGCCCAACTCCTTCAGTCTACCACGCTCGAACCCGGCATTGCTGAGAAGAGTTGCATGTCGGACTAACATCGGAGCCCGGACCCGTGCTCGTCCGGTTCAACGTCATGCCGGACCACCACTGCCGCCTCGTTCCTGGTATACACCGCCCGCATCCCCGCAGCGATTACCTGTTGCGCCCGCAACCCGTCCCGATGCGTTGCAGGAAACTCCGCATCCCGCCGGCAGCAATCGATAAACGCAGTTGCCTCGGCTTTGTACGCCGGTCCAAACCGGTCCACAAACTCGGGCGCGGCATCCCCTCCGTTGCCTCCCGGAAACACCTTCCGCGCGATCGGTTCGCTCCGGCCCCGCCGCCCGAACGCCTCCACCACAATCTCCCGCGGTTTCTGGTTGAAACGCCCGATCTGAATCTGCCCCTGCTCCCCGTAAATCGCCGTCTCCACGCGATAGCCCGACACGTGATTCCGCGTCACCTGCACCTGTCCCAACACTTCTTCGCCAAACCACATGTAGAGCGTGGCGTCGTCAAAGTCTTCCTTGCACGACGCCACGCGCTTGTTGTACAGCACCGACCCCACGGCCATCGCCCGATCAGGCATGCCTCCTACCAGCCACAGAATTTCGTCCACGTTGTGTACGGACATGTCCGGCAGGATGCCGTCGCTCTGGTACCCGTCCGGCGGCGGACCCGAATCCTCGAGCGCCGAATACACTTTGAAGACCCGTCCAATCGCGCCTTCCCGCATCAAATCGCGCCCGTAGGCGAGCGCCTGATCGAACCGCCGCTGCAGCGCCAGCATCACAGCATTGGGATAGCTGCGATCCAATTCCGCGCAGCACGCCACGTCTCCCTCGAGCGTGCCCGTCAGCGGTTTCTCGAGCAACACCCGATGCCCAGCCTTGGCCAACGCCATCGCGTGCGGACGGTGATGCTCGGTGGGCGCGACCACCATGGTTGCCCGGCAGACATCCGCCTCCAGATACTGATCGAGCGAAGCGAATGTCCGGCCTCTATACGCGAATTCATCCGTCCCAAATTCACTCAAGAACCGTTTGAGTTTGGCCGCGTCGCTATCCACGACGGCGCACAGCCGGCACGTGCCCGTCTCCCGCTCCAGTTCGAGCAAGTGGCGTACGTGCACCCCTCCCATGCGTCCAATTCCGACAATGCCGATATCCAAAGGTTGATTCATAGTGCGATGCTTCCCAATGGCGCAGTCGACTCGCGGACGATCAACTCGCCCGGTACCGTGATCCGCGCCTCCAGTTGCTTTCCTTCCAGTAGCTCGAACAGGATTGCCGCCGCCTGCCGCCCCATCTCCGCCTTCGGCTGGCGGACGGTCGTCAGCGGCGGCTGCAAGAATGACGCAATCGCCAAATCGTCAAACCCGGCCACCGACATCTCCGCGGGCACCCGGACTCCCGCTTTGTGCAGCGCCCGCAGCGCTCCGATCGCGGTCATGTCGTTATAGCAGAACACGGCCGTGGGCCGTTGTTTCAACGCAAGCAGCGACTGCATGGCTTCGAGGCCGCCAGCCGGCGCGCCGTTCCCCAGCGCCACGTACGCAGCGTCGAGCTCGATTCCCGAGGACTGCAGCGCATCCGCATAGCCGCTCATGCGATCCGCATCCGATTGCATGCCGTTACGGTCGCCGACATACGCAATCCGCTTGTGCCCAAGGGCCGCAAGGTGGCTCGTCATCAGGCGCGCTCCGCCCCGGTCGTCGATCGAAATCGAATGCGCGAAGCCGCCCGGATGTTGATTGTCCACAAGCATGATGGGCACGTCGAGTTCGGCCAATAGCGGCATATATAGACCACCGACCCTGGACGCCATTACAATCACCCCGTCGACGCGGCGCTCCTGAAACGACCGCACCACCGCCACCTCGCGATCCGGATCGGCGTTACTGTTCGCCAGGAACACCGCGTAGCCCCGCTGCCGCGCCACGTCCTCAATTCCCGCCGCCACCTCGGCGACGAACGGATCGGCCACCGTCGTCACGACGAAGCCGATGGTGCGGGTCCGGCTTGTGGCCAGACTCCGCCCGATGGTGTTCGGCCGGTATCCGGCATCCTTCGCAATGCGCCGTATGCGTTCCGCCGTCAACCGGTTCACTGCTTGCGAGTTGGCGAGCGCACGCGACACCGTGGAATGCGAAACCCTGGCCAGACGCGCCACATCTTTAATCGACAAAGGCATGTTTCATCGGCCACGGAATGCAAACGTGTTCAAGCCATCCTACCGCACGGCGCTTTTGGCCGCAACATGGTTGTAACAATCGCCTCCGAATTGACGAGGCCGTCCCATTCGTGATACTTTATGCACACGTGTGCAAACCAAACTTGGGAGCTTTCCGATGTACAAACGATCCGTCCTGATCCTCGTCCTTGCGGCTGCCTCCGCCGCCGCCGCCTTCGCTCAAGCCAGCTTCACGGGATCCATTCTCGGTACGGTCACCGACCCTTCCGGCGCGGCCATCGCAAACGCGTCCGTAACGGTCGTTAACCTCGCGACCAACGACACGGTGCGAGTCAAATCCGATGCCCCGGGCAACTACTTCGCGCCCAACCTTCGCCCCGGAACCTACTCGGTCTCGGTGGAGTCGGAGGGCTTCAAGCGGTTTACTCAGAATCAGATCCCTCTCCAGATCGATCAAAGCGCCCGCGTGGATGCCTCGCTCACGATCGGCTCGACGAGTGAGATTGTCGAAGTCACGGCGGCTGCGCCCGTTCTCCAAACCGAAACCGGGTCTATCGGCCAGGTCGTCGACAACCGCAAAATCGTCGGCCTCCCTCTAAATGGCCGCGGCGCGTTCTCCCTGATCGGGCTCGTTCCGGGCGTCGCAGACGGCGCCGGTGCAGGCACGTCCGGCGCGTCCGCGCGTATCAACGGCGGACGCAACCGTCTCAATGAAATCCAGCTCGACGGCATCACGGCCGTCAACATCAAGGGCGGCAACGTCGGCTACACGCCCATGGTCGACGCGCTCGAAGAGTTCAAAATTCTCACGAACAGCTTCTCCGCCGAATACGGGCGAACTGGAGGGGGCGTCATCCTTGCCACGATCAAGGGCGGCACTAACGCCTTTCATGGCGTGATGTTCGAGTTCCTCCGCAATGACAAACTGAACGCCCGCAACTTCTTCGCGCCCGCTTCCCAAAGCAAGCCTGTCCTCCGTCAGAACCAGTTTGGCGGCGCGCTCGGCGGCCCCATTCGCAAAGACAAGACGTTCTTCTTCGCCGACTGGCAAGGGACGCGCTTCCGCACCGCCGCCGTCCGCACGTCGTCGGTTCCCACCGCCGCGTTGCGCGGCGGCGACTTTTCGGGCTTGAACGCGATCTACGATCCGGACACGACGCGCGTCCAGGGTAACGCGGTGCTCCGCGATCCGATGCCCGGCAACCGAATCCCCGCCTCGCGCTTCGACCCCGCCGCAGCCAAAGTCATGGCCTACTATCCCGACCAGAACGGCACAGGGCTTGCGAACAACTATGTCCTCGCCGGTCCCGGCAAGCGTCAGGACGACCAGGGCGACCTTCGCATCGATCATGCCGCCTCCGCCGCCGTCCGCCTGATGGGCCGCTACTCCATGAGCCGCACCGAGGATCTACCGTCTCCCACGTTCCTCACCGCCGGCAATCCGACGAACTACCCATCCGAAGGCCGCCAGCAGAATTTCGCCTTCAGCTACCTTCACACGATTCGCCCCACCTGGATCAACGAGCTCCGCCTGGGCGTGAATCGCGTCTACTCTCAGGGCACCGCGCCGACGCTCGGCTTGAACTTCCCGTCGCAGCTCGGCATCCCCGGCGTTCCGCAGGATAACTTCCCCCGCATCAACATCACGGGTTTCTCCTCCGTCGGCAATGACCGCAGCCGTCCCGCGCTCACACGGGTCACGTCCTACCAGATTGTGGATAACATGACGCACATCCACGGCAGGCACTATCTCAAATTCGGATTCGACTTACGCCGCAGCTATTCGAACAACTACAATCCGACTAACGCCTCGGGCGAGTTCTCATTCGGGCCCCTCCAGACCGGCATTTCCACAGCGGGCAACTCCGGCCACGCCTTCGCCAGCTACCTGCTCGGCAGCGGCTCCGGCTTCCAGCTCCTCCCCGGCGTCTCCACCTACTTGAGCTTCCCCTCCTACGACTTCTACTTTCAGGATGACTTCAAAATCTCCAAGCGCGTCACTCTGAACTTCGGCTTCCGCTACGAGCCGGCCTTCCACTTCGTAGAGAAGTACAACCGCCTGACGCATTTCAATCCCCAGCGCCGCCTGCTCGACTTCGCCGGGGAAGACGGCAACCCGCGCCACTTCTACAAGAACGATTGGAACAACATGGGCCCGCGCTTCGGCCTCGCCTACCGCTGGAACGACTCGACTGTCGTTCGCGCCGGCTATGGCATGTACTTCTCCTCGGCCCCGGTCGCCTCGAATCCCGGCACGCCGCTTGAAGCGCCGTTCCCCTATGCGCGCAGCTTCGCCCTAACCGCTCCGGCATTCCCGAGCCTCCCGCTGTTCGTCCTTTCCCGCTTCCCCGGCGGCGACACCACATTCGACCGGACCGGCCGGACTGCCGGCGAGAACGTCCACTTCGACGTCAACTCGCGAGCGCCTTACATGCAAAGCTGGAACGTCTCCGTTCAGCGCGAGCTCCGCCGGAACCTCGCCCTCGACGCGGCCTACGCCGGTACGAAGGGTACGCACATCTACACCCCCGGCGGTAACCTGAACCAGCTGCGCGCCGAGCAACTCGGCCCGCCATCGCAATTCGGCGGACTCACCTCGGCACAACGACGTCCCTACCCCGAATTCCAGAACATCGCCTACAACAGCTTTGGCGTTTCCTCGATCTACCACTCGCTGCAGACGAAGCTCGAACAGCGCTTCAGCGCTGGTCTGACGTACCTCATCTCCTACACCTGGTCGAAGTCCATCGACAATGGCTCCGGCCTGTTCCCCGGAGACAATCCGAGCGTCAGTTCTTCCTTCCGGCTTCAGAATCTTTACGACATGCGCGGCGAACGCGCCATCTCCGCCGACGACCAGGCGCACCGATTCGTCGCCAGCTACACCTATGAACTCCCCTGGGGCCCCGGTCGCAAGTTGTGGAACGGCAATTCTCTTGCCTCACGCCTGCTTGGCTCCTGGCAGGTCGGCGGACTCGCGTTACTCCGCAGCGGCCTTCCCTTCGGTGTCGACTCCACCGCCAACACGACCGACTCCCAGGGCGGACGCCAGCGCGCCAACCGCGTAGGCGATGGGCCGCTCAGCCGCGACGCCAGAACGCTCGGACGGTTCTTCGACACCTCGGCGTTCGTGAATCCTCCCGCTTACCTGTTCGGCAACTCCGCCCGCAATGTCATCCGCAGCCCCGGCCTGGTCAACTTCGACGTCATGGCCGGCAAGAGCTTCCAAGTCACCGAACGCTGGCGCCTCGACTTCCGCGCGGAAGCCTTCAACCTCATGAACACTCCGGCATTCGGTTTCCCCGGCGCGACGGTCGGCACGCCCGCCTTCGGCGTCATCTCATCCACGTTGCCTGGAACCGACGCCCGCCAAGTGCAATTAGCGCTGAAACTGAATTTTTGAGCGGCGTGGAAATTTGGCCGCGGCCTTCCGCCGCGGTCTGGGAAGCCTCGTGAACGGCAAGGTCGAGACCGGCATGTACCAAACTGCCAGCGAGGTCGTTCGCGAGGGTCTCCGCTTGCTCCGGGAACGCGATCGGCGCCTTGAAGCGTAACGGCGTGACATCCGCGCCGGGTTCGAGGCCGTCGAACGCGGTGAGTATACGGACTACGACACAAGCAATATGCGCGAACTCGCTGAATGGGTGAAGGCTCGTGGTCGAAAGCGCTTGGCGGACGAGGATCTTAAGACGCGGGGCTAAAAAGTTCGTGGCCTGCCTATGCGGCGTGCTCCACCGGCTGACAGGTCCTTAGCCTTGATACAGCATCCAATACACGACCACGCCGGTAACGCTCACGTACAGCCAGATGGGCAGAGTCCAGCGCGCGATCTTGCGATGCTTCTCGATGCGGCCTCCAAGGCCGCGGCTAAGCGTGACGATCGCGAGCGGCGGCACCGTTGCGGCAAGTATCGTGTGCGTCAGCAGTATCGTCAAGTAAACCGTGCGGAGCAAGCCCGTCTTCCGGTAGGGCACCGAACCCACCTGGAAGTGATACACCAGGTAACAAATCAGGAACACCGTGGATGCCGCAAACGCCGCGCACATGACGCGCTTATGCGCTTCGCGCTTGCCCTGGCGGATCAGCACATAACCCAGAATCAACAGCGCCGCGGCGGTCGAGTTCAGCGTGGCGTTCACGGCGGGAAGGTCGCTCACGCCGATCATGAAGTCTCCTTCTGCAGTTGCTTAATGCCGCGAACGATCTGTACCACCGGCGATTCGTCCGCCGTCCCGTAGTATCCGCGGACTCGCCCCTGCCGGTCGATCAGCACGAGGCGCGTACTGTGATTGAGACTGCCGTCGACGTCGCCTAGCTTGAAGGCTTCGCGTTTCAGGCGGTGCAGCGTTTCGCGTTCGCCCGTGAGGAAGAACCAGCGGCCGTCCTGCGCGTGGTAACGCTCGGCGTACTGAGCCAGAATCACCGCGGTATCGCGTTCCGGATCCACCGTGAAGGAAACCAGCTTGACGCCCTCTCCGTACGCCGAAACCGCGGACTGCACCTGCCGCATCAGCGAGCTCATGCGCGGGCAGGGACCGGTGCAGGTGGAGTAGATGAAATCCGCCACCCAGATTTTGCCGTCGAGCGATTTGCTCTGAAACGGCTGGCCGGTTTGCGCCGTGAGCGCGAACTCGGGAATCCGGCCGAGCATGGGCAGGGGTGGCGGCCCGGAACACGAAGGCGAAACGAGCAGCGCCGCGGCGCAAGCGGTCATGGCGGCGATGGCGAATCGCCGTTTCACGCCGCGCTCTCGGTGGACTTCCGATTGGCGAGCATCGCCGACGCAATCAGCAGCACGATGCCGAACAGCACCGTTAGCGCAATGGACACAGGCGCAGGCGGGCCGCCAGCCGCTCTATCGGGTGTCAACTGGCCGCGTAGAAGCGCCAACGAATACGTTAGAGGATTCACCAGCATCACCCACTTCACCCAGACCTCCGCCTTCGTCACCGGAAAAATCGCGCCCGACACCATCCACATAGGGAGCAGCGCCAGATTCATCACGGCGTGAAAGCCCTGTGTCGAATTCATTTTCCAGGCGATCAGGAATCCAAGGGCCGAAAGAGTGAAGGAGATCAGGAAAATGCTGCCTGCCGCTCCGAGAAACCCGGAGGCTCCGGCCTTCACTCCGGCGAGAGGCGCGAACGCGAGGAAAATCATGCCTTGAATCCAGGCGAGCGTTGCCGACCCGAGCACCTTGCCCAACACCATGCTCGTGCGCGAGGCCGGCGACACCATCATGGAAAGCAAAAATCCCTCGCGACGGTCCTCGATGATGGTGATGGTCGAAAAAATCGCCGAAAACATGACCGTCAGAACCAGAGAGCCGGGGAAAAACAACCCCATGTCGCCGAATCCGGAACCGATGAGCAGCCAGAACACGAGCGGCGATGCGACCACCCCAAGGATGCGGCTCTTCTGCCTCCAGAAACGCACCAACTCCCGCTTCCAAAGGGCGAATACGGGCAGCCAGAAACTCATGTGAATACCGCCCCGGTTTCGCGGACGAAAACATCCTCGAGGGTCGGCTTGTGGAGCGACACCGCGTCGATCACCCCCGGAAACGCCTCGAAGACGTCGGCGATGAAGCGGTGGCCGTTCGGAATCTCGACGCGCAGCGTGCCATCCACCAGTTTCGGGTGCAGGCCGAAGCGCGCTTCGATGTTGCTGCCAAGCGCGGCCGTGTCCGCGGATTCGAGCACCACGACGTCGCCGCCGATCCGCGCCCTCATTTCCGAAGGACTGCCCTCGGTAACGATGCGTCCCTCATGCAGCAGAGCCAACCGGTCGCAGCGGTCCGCCTCATCGAGCAGGTGCGTGGTCAGCAGAATCGTGACTCCCTCGCGTGTGCGCAATTCCTCGACGAATGTCCAGAGCTCATAACGCGCGCGTGGATCGAGACCGGTCGAAGCTTCGTCCATCAGGAGCACTCGCGGCGCGTGCAGCAGTCCTTTGGCGATTTCGGCGCGTCTGCGGAGGCCGCCGGAAAGACTGTCGACAAGGTCGTTTCGCCTATCGGCGATACCGAGCCGCTCCATGACGTGTTCCATGCGGGCGGTGAGCCGGCTGCCGGACATTCCGTGAAGACTTCCCTGGCTTCGCAAATTCTCCGCGACGGTAAGCTGCTTGTCCAGACTCTGCGACTGAAACACGACACCGATCCGCCGGCGGACTTCGGCCGCGGACCTGTCCACATCGAGGCCATCGATGACCGTGCGTCCCTCGGACGGCAGCATCAGCGTGGACAGGATACGGAACAACGTGGACTTTCCCCCGCCGTTCGGTCCCAAAAGGCCGAATATTTCGCCCTTTCCCACCCGGAATGTAACCCCCGCGAGAGCGGTGCGTGCGCCGTAGCGATGGGTGACGTTTTCTACGCTGATCACAAACCGGGCCTATCGAGCACCATCAACCCGTAAATCAAGGGCAGGTAGATTACGGAGACGAGCAGCACGCGGCGCGCGCGGACAATGCTCCGGTCGAAGGCCACGCGGACGCCGGAATAGAGGAAGATCAGGCTCAATAAAAGAGCTCCCAGAAAGTAGAACTTTCCGGACATGCCGAGCACGCTGGGAATCACGCTGACGGGAACCAGCGCGATCGCATAGAGAACGATCTGACGGGCGGTACGCTCGCCGTCCGGCTCGACCACCGGAAGCATGAGAATGCCGGCCCGCGCGTAGTCTTCGCGGTACATCCAGGCGATAGCGAGAAAATGAGGGAATTGCCAAAGGAAGAGGATCGCGAAGAGCACCCAGGCTTCGGCCGTGAGCGTTCCGCTCGCCGCGGCGTATCCGATCATCGGCGGCATGGCGCCGGGAAACGCCCCCACCAGCGTCGAAAGCTGCGTCTTCTGCTTGAGCGGCGTGTAGAGGAACAAGTAGCTCAGGAGCGTGAACAAGCCGAGCAGCCCCGTAAGCGGATTGACGGCAAACGTCAACTCGAGAAAACCGGCGACAGCCACTACTGCGGAAAAAATAAGAGCGCGCTTCGGGGTCAGACGACCGGAGGGAATCGGACGGCCTTTCGTGCGGCGCATCTTCGCATCCGCTTCCCGCTCGTACCACTGGTTCAAACCGGCTGTTCCCGAAGCGATGAGGCCGGTCCCGAGAATCGTATGCAGCAAAGTCCAGAAATTCGTCCACGTGCGCCAGTCCGCCGATTGCCCGAAGAAATACCCCACCGCCGCGCTCATCAGGATGAGCCAGGTAATGCGCGGCTTGGTGAGCTCGATGTAGTCCTTCATGGCGTCACATTCATTAGCGGCACGTTGCGCCTGACCTGAATCGCGAGGATGACGCTCGCCGCGAGCGTGAGCGCGCCGGTTGCGACGTGCGCCACCGTGAAGCCGACCATCAGAGGCATCGGCTGCGGAGCGTCGATAGTGGCGATTCGGCTCATGTAGGCGGCGATCCCTAAAAACACTTGCAGAAATGTAATCGAAACCAGCGCCAGCGCGGATTTTCGCAAAGCGTCATGTTCGGCGTGGCGCATCAACACACGCACCGATATCCAAAGTACCACGCCGGTGGCAACCGCCGCTCCCACGATGTGCGGAAGCACTCCAAGAAACCTGTGCCGGGCCGACGCTCCGAGCGCCAACTGGACGAAAATGCACAAAGGCGCGGCAATCGCCAAAGCTCGCAACGCCGGCGTTCCGCCGTCCGCGGTGATGCGCGGGCCGCGCAGCCAGGAAGCGGAAGTGAATACCGCGATCGCAACCGTGGTAGAGAAGAACAACTGCGCGAGGCAGGCGTGGCTGATGCTGACCGCTTTCGGCAGCATGAAAATGACGGTCAGCCCGCCGAGCAACCCCTGCGCGATAACCGCTCCGAGGGCCGCCACACCGAGACGCCGCATCCAGGCGCGGTCATCCACGCGCCACAACCAGACCGCCAGGATGATGGTGAGAAAGCCTACCGTAGTCGCCACCATGCGGTGGCCGTGCTCGTAGAAGATGCCGCCTTCCATGACGGGCATCAACTTTCCGTAGGAGAGCGGCCAGTCGGGGACGGAGAGGCCGGCGTCGTTGCTGGTAACCAAGCCTCCGGCTACCACAAGGAGGAGCGTGCAGACGGCTAACAGCACCGAGTAGCGGTGCAGCCAAACATTTTCCAAAACGGAGAATACCTCTTTGGCGGAGACAAGTTTGGCGGGCTACCCGCCCGCCCAAACGACACAGGCCGGGAGGCCTGTCCAACATTACCCTGCGAAGCTGAAGTCGACGGCCTTGCTTTCCTTCGGGCCGACCGTTACCTTCATTTCCTTCGTGCCGAACTTTTCATGCACGGCTTCGATCGTGTACTCCCCCGGAGGCAGGCCCTTGATGGAGAAGCTGCCGTCGTCGCCGGTGACGGCATAGAACGGATGACCAACAACCGCGACGTAGCTGCGCATCCAGGGATGCACGTTGCACTTCACCGGGATCATGACTTCCTCGCGCGCGAACTGCTTCATTTTCGCCTCGCCGTTCGGCGGCTGCGATTCGTTCCACTCGCGGTTGGTCTTGGGCAGCGGATGAATGTTGTGATTGGTGGGATCGCTGTTGGTGACTTCGATGTTCTGGTTGGTCTGCACCGCGATCACATGAGGGGTATACACGCAGCCCTTCTGATCGAGCTTGACGGCTGAGGCCGGCGCGGGCCATTCCTTGGCGGGGAGGCCGGCTTTGACCCAAACCACGGTGTTGGCGAGGGTTCCGTTTCCGTTGACAATCACTTCTTCCGACTTCTGGGGCGTCGCATGGGCGCGCGAGCAAGCCGGCGTCGCCTCCATGCTGATGGATTTCGGCGTGGGCTTCTCGCCGGTGAAGGCAACCTTACCGGTTAACGTCGCCGCATTGGCATCGTCGACCGCGGCGGCGGCCGCCGGCTTCTCCGCCGGAGCCTCCGTCTTTGCCGGTCCACTACCGCCGCCGCAACCGGCAAGCGTCAGAACCGACGCTACTCCTACTGCAATTAACGTCTTTCGCATTTTCAATAAGCCTTCCTATTCTTATGTAGACCTTCGGGTTCTTACCGGCCCGCTCCGGCTCCCGCGCTCGCGCGCAGGCGGCTCAGTTCTTCCTGCGTGAACTGGAACATGTACCTTACCAACAAATCGGCGTGATCCTTCTGATACCCCTGGAAGCTCGCGGGCGTCGGACCCGCGAAAATAAACCGGCCGCCATCCCGCTGGAACAATCCGGACGGCATCGCCGTCCCCGGCGCCATCATGGCCGGATCGATCATCCAACGCTTGGTCCAGCCCGGTTTCAATCTTTCCTTCGCCAGCGTGAAGTTCGGAGCCGTGGCGCGCTTATCGTGATTCGGATCGCCTGTCGCGTGGCACTTCAGACACGGCGCACCCTCGCTTGAGAACAACTGCCGCGCCATCGTGCGCTCCTGCTCCGTCAGCGGATCGAGCTTCTGGGCAATGTAGGGTTGTGCCTGGGAAGACATCGCTTCGAAGAACCGCACCAGTTTGCGGAGCTCGCCGTCCGAGAAATGGAAGGTTGGCATCCGCGCCTTTAGATATTGTCGCACGCCGTTGCGGTTCAGATCCTTCTCTTCCTGGGCGGGGTTGTTGAGGAACCGCATCAGCCATGCGGGGTCGACGCGCGCGCCCTCGCCGATCAGACTCGGCGGACGCTGGTCCTTCCAGTCCGGATCCTGATAGCGCGTAAGCGTATTGAAGACCGTCGTCTGCCCCACGTGTACCTGGTGGCATCCCATGCAGTTGTACTTGCGGACCACCCACCACCCCTCAATGATGTCCTGCCGCTGATCGGTGGGCTTGAACTGATAGCGAGCGGGAATATTCGGCTCGACGGAACCGATGAGCAAAGTGGCCAACGCGTCGATCTCGTTCTTGGCGAGATTGAAGTTCGGCATCTTCAGGCGTTCAAGCTTGTTCTCTTTCTCCTTGCCTTTGTCGTAGACGGACGGGTCTTTGAGCTTGTGCTCGAAGAAGCCCTTGTGGTTGTACCAGCCCTCTTTCGCGGCATCGTGACCGAGCAGGGCGAAGTCCAGCCGCTCGATCGGCTTCGACCCTTCGCGCGTCAGCTCCGTGCCGATGCGCTGTTCTTCTTCGAGACCTGAAATCTCGTGGCAGCCCGCGCAGCCGTAGTTGCGCACCAGAAACTGACCGCGCGCCTTGAGCTTCGGATCGTCGAGATAAGGCGCGGCGGGCAGGGATGCATTCGCCTGCTTGCGAGTCATCAGATACGTCGCGATGTCGCGCGCTTCCTCGATCGAGAGCCGCAGACTCGGCATCGGCGTCATCTGCTGCACCTGCAATTCGTGTCCGTCGTTCGGGCAGCGCGTGTGTTCGAGATCGAAAACGAAGGGCGCGCCGTTCCGCTTGTAGTCTTCCTCGGTCAGGTCCTTCTTCTCGTAAGGGCAGTACGGCAGCGTGCGCTCGCGCGGTTCATGAACCCACCGAACCAGATACTCGTAATTCGCCTTCTCGCCTTCCCGGCTCAGATTCGCCGCGAACGTTCCGCCCTGCTTTGCGCTGCCCTCGCCCATCGAATGGCAGGCCATGCAGCCACGGGTTTCGAACGCTTCTTTGCCGCGTTCGGCGTCGCCCTGCGGCTGCGGTGGGACTTTGCCGTTCACGCCGGCCTGCCAGATAAAAGCGGAGATCGCCTGCACTTCCTCGTCGTCCAGCCGGAAAACCGGCATCTTCGTGCCGGGCCGCCAGTGGTTCGGATCCTTAACCCATACCGGAATCCACTCCTTCTTCAGCTTCGAGCGGACTTCCTTCAGGCTCGGGCCCACCTTCTTAATTTCTCGAATCAGACTGCGCGAACGGATATCGAGCTGCTCGATCTTCGCATCGAGGCCGCTCATCTTGACCTTCAGATCGTCGGCGCGCGCATAGAGGCGCTGGGCTTCCGCGTTGTCCTTACTCTTGTCGGCCTTCTGAATCGTGAAGCCGGCTTCGCGGTCCCACTCCGCCTTCTGCTGTTCAAGCTGCCGCATCTGCTGATTGACGCCGGTGAGATCTTCCGGCTCTTTGTCGAACCCCTCATAGCGGTGGCAGGCCATGCAGCCGCGCAGACGGAACAGCTCGCGCCCCGCGTTGAGGGTATCGCCCATTTCGGTGACGACTTCGCCCGAGTGGCACTGTTGGCAGCCCGCTTCCACATTCTCTTTGTGGTGCATGGGCCACAGCCAGTACTTGTGGCGGCCGTGGCCCTTATCGACGCTCGATGTGGCGACGCCGTTACCGCCATGGCAAGGCGTGCATCCGAACTTTTCGGGATCGTGCGTTTTCAGCAGGTCCTTGTTCGGGTGACTAGTGAACATGGCCTCGCCGCCCATCGCGGCTTTGGTGAGGACGACGGGCTCGCGCGTCCCAAGATGACAGGATTCGCAGCGATCCACCAGATCGACGTCCTTAACGTGAATCTGCCGGATACCGGGGCTGAACGCGGCGAGTTTTCTCTCGACGCCGGCAAGCGTTTCATTCGAGACTTCGGCGATGCGGTCGGAGAGGTACTTGTCGCGCCTCGCTCTCAACTCGCTCGCGGGCTTCATCAATTCCACGCGCTGAAGAAGAAGCGCGGCCTTCTTCGCCTTCCAGTCCAGAAGATCCTTATCCATCTGTGGGAACGTGTACTCCACCTTCTTCATGGAGCCGTCGGGATTCGGCAGCTTCACCGTGACCTTATCCTTCTTGATCTCCTCAATCTCCGCGCGCAGAGATTGCTTCGCCTTCTCGCTCGACGCCACTTCGATCTGATAGGTGAGCGCGCCGATACTGCTGCGAACCTCCTGGAAAGGCTCGTTGAGAGCGAGCGACTGCGGGACCAGCACCTGATTCACTTCCCGGTCGATCTCCGTTACCTTCGCCAGTACGGACTTCTCGGCCGCCTGCATTTCCTTGTCGAGGCGCAGGTATTCGGAGGAGGCGCGAATCTTCTTCTCGGCGTCTTCGGCCGACGGCCGTGCCGTCTTCAGGTAGCTCGAATAAAGCTTGACGAACCGCGACTGATAGCTCTTCCATGGACGCGTGGCATAGGCTTCGTCCCAAAGCGCCCATGCCAAAGACACCATGAGCAGCACCGACGCGATCACCATGGGCCGCGCCAGAGATGAATTTACTACCGGATCCTTTTCTTCCAACTCGCTCATCGATTATGCCCTTCCGTGCCGCGCCAGCCTGAAAATGCCGTGCGAGAGTATTAGATAATGGGACGCTAGATATTGAACCATGGCGTGACCCATACGTACTTGATGCGGAACACGAGGCGCAGGATCATCTTCACCGGCAGCGAGAGCATCAGGATCAGCATCAACTGCATGGTGGCGTATTGCAGAAGACTCATGCGAGCCAGAATCTTCTTACCGAAGGCGTCCCGGACGATCGCCATATGGACGCCTATCCATGCCGCGACACAGTAGATCCCGACCACGATTCCGCCGAACAGAATCTTGCCGATCCGGTTCTTGATACCGAAAATGTCCGGCAAATCCCGATTGACGTCGAACGTGAGGCGATTGTGATCCCACGTCATGCCCGGCCAGAACCACATCCAGCCCGGACCGCGAATCAGCGTGCCGATCACGATCATCGAAACCCAGAGCGCGATAAACCCGAACAGAAATGTCCAGATCGCGAACTTGCGCTGCTTGTAGGTGTAGTAGCCGTTGCCGAGCGGATTCTCGTCGATGTAGGGAATCACCATCAAGCCCACGATGATCAGCGACGGGAACACCACGCCGGCCATCCACGGGTCGAAGTACACAAGCATCTCCTGCAGGCCGAGGAAGTACCAGGGAGCCTTTGACGGATTCATCGTGAGGGTCGGATTCGCCGGCTCTTCAAGCGGCGCGTTCAGCGTAATCGACCAAACCATCAGGATCACCGTGAGGATGATCGCGGCGAGGAACTCGATGCGAAGCAGGTAGGGCCAGACGTGGACCTCGCGAGCCCACCCCGGACGCCACGGCTGTGTCTTCCGGTGGTGCGTCTTCGCCATGACCGGGTCTTTTTCCAGTTGCGCGATCAGGCGGTCGTTGGCGAACGACTGGCGGAGGCCGTACCAGGTATAAAACGGGATGACGAAAAGCAGCAGGACGATCGGTACATTATCGGGCGTGCTGAGAATTGTCCAGAGTTGATGTAGATCCATATGAACCTTGTCCGGCGGATCAGATCTTCCGCGGCTCCTTGATTTCGGACTCGAGCATCACCGGAGCGGGACCGGAAATCCCGCCATCCTTACGCACACGCCAGAAGTGCACGATCATGAACGTGGTGGCGATGATTGGAATCGCGATGCAGTGCCAGATGTAGGCGCGAAGCAATGCGTTCGAATCGACGATCGATCCGCCGAGCAACCCGAACCGGACGTCGTTAAACGCCGTCATGCCCATCTGCGGCCCGAACGGCCCGTCGTGGCCGAGCAGAGGCGTTGCGCGGGCCATGTTCGTGCCCACGGTGACGGCCCAGAAGCCTAACTGATCGTCGGGAAGCAGATAGCCCGTGAAGCTCAGCAGCAGCGTGAGCACGAGCAGCAGCACGCCCACCACCCAGTTGAATTCGCGCGGTTTCTTGTAGGACCCGGTCAGATACACGCGGAACATGTGCAGCTCGACCATGATGACCATCATGTGCGCGCCCCAGCGGTGCATGTTGCGGAGGATCTTGCCGAAAGGCACGTCGTGTTCCAGATAGAGGATGTCGCGGAACGCAACCACCTTCGAGGGATGGTAGTAGAACATCAGCAGCGTGCCGGTGAACACCAGCGTGATGTAGATGTAGAACGTCATCCCGCCCATGCCCCAGGTGTAGTTGTAGGCGACCGCATCGCGGTTGATCTTCGCCGGATGCAGATGGAGGAACACGTTCGACAACACGCCGAGAGCGCGGCTGCGCGGCGTCTCGTCATGCTTGACGCGAAGGATGGACTTCCAGAGATCGGTCTTCTCGGGTTGCTTGAGCGCCTTGATCTCTTCGAGAGCCTTCTCCTTGACAACCTTCGAATCTTCGAGCAGGACCGAGATCTTGCTTTTCGGCTCATCGCTTCCGGCCCCGCCTGGAGTCCCGTTGGGACCGCTTGTCCCGTTCGTACCGTTGCCTTCTGCCATAGAAATTCCCCCTCTACTTCAGGTACATCACGCGCGGATGATAGCGCCCGGATCGTTAAACTGGGAAGGTTCGCCCTTGGGCCAGCGGTAGACGCGGCTCAAGTCGACCACAATCTGTCCTTCAGGGTCGATTTCCACGTGGGCGCGGTCCATCGGCCGCGGCGCGGGACCCTCGAAGTTGACGCCTTCCGGGTCGTACCCGCTGCCGTGGCAGGGGCACTTGAACTTGTTCTCGCTCGATTTCCAGTCGGGCGTGCAGCCGAGGTGCGTGCAGATAGCCGAGATGACGAAGATCCCTTCCGTATTCCGCACCACCCAGATGCGGTACTGGTTCTGAAATTTCGTGTCGACGCCGAAGCCGAAATCGGACGGATAGCCGATCCGGAACGTCGTCTTCGGTTCAAACAGAGCGCGCGGGAAAAAAAACCGCAGGAACATCAGGAAGTTGACGCCCAGGAATCCGAGCACGGACGCCATCACGAAGCGCCGGCGCTTGGCTACCTGTTTTACGGGGTCCGTGTCGTCGGTCTTCAATACTTTCAGCAGCGCCTCTTGTATGCCCGGCTTCTTCGCGGCGGGCGGCGGCGGCGCGGGCGTTCCCTCGGTTGGATTCGACATTTTTGTCCCATGGACCGGCGTTTGCCGGCCGATCCTCTCCTAAATTTGCCAAGAACATGAGCTGGACAGGTGCGATGCTCACCGGTCTCTTTTCATTGAGAGTATGGAAGCGAATCTAAGATTTAAGAACGGGGTCCCGACTGACGTAAGGATCGAAAAGCCCGGCTCGCTTCGCACACCACTCCAGCACCACGCCCCTGAGTTCAGCGTTTTTTATCCACTTCGTATCTTACAACGCCTTGGGAAATTTGCAAGTGTCACGTGGCCCGGCGGTCCCGGGCGTCGAGTGCGGACCGAATGCGTCGCGATTGATCGGGGAGCAGGCCGCGGCGCGGAATGACGGCAAACGTTCTGGCGCTATGATGAACAATAGTGAGCGCAGCGCCGGAGGGCGCCAATCCAGAAATGATCATCCTTGCGACACCCCCAGCGACGGTCGTGCCAGGAGTAGCTCCTCGATGAGCGATGCGATCGAGAAGCTGACCATTCGGGGCTTCAAATCCATTCGGAAGCTCGAAGAGTTAGAACTCCGCTCCCTGAATGTTCTGATCGGCGCAAACGGCGCTGGCAAGAGCAACTTTGTCGGGTTCTTTCGATTGCTGCGAGATCTCATCGAACAAAAATTACAATTAGCCGTCGGAACCACCGAAGGAGGCGCAGACGCATGCCTGTACATGGGTCCGAAGCTCACGCCGCAGTTAAGCGCGGAGCTCTACTTTGGCAGGAATGGTTATAAGTTCTCGCTCGTGCCCACCACGGACAACCAGTTCGTATTTTCTGAAGAAGTCGTCATCTTCAAGTCAGACTCTGGCACCAGCTACCCAACATCTCTGGGATCGGGACACCGCGAGGCCCAACTCAACAAGCGAAAGGACGACCTTGGAAAAACGGGGGCCGCCCGCGGTCCGGCACACTATGTCTTCGACTCCATTTCAAGCTGGATCGTTTATCATTTCCACGATACGAGCCTGTCGGCCGGCGTTCGCCGCCAGAAACCCATCAACGACAACGAAGTATTGCGCACAGATGCCGAGAACCTCGCAGCTTTTCTGTATCGAATCGGCAAGACGAGTCCCGACAGCTACACCCAAATTCGCGACGTTGTCCGGCTGGCCGCTCCGTTCTTCGATGATTTCAAACTTCGCCCCGTCCCCACCGATCCCAACATGATTCAACTGGAGTGGCTTCAGAAGGATTCGGATTATCCGTTCCGTGCCAATCAGCTCTCCGATGGGACCCTGCGTTTCATCTGTTTGGCCACCGCCCTCCTCCAACCGAAGCAGCCGCCAACGATGCTCTTCGACGAACCTGAGCTCGGCCTGCATCCCTATGCATTAGCCTTGTTGGGCAATCTCTTCTGCCAAGCGTCCCAGCGTCCCCAAAAACAGATCATCATCTCGACACAGTCTGCGGCCTTGTTGAATGAATTTACCCCGGAGGATGTGATAGTCGTGGAACGCCATCAAGGCGAGTCCACCTTTCGGCGCCTCAACTCCGTAGATCTTTCTGAATGGCTTAGCGAATACACACTTGGCGAATTGTGGCAAAAGAACATCCTGGGCGGTAGGCCAGGCGCTGAGGATAGACCACAACTCATGACAACGGGAGACGGTCATTCGTGACGCGCGTCAAGGTTGTCGTCGAGGGACAGACGGAAGAATCCTTCATCGAAAACATACTTGCGCCAACTCTCCATCACCGCGCAATCTACCTGACTCCAATTCTGCTGGGACGCTCGGGCGGAAGACCCACCTATGCGCGGGTGCAGAAGGACATTCTCTTGCAGCTCAAGCAAGATCGAACGGCGTACTGTTCCACGATGTTGGATTTCTACGGCCTTGGCGCAGGCTTTCCAGGTACACCCACGCCGGAACATTTGTCCAACATTGAGAAGGTGAAACAGATCGAGGCCGCAGTAAAGGGTGACATTTCCGAACGAATTCCCGACTTCAGGCCCGATGTTCGCTTTATCCCCTATATCCAATTGCACGAGTTTGAGGGGCTGCTTTTCAGTGCGCCGGAAGCATTTGCGAGGGGCATAAATCAACCAGGACTCGCGCCGCGTTTTCAAGCTGTTCGTGACAAATTCGCCAGTCCCGAGGACATTAATAACAACCGCGAAACCGCACCGTCGAAGCGGGTGATCGAGATTTACCGCTCGTACCGCAAGGTCTTGCACGGCACACAGGCCGCGGCGGCAGTCACGATCGGCACCATGCGCCAGGAATGCCGGCATTTCCGCGAATGGATCGAGCAGCTCGAACGACTGGAACCAGACCTTCCAGCAATGCAGTCGTGACAGGCGCCGACAAGTGCCGGAAATCGCTTGACCACCAGGATCTTCGCGGCTAGAATACGGGTTTTGATAGGCCGTAAGGAGGAAGGTTTCACGTGACTCGGAAGCTGGCTGTATTTTTCGCGCTCGCGACTGGTGTGCAGGCGGGGAATGTCCTGGTTTTTGAAGATTTGCTGCACGGCACTTCGGCGATTCCCGGCGCTCTCGCGCTGTGGGGCGGCTGCGGTATCTGCACCACTCGCACAACCTCGGCTGCTTTTAACGCCGACTTGACGGCCGGTGGATGGGACCTCGTAATCTACGCGGAGCAGAACGCCAGCACGTTTGTCAATTCCGCAACTCAACTGGCCACTTGGGTGGCGGGCGGGGGCAAATTAATCGGCCAGACCTGGCGGACCGGCGGCTTGGACGCTTTGCTCCAGGCTTCGGCAGCCAGTACAAACGGAAGCACGATCACCACAAGCGGGCATGCGATTTTCGCAGGCTTGGGCGGGACAATTGCTCTCGCCAATCCCGGCTGGATCACCTTCTCTCGAGGTTGGAATCCCACAGGTTTAGCGACGGGCCTGGGCACGCTTGATTCGGGCGGTTCGGCGGTGATTCACGGCAACAGCGGCCGCACCTTTCTGAACGCGCCATTGACCGACACTTATAATCCCGGAAGCGATGGCGAGAGGCTGTTAGCCAACGAGATCGGATTTTTAATGAACCCGGTTCCCGAGCCATCCACTCTTGTCTTCATGGGCATCGGTACCGCGGCCCTGGGCTTCGCGCGCGCGCGCCGGAAGTAGCCGGCAAATTTCCAGGTGTTTTTTGAGGACGCATTCCGTTCGAGATGCGCCCGTTGTCTTCTTGGAGCGTAGGATCTTTCTATTTGTCGCCCATCCCGAGCGCGAGAGTCGCGATTGCGGCGAGGGCGAAACCGGGGTCCTTGGCCACTACGGTGCGTCCACGAGCGGCAGGATAATCTGCGATGGCCGTTCCGCGCTGTGGTAAACCGTTTGGCGGGCTATCCTCAGACGGTCCGACGCGCCCAGATCCTCACCCGTATTCGGATTGCGGTCGAATTGCGGAAAGTCGCTGCTCGTTACGGCGATACGAATGCGGTGTCCGGGCAGGAACACGTGAGCCGTGCCCAGCAGATCGATCGGAAACTCGTAGACGCGATTCGGCTCGAGCAACTCCATCTTATCGACACCCTTGCGGAAGCGGGCGCGCAGCACTCCCTGCGCGAGGTTCAACGCCACGCCGCGCTCGCTCACGTCCACCAGCTTGACGATGAAATCCGTGTCCCGGCCATCGGTCGCGGCATGGAGCTTCATCGTCACCGGACCTGCGATGGCGACCGGCCGCGTCAGAATCTCGCCGTTATACACCAGAACGTCGCTGCGCGATTGAACGGCGCGCTGATCCCGCGGACCCGTGGACATGGGCATTCCACAGCAATCGTGCGCGCCCACGCTCGGAACGGGCTGCGCGGGGTCGTAAAGGTATTCGTCTTTCGCCGCGCCTGAGGGCTTGGTTTGTGACAGCGTCCCATCCCCGCGCAGAGTGTTCGCGTGCCCGCCGCTCGCCAGGTAGAACGGAGTGAACTTCGTGCCGGGAATCGGCCAGTCGTCGAACCGGGCCCAGCGATTCACGCCCATGAAGAAGATTTCGACGGCCTTGTCGCGGTCCACCCCGTTATCGATCCCCTTCAGATAGTGATCGAACCAGCGGAGCTGACGGTCGAAAAGGGAATGCATCGCGGACGGCCCGAAATCCACTTCGCCGAACTTCTGCGTGGCCCCATGTCCCCAGGGGCCGATCATGATTTTTGCCTCCCTCCGCGCGCGCTCGTTGCCGCCTCCGCGCCGCATGCCCGTGAACCCGTTCAATGTGCCGCCGAGCAGCAGGTCGTACCATCCGCCATAGGTATGCGCCGGGACCGTGACGTTGCCGAAGCGTTCTTCGTCGCTGAAATCTCGCCAGTAGTCGTCGTAACTCTGGTGCTTGACCCAGTCGCGGTAATGGCGGACCGCTTGGCCGGAGCTGGCGAGATCGGCGGTCGCGAGCGGCAGACTCCACTGAAGATTCTCATAGCGCAGCTCGTCCGGCGAGTATGTCTCCGAGTGCCAATATTGCGGGTTCATGATGCGAAACGGCATGCGCACCACGCCCCAGCCGATGGCGAGTGAAAGCCGGAATGCTCCGCCTGTGAACAGCGTGTTGTGGTAGAGGCTGGTGGAGGCCAGCGCGGGGAAAATAGTCACGAGGTGCGGCGGCGCGAGCGCGGCCGCGCGCCACTGCACGTTGCCCAAATAGGAACCGCCCTGCATCCCGACCTTGCCGTTCGACCACGGCTGCTTCGCGGCCCATTCGATGGTGTCGTACCCGTCGTTTCCTTCGCGGAACGGATACCACTCGCCCTCGGATTCGAAGCGTCCGCGGGTATCCTGCATCATGGCGACATAGCCCCGTTGCGCGAACTTGACCAACGTCTCGTGCGCGCCGTCGCGCTGCACGCCGTACGGAGTCCTGGTCACGATGACGGGGAAACGGCCCTCGCGGCGCGGACGGTATACATCCGCGTAGAGGCGGACGCCATCGCGCATCGGGACGGCCACATGGCTCTCGATCCGGATGCTTTCGCTGATCGGCTCAGGCTGCGCGAGCGCGAGAGCCGCGCCCAGGGCGCCGCAAAGCGCACCGCGAAAAACCAGGCGGATCACTTGCGGCCCACCTTCGTCAACACCTCATCCACCTTGCGCATAATGTCCTCTTCCACCGACTCGCCGAAGGGCCCGGGCTGGCCGTAGCCGATCATCGCGCCGCCGCCCTCGTAGCCACCCTCCTTCAACACGCGCAGCGACGGAATGTACGCGAAGACGTCGTTCGAGTATCCAGCCACCCACATGTCGTTCCAGCCGTACTTGCCCCGCAGGCGCAGGGAATAATCCACCACGACTTCTCCCGCGAGCGGCACCAGCGTGAGGCTGCCGCCGAATTGCCAGGCTTGCACGGGATATGGATACGTCGCCGCCAGCTTTCCGTCGCGTTCCAGAATGTCGAGCATGTACCGGGCATGCCGCACGCGGGCGGCGTCCTTCTCTTTAAGCCGCGCTTCAAACTCGGCGCGCGAGGGAGCCTTGGCGAACGGAATGTCCACGTATTCGAAGGCCGTGCGAAGCGGCCCTGTAACCGCGCGCATCTTTGCATCGAGCACCGATTCCACGGCCGTGGCCAGGGTTTCGCCGTAATTTTTCGCCAACGTAACCGAGCGCCGGGGCAACGGATTCGCGTCCGCGCCGCAACCGGCGACAAAGAGCGCGATCGCGCCGGGATGCGCGCGCTCAACGGCCTCTTGCGCGTAACCGGGCCAATCGCCGTTGATTGTGTAATCGCTCAGCACGGTGGCGTGGCAGGAGTAGCCGAAAACGACGCCGCGAAGCGCATTGTCCGCGCCGCGCACGGCCAGCACGGGCACGTCATGATCGACCGGACCCGGATATTGCCGGTTTCCAACGCGGCGGCGATTCACGGCGAATCCCGCCAAGCCCTGCTCGAAGAAGAGCGATGCGGGCGCGAGGTTCCGAATCGACTCGCCAATCGCCGTCAGCGTGCGCTCGGTCAGCCACGTCGTGTAGCGTGCAACCACCTCTTCGTGGGCTTTTTCCATGGCATACGCCGGACGGAGCACAGTGCCGGTCACCGGCCCGCTATGCGTGTGCGAGGAATTCAGGAGAAGACGGTCGCGTGTGAGTCCGAACTGCTTCTGAGCGCTGCCTGCGATGGCCGCGGAAATGGCTGCGCTGAATCCAAGCAGATCCGATGTGACCATAACGGACACTGCGCCGGCGGTGTCCTGAAGGGCCAGCGCCTTCACATAGATTTCCTGCAGGACGCCTTCGGAGGGCTTGGTGCGGGCTCCGTATCCCGCCATCCAAATGGACTCGCGGGGAGTAATGTTGACTTTCGCAACCCCGGCTTTCCAGGCGGGCTCGGCCGCGGGCGCCGGTCCACACAACAACAATAGCGGGACGATAATCTTTTTCACGATTTCAATTTCTTGAGCGCGTCGTTGATCTTCGCGCTCAATTCCTTAGTCTGTTTGCTTTCGGGCAGTTTCTTCACCGTGTCAAGGGCCTTGTTGCAGAATAGCTTGAGTTTACCGGGGTCGTCCATTTTCATTCGGGCGTAGAGTTGAGACTGGTCGTAGAGCGTCTGCGCGATCGCCATCATAAACACCGGGCGGGCCACCTGAGGGGTGGCGGACTTGAACAGATCCTGTGTCTTCGCGGCGTCTTCCGCGGAGCCCGCCGCGCGGCAGGCGGCCAAAAGTACGCCGCGCTCAAGTGCGCGTCTTTCCGCGGGCGCGAGTTCGGAAGTAAGCGGAAGGATGCCGGTGGAGACCTTCGTGAGCTGGATTACCTGAGCGGCCGTGCCGCCGGGAAACGGAAAGGAGAGCGGGATGTTCTCGTCCGTACCTTTCTCAAACTCCATCATCACTTCCGCGAACTGCAATCCAAAGCGGTTTGCCAATCCGCGATAAGTTGTGACCTGCCTTCGAAACGCCGTTGCATTAGCCTTGTTTGCCCGGGCCCCGGCTTCGAAGCTATCGCCGAGATCCCCGTATCCTCGGGCGAGCCCGGAGGTCAGGACCAGCAGCCACGTTTGCCCGCGCAAGCGAAACTCGCCCGTTGATGACGCTACTTTGTCGAGTTGCTCGGCGGCCTTGACCAAGTCGCCGCCCGACGCGGCTTCAACCGCCTTCGCCCAGAGATAGGCGGGCGTGCCTGGCTTTGGCGCCGTATCCGTTGCACAGGATGCGAGGCAAAGGCAAAGTGCGGGAACACCGGCGAAAATCGTTCGTTGGGACGACGTGACGCTCATGGTCACCTCCGTGGGAGAAAGGTTTATCACAAATGGGGAAGGATGCGCAAGCGAAAGGAGTGCTTGTGCTGGTTGAAGGTGACCCGAATGGAGTCTTGCGCGCATTCACCATCGGAGAGCGACCGCATGGTCCCGTTCGAAACGTAGAGCGTCGGATCCCTTCCGGTCTCAATCCGGTCCGCTTGGCAATTCTCGCCAACATCCGAGGTCCGATCTCGTTTTGATCGTGAAAAGTGAACTCGTAATCCGGCCGGTCCGGATGTGAAAGCAGCCGATGAGAACCGCGCCGGCTGTCTATTTCAATCCGGCTCACACCGACGTTCCTAGCGGGCGTGGTCATCGTGAGATTTCCGCGTTTGACAAGCTGTTCGCGGCTGTGGCCATCTACGGCCTAATCGAAGGTTCTAGTCTCCGGTGCAAGTGCGCTTCGCCGCTGAATACCTGTGCCGGCTGCGAAACCGCCTGCCGCCGGCCGGCCAGAGCCGGCCAGGAGGCCTGTCCCGCTGGCCGATACTCTGGTAGAATTTCCTCTTCATGCGAATCGCCGTCCTTGGACTCGGCTTCATGGGGAGCACGCATCTCAAGGCTCTCCGCCATATACCTTCGGCCACACTCGCGGCCGTCGTCAGCGCCGACGAGAAAAAGCTGACCGGCGATCTCTCGGATATTCAGGGTAATCTCGGCGGGCCGGGCGAGAAACTCGACTTCTCCGGCGTCGCCAAGTACCGGACCATCGAAGAAGCGCTACGCGATCCCACGATCGAAGCCGTCGACATCTGTCTGCCCACGGCCATGCACGCGCCCGTAGCCACTGAGGCGCTACGCGCCGGCAAGCACGTGCTGGTCGAAAAACCCATGGCGCTTAACGGCGAAGCCTGCGACGCCATGATCGCCGAAGCGAAGAGGGCCGGCCGGGTTCTGATGGTCGCGCAGGTGCTGCGCTTCTTTCCCGACTACGAAATGGCTCGCGACATCCTGCAATCGCGGCGTCTGGGAGCGGTCCGCTCCGCGTTTCTACGGCGGCGGTGCGCCGCGCCGTCCTGGAGTAAATGGCTCCATGACGAAGTCCAAAGCGGCGGCGGCGTTTTCGACCTTCTGATTCACGACGTCGATTTCGCCATTCACCTGTTTGGCCGTCCGACCGCGGTCTCCGCGCTGGGACACGAGAACATGGCCGGCGGAATCGACTACATCGTCGCGCAACTTCACTATCCGGAGATCGGTCCGGTGACGGTAACGGGCGGTTGGCACCATCCGAAGTCGTACCCGTTTTCGATGGAATTCACCATCGTGTCGGACGGCGGCACGCTCGAATACAACTCCGCCGGCAGACCGCTTGCGCTCTACGGCGCGAACGGCGAATCGGAAGCGCTGGCGACAGCCGAAGTGGATGGCTACCAGGCTGAACTCGAGTACTTTATCGGCTGTGCGGCGGATGGGCGGCAGCCTGGAAAATGCCCTGCCGCGGAATCCGCCGCCGCGGTCGGGATCACGCGGCTCATGATTGAGTCGCGCGCGAGATACGGAGAGAAAATCGTATGCACCCTTTGAGAGATCTGGAAATCGGCGTCATGTTTTGGGGTGGGCGCGACCCCGTCGAAACCATTCGTGAGCAGAAGGCTCTCGGCGTGCGATGCGGGCAGATCGGGATTCCGGGCGACATGAACCTCGAGGGAGCCGCCGCGTCGTGGAAAGCCGCGCTCGCAGCCGAACAGTTTACGCTGGTCACCGTTTTCTGCGCCTACAAGGGCGAGGACTACGCGGACATTCCAACCGTGCAGCGAACGGTGGGCTTTATCCCCGAGGCCACGCGCTCCGAGCGCGAAGCCCGCACGCTCGAGTGCAGCGATTTTGCGGCCGCTCTCGGCGTGAACGGCATCGCCTGCCACATCGGATTCGTGCCCGAGGATGAGACGCATCGCGATTACATCGCAGTGCGTGAAATGGTGCGCCGGATTTGCGATCGAGCCGCCTCGCACGGCCAGAGCTTCGCGCTTGAGACGGGCCAGGAGCCCGCCAAAACGCTTCTCCATTTCTTCAAGGACACGGGCCGCGCAAATTTGCGCATCAATTTCGACCCCGCGAATATGATCCTCTACGGCACGGGCGACCCGATTGAGGCGCTCGGCGTGCTTGCCGAGCATGTGGTGTCCGTCCATGCGAAGGACGGCGACTGGCCGCCGAAGGATGTACCCGGGGCTCTTGGTACCGAACGTCCGCTGGGCCGGGGATCGGTCGGGATGGAACGCTTCGTCGAGAAGCTGAAGCAGGTCGGTTACCGGGGCCCCATGAACATCGAACGCGAAGTGCCGGATCACCAGGAGCGTCTGCGCGACATCGCGATGGGCGTCGGACTGCTGGAACGGATTCGCGGATAGGCCCAGCTACGGCGGCGCCGCCATAGCCTTTCGTAGTTCCGTCGCGTCGAAGACCAGCTTGATCGTAGAGCGTCATCGCACTCTCGCTCCGTGGAACTCGTTCAGGAGTTTGAGTTCTTTCAGCATCTGCGAGAACCCGCTCAGGGCTCGGACGAAAGGCTCCGCCACGCGACCTTACCTCCGGGAATTTTGTACCCAAGAACGCTCCCGCGCGGTCCGCCTTTGGCGCACGCCTGGGAGACCTCACAATCGGTTCGCGGCGCAATTGTGCTAAATTACTTAACGTCTATGAAGCGCCTGGCAGTCGTTGGTACGGGATACGTTGGGCTCGTAAGCGGAGCCATGTTTGCATCGGTCGGCAATCGCGTGACGTGCGTCGACAAAGATCCTAAAGTCGTGGAAGCGCTCCAAGCAAACGGATGTCCAATCCATGAACCGGGGCTCGACGAGATTCTGCGCGCCGCGGTCGCGGACGGCGCCCTTAGTTTCACCACGGATATAGCGGAAGCGGTTGACGCTGCCGACGCCGTATTCATAGCGGTGGGAACACCATCGCTCGAATCCGGCGCCTACGACTTTCAGTACGTGGAAGCGGCGGCCCACGAGATCGGCCGTGCGCTGCGCGGTCCCAAGCGGCATCTGATCGTGCTGAAGAGCACGGTGACACCGGACATCTATGAGCGCGTGCACGCGATCCTGGTCGAGGAGGCGTCGGGATCCGGCGCGGAGTTCGAGGTGGTGTCGAATCCCGAATTCCTTGCCGAGGGGACGGCGGTACGCGACTTCGCACAGCCTCATCGAGTTATCGTTGGGGTGGTTTCGCCGGAAGGGCAGCAGTTTATGGAGGCTCTCTACGCTCCGTTCACGAAGCGCAAGCTTGGCCTGCTGCAGTTTACAGATCCAAAATCGGCGATCGTCACCAAACTCGCCGCCAACAGTTTCCTCGCGTGCCGCGTGGCGCTAATCAACGAGCTTGCACGCTATTGCGATGTTGCCGGAGCCGACATCGAATCCGTGCGGACTGGACTGGCCAGCGATCCGCGCATCGGGCAACTATTTCTGTACGCGGGGCCGGGTTACGGCGGAAGCTGTTTTGGAAAGGATATTCGAGCGCTCCGCGAAAGCGCGCGGGAACACGGAGTGGATGCGAGCGTGATCCCGGCGATCGAGGAATCGAACAATCGGCACAAGCTTTACCTGCCGAAGAAAATCGAGCGATACTTCGGGGATGTCGCGGGGAAGACCATCGCGGTTTGGGGCTTGGCGTTCAAGGCCCGAACGGACGATATCCGGGAATCTCCGGCAGTGGACGCGATCGAGTATCTGCTTCAGCGCGGGGCATGCATCCAGGCTCATGATCCCCAGGCTTTGCGTCGGGCTGAAGACCGTTTTGGCAACCGCGTTAAACAGTTCGAAAACAAATACGCCGCGGTGTGCGGCGCCCATGCGCTCGCGATCATGACCGAGTGGGATGCGTACAAGAGCCCCGATTACCATGAACTCAGCGACCGGCTCGCGGATCGGGTGATCTTCGACGGGCGTAACATACTGGAGGCTAACGAAGTGCGGCGTGCCGGTCTCGTCTACGTGGGAATTGGGCGGTCGCGTTGATCGGGAGCGGCCCACAAGCGGCTTAGGTCCGCACCCACGATGAATCCGGATGTTTGGCTGGGCGCAAGGCGCGTGCCTGCCCGAAGGGAACAATGCACTATCTCGCCGGCGAAGCTGGACTATCGGGAGCTTAACGCGTGAACGGCGCATTTCCGTCAGCACGGTTTGGCGCGAAGCGCACAAACGGGCTATAGAGACCGCAACGACCGCAAGCCTTCCGCCCGCCGAATATCCGTGTGCCTTCAGCTTCCATCCGCCCAGTCCGCACTGTCCTTGGCTTCAACTTCGGATTTCGGAACAAACGATCGCGCAACTCCATTTCAGTACAATGAAGCGATGCCGACCGTGAAGGCCGCCGTGCTCACCGCGTTTCAACAGCCGCTCGAGATTCGCGAGTATCCGGCCATCCAAGAAGTGGGCGCGGGTGAAGCTCTCGTGCGCGTGGAAATGGCGGGCATCTGCGGCACCGACGTTCACTTGTGGCTCGGCCAGCTCGCCATCCCGCTGCCCGTCATCATGGGCCACGAGACCGCCGGACGGATTGAGCGCCTTGGAGCCGGGATCGAGAAGGACTGGCGCGGCAACCCGCTTTCGCTGGGCGACCGCGTTACCTGGGCCAGTTCCATTGTCTGCGGCGAGTGCTATTACTGCCGCCTGAAGAGGCAGCCCACGCGCTGCGTCTCGCGCAAGGCCTACGGGATCTCCTACTGTGCCGATCAGGCCCCGCATCTGCGCGGCGGCTACGCGGAACGGATCCTGCTGCGCGCGGGAACGGCGATCTTTCGTATTCCGGACGACCTCCCGTCCGAGTCGGTTGTGGGCGCCGGATGCGCGCTGGTAACCGGTATTCACGGATTCGAGCGCGCCCCTGTGGAGTGGGGCGATATCGTCGTGGTTCAGGGTACGGGGCCGGTCGGTCTTGCGGCCATCGCTCTCGCCAGGCATGCAGGCGCGGCGCGCGTCATCGCCATCGGCGGCCCTCCACACCGTCTCGAGCTCGCGCGGAACTTCGGCGCGGACGCAACCATCGACGTCGCGGCCATTCCAAGCGCCGCGGACCGCCGCCGCGCGGTTCTCGACGAAACCGGGCCGTTTGGCGCGGACTACGCCGTCGAATGCGTGGGCCATCCCGACGCCGTCACCGAAGGCATCGACCTCTGCCGCGACGGGGCGCGCTATCTCGTGCTCGGGCAGTACGCCGATGCGGGTAACATCAGTTTCAATCCGCATGCGATCACTCGAAAACAACTGCAGCTGATCGGGTCCTGGGGTTTCGAGCCGCGTCATGTCGACCGCGCGATCACGCTCCTCGCGGGCACGCATCTCAAGGATCTGTTCGCGTCGGAGGTGACGCACAAGTTCGCGCTCGCGGACGCGAATAAGGCGCTCGATACCGTGCGGCGGTGGCAATCGGGCAAGGCGGTGTTGGTACCGGACGCGGGAGGCGCCGGCGTTGCGAATCACGGGGCTTGAAGAGCGGGACGCGGCGTGGTGGGTGCGGCCGCTCTACTGGATTGTTCGAAAGGCGCTGGGCCGGGTTCCGGGTCCGGTCAAGGTTCAAGCGCGCACGCCCGGTATCGCCTGGACCATCAATATTGCCGGCGCGGCGGTCGAAAGCTCCGGCCTGGTCGACCGCCGTCTCCATTCGCTGATGCACTTGCGCGGGGCTCAGCGCATCGGCTGTCTGTTTTGAATCGATGCAGGCTCTGCCGTGAGCAGAAAGAATGGGATTACCGACGAAGAAATCGCCGCCGTCGCCGAGTTCGCTTCTAGCGGGTTTTTCAGCGCCCGCGAGAAGGCCGCGCTTGTCTACGTGGATCGTGTGTGCGACACTCCGGTGAGCGTGACGGACGAAGTGTTCGCGGAATTGAAAAGATACTTCAACGGCAACCAGATCGTCGAGATCACATCCGCGATCGCGCTCGAGAACTATCGCGCGCGGTTCGATCACGCGCTGGGAATCGAGAGCGAGAATTTCTATGTCTGCCCGATTGAAGGAAGAAACCGCTCATGACCCGCCGCACTCTGCTTCAGCTTCCCCTTGCCGCTGCCGGCCGCGCTCCCTGGATGCTTGGGGCGAATACAGCCATCGATGGATACGGCCTGTTGCAGGCCGTTAACAAGATTCGCGAACTCGGATTTCCGGCAATCGAGATTCATACGATGGGCGAGCCCGAGCCGCGCGCGGGCCGGTTCCCCGGCTTTCAGTTCGACCGCCTCACCACCCGTCAGCGGGACGAAATCAAATCCGCGCTCGCGGGCTTCGAACGCGTCACGGCTCATTTGCCGTACACAGGTCTGAATTACATGGCGGATGCCGAGGCCGTGAAGACGGTGGAAATCGCGATGGAGGGAGCGGCCTTTTTCGGCGGAACGCTGGCGGTGCTCCATCCGCAACCGCTCCCCGGCGCTGAACTGGAAGCCCGGTGGGCTGAGTATCTGAAGCGCTTTCGTGGCTGGGGGGACCGTGCGCGAAACCTGGGACTCCGTCTTGCCCTCGAGACTGGGTATCCGAGGTCGGTTCGAGGCTTCGTCCGGCTGATCCGGGAGATCGCCCACGAGTCGGTTGGCGCCACAATCGACGTGGGCCACCAAAGCCGCTACGAAGAGCTTATCACCCGCGTCAAGCCCGAAGACAGGGCCACGCCCGCGGGCATCGGGGCGTACAACGACACCACTATGGCGATCGTCGAGCGGCTCGGGTCGAAGGTTTTCCACTTCCATGTTCATGACATCGACCCGCAAACGTGGCAGGAACACAAACCGCTCGTGCACGGCTTTGTCGATTATCCGGGGCTCGCGGCCGCGCTTCGAAAAAGCGGCTACGCGGGCCTGTGGATGCTCGAGCTCGGCGGCGCGGCCGAAGATCTTCCACGCTATCTCCGCGAGGCGAAAGCCAGGCTTTCCGCAATCTGATTCTCCCCGGCGAGGGGTTTAGCTGTTGACAAGGTGACACGTCTTGGCTATTGTTTGATTCATACTGTTTTGTCAACGGCTTATTGGTGGCGGGAACTGGAATCCTTTGAGGTTATTGGGGGCTCGGAGTCCCTGGGTTGGTTGCCCTCGCCGCAAATAGTGGGTCGCCTCGGAGGCTTTGGGAATGGCTAGCGGCAACGCTGAGCGCACGCAGGGCATGTCGAACGGAAGCCAGGAGCAACTGGGGGCCGAGGAATATGAACACCTCCTCGAAGACTATAGCCATTTTGCGCCTCCGGCCGAAGGTGAAGTACTAAGGGGCCGGGTCCTCAGCATCACCGCCAAAGACGTCATCATCGACTTCGGTTACAAGTCCGAGGGCATCGTTCCAATCGGCCAGTTTCTAAACCGCCAGGGCGAGCTGACCGTGCAGCCCGGCGATCCCGCGGACGTCATGATCGACCATGGCGAGTATCAGGAGGGCTACGTCCTGCTCTCTCATGAGAAAGCCGCGCGCATCCGCGTCTGGGACGATCTTGAACGCGACTTCGAAGAACAGCTCACCATACTTGGCCGCGTCACGGGGCGCATGAGCGGCGGGCTTGCCGTGGACGTGGGCGTGGAAGCGTTCATGCCGGGCTCGCAAATCGATTTGCGGCTCGTTCACAATCTGGACGGCTGGGTGGGCCGGGACATTCCGGTAAAGATCGTCAAGGTCAATCGCCGGCGCGGCAACGTCGTGGTGTCCAGGAAAGCCGCCATCGAACAGGAGGCGAACGAGAGGAAACGCGCCGCGCTGGATCGTCTCAAGGAGGGCGAAACGGTTACCGGTACGATCAAGAATCTTACCGATTACGGCGCATTTGTGGACTTGGGCGGCATCGACGGCTTGCTGCACGTGACCGATATGGCGCACAACCGGGTGCCGCACCCTTCCGCCCTTGTGCATCCGGGCGATACGGTCACCGTAATGGTGTTAAAGCTCGATCGGGAGCGAGAGAAGATCTCGCTCGGGATGAAGCAGCTCGCGCCCGACCCGTGGCTCACGGTGAAAGATCGCTACCCGCTGAACGGCCGTGTGGTGGGAAAGGTGGTGACCGTTACCGATTACGGCGCCTTCGTCGAACTCGAGCCCGGCGTCGAGGGACTCATTCATATTTCAGAGATGTCGTGGTCCCGCCGGATGAAGCATCCGGCGAAAGTGGTGCATCCAGGCGATCAGGTGGAAGCCGTCGTGCTTGAAGTGCATCCGAGGGAACGGCGGATTTCACTGGGTCTGAAGCAGCTTGAAGCGAATCCCTGGACTACGATCGACGAACGGTACAGCATCGGCTCGGTCGTCGAAGGACGCGTGCGAAACATGACCGATTTTGGCGCGTTCGTTGAGATCGAGGACGGAATCGACGGTCTTGTACACGTTTCCGACCTCTCCTGGACGAAGCGCGTGAAGCATCCCTCGGAAATATTGAAGAAAGGCCAGGTCGTGCAGGCTGCGATCCTTCAGATCGATTCGAAAGGGAAGCGGCTCTCGCTCGGCATCAAGCAACTGCAGCCGGACGCTTGGGAGCTGTTCTTCCAGACGCATCAGCCGGGCGATCTGGTAAGGGGAACGATTTGCCGCGCGGCTGGATTCGGCGTGTTCGTGGAACTGGCCGAGGGTGTCGAGGGTCTCTGCCATCATTCCGAGATTCCCGGCTTCAGCGGCAAGCGCGACGAGTTGCCGGTCGAAATCGGCCAACAGTACGATTTCAAGATCCTCAAGATGAGCGAAGCGGAGAAGCGCATCGGACTGAGCATGAAGGCGATTGCCGACGACGAGGAACGAAACCGTCTTGTCGACTACAGGCGCCAGGCGGCCGCGGCCACATCGACCATTGAAGAAGTGATGAGTCTTAAGGACCGTCCGGATAAGAATTAGCCGTCCTCGCGGCCGGTCCGTCTAGTAGCGTGTCGAAATCCGTCGCCACTACAACTCGATGTCTCTCACTCGCTCATCGTTCACTTGCTTTTCGCTGACCGCTTGCGGTTTGGCCCCCCAGGTTCCGCTCTACCTGCGCCGGCATCGGCGCCAGTCGCCGCTTGTCGTTGGTTCCTGCGTCACCTCGACCGCCGCAACGATCCGCGCCGCGCCGTCCACCGCGATCCGCACATTGAACGCCTCAACTCCAGGACGAAAGGAGATACAAACATTTGTCAATCTAAATGTTTCCATTCTAACGGGAAAGGAGAAACGGGACCAGCCTGAGGATGCCGGCAGGGTTGATCCGGCCGAGCCGCCAACCGAACCCTCCGCCGAAGCCGCTTCGGCAGTAGAGCAAATGAAACAGAATCTGAAGACCGAAACAGGCCGGGGCTTGTACAAGATGCGCAAAGCGATCATGAGGCCGGTCTTCGGACAAATCAAGGCCGCCCGCGGCATCCGGGCCTTGGCCAACCACCACCCTCCAACCGCAGCGCTCCCTGAGGTTCTCATTTTGTGAACTCAGTTCAAGGCGCCCTTCGGCTCGAAACGGAGGAAAGTGCCCCGTTTGGTTCTGAGCCGCGTGCGAACTGGCGTCGCGCGCGCGTTGCGGTGTAATGTAGGCTCATACTCCATGGCATACAAGGACCTCCGGGATTTCATCAGGGCGCTTGAGAAGAACGGCGAATTGAAGCGCATTACCGTCGAAGTGGATCCGAATCTCGAAATCACCGAGTTTGCGGACCGCTCCGTCAAGACTGGCGGACCGGCGCTCCTGTTCGAAAATCCAAAGGGTTATCGCACGCCCGTCCTCATCAACGCGTTCGCCAGCGCGCGCCGGATGGAGATCGCACTCGAAGTCGACTCGGTGGAAGAGGTGGCCCGGCGCATTTCGGAGTATCTGGAAATGCGCATGCCCGAGGGTTTCATGGGCAAGCTGAAGATGCTGCCGAAGCTTGCCGAGATGGGCTCCTTTTTTCCGCACACGGTGTCCAGGGGGCCGTGCAAGGAAGCGATCCGAACGGAAGGCTTCTCGCTCCTCGACTATCCGGTGCTCAAATGCTGGCCCGACGATGGCGGACCCTTCATCACATTGCCTCTCGTGTTCTCGCGCAATCCCGATACGGGGAAGCGCAACTGCGGCATGTACCGCATGCAGGTTTTCGACGAGCGGACCGCGGGAATGCACTGGCAGACGCATAAGCAGGGTGCGGAGCACTACCGGCGTTTGCTGAAAGAGGGCAAGCGGAAGCGCATGGATGTCGCGGTCGCCATCGGCGCCGACCCGGCCGTGATGTATTCGGCGATCCTGCCCCTGCCGCCCGATCTCGATGAAATGATGATTGCCGGTTTCCTGCGGTCGAGTCCGGTGGAAATGGTGAAATGCGAGACGTGCGATCTGGAAGTTCCGGCAAACGCGGAGATCGTGCTCGAGGGCTATGTCGAGCTGGGCGAGCTGCGCACGGAGGGTCCGTTCGGAGACCACACGGGGTTCTACTCGCTGGCCGAAGAATACCCGGTCTTTCACGTCGCCTGCATCACGCAGCGAAAGGACCCGATCTACGCGACGACCATCGTCGGGCCGCCTCCCATGGAGGACTACTACATGGGCAAGGCGATCGAGCGCATTTTTCTACCGCTGATGCGCATG
Organism: Candidatus Sulfopaludibacter sp. SbA3; assembly: GCA_945893365.1. Lineage (GTDB taxonomy): Bacteria > Acidobacteriota > Terriglobia > Bryobacterales > Bryobacteraceae > SYKU01. The sequence continues at coordinate 29,094 of CAMDED010000020.1, read as the reverse complement.
CAGTTGCCTGAGGTGCGGGACATTTGCATGCCCGCCGAGGGCATTTTTCATAACCTTATTCTGGTGGCGATCCGCAAATCTTACCCCGGACACGCGCGCAAGGTCATGAGCGCGATCTGGGGCCTGGGGCAGGCGATGTTCAGCAAATGCATCGTAATTGTGGATGAAGACGTGGACGTGCAGAACGTCCGCGAGGTGGCGTGGAAGGCGCTGAACAATATCGATCCGGAGCGGGACATTCAGTTCACAATGGGGCCGGTCGATTCGCTCGACCACTCGAGCCGTCTCATAAACTACGGTTCGAAGATGGGCGTCGACGCGACCCGCAAATGGTCCGGCGAGGGTTTCACGAGGCCCTGGCCGGAGGTGATACGCATGTCCGAAGAAGTGAAGGTAAGGGTGGACGCGCTGTGGAAGAAAGCGGGGCTCTGAGGGGCATGGCTGCCGCGCTACAGGCTTAAGAGAGCGTCAATCCATTCATTGAAATGCGGGCACGCCGCGCGAAGTTTCGGCAAACCGATCTCACGCGCAATTTTAGGACCATCGACAGGCTTCATAAACTGTGGAAAGGCGCCATCGTCGATGTACTCCGGACTACTCAACTGCTCAAGGATTCGTGCCAAAGCAGCGACCGCTTGGCGATTATCCGGAAATGAAGTTAAGAAGCTTTCCGGATCGGAAAAGAGCAGAGCCTCAAATTCGTGAAGCTGAATATATGGCGCGAACCGTGGGTGACCGATATCGGACTTGAACTCCCGCTCAAGGAATTTCACTCTCTCGACAGGATCGCGGATCTTGCGAGATTTCTCGTAGCCCGGCACGTCGTTCGGAATTCGATAGAGATCGACCATAGTAGTGAACCAGGACTCCGAATGCCGATCCTCCGCCATCCATCGCGTCAGGTCGCGCCTCAAATGCTGGTAGCTTGTATGTCCACCGCGATATGTTGTTGGACCCTTCCTGCCTGTGGTCACGCGATGGACATCCGCGATAAGGCCGAGTGACGGCGCAAGCAGATCGCGAACAAACGTCTCCTCGGTCTGGCCCTCAACCACGACATGCAGCCGTACCAAAGCGTCAAGGCCTCCCACCGATCACATTCTTCTCCCACAACTCGGAAAGAGTGTATTCCTTGAGCCACTCAGCAAGTGCTTCGGTTCCAAGCCGCTGAAACTGAGACTCTCGTTCCACGCGGTTAACCACAACGATATCCTCGGGATAAAACCGATCGATCAAGGAGACCGACTGCGTTGCCAGGATGATCTGGACGCTCTTCGATGCCGCGCGTATCAGTCCCGCGACGACCTCTATTGCGTACGGATGGAGACCAAGCTCCGGTTCATCCAGGATGAGAACGTCCGGCAGGTCGAATTCGGGCCGTTGCAGCAGCGCCACGAGCGCAAGAATTCGCAACATCCCGTCGGCGGTTTGGCTGGCATTGAAGATCCGATCCGTACCTTTTTCCCGCCACTGAAGGAGTAGCTGGCCGTATTGGGCATCGAACTCAAAATCGGCAAAAAAGGGAAGAATCAAGCGTATCGTTTCCACGATGCGATGATAGTATCGAGGCTGTTGCGACTGGAGTCGAAAGAGAAACGGCGCCAGGTTTCCGGCGTCCTCTTTGAGCCATCGGCCCTCGTCAACGGACCACTTTTGTCGAATACGAGCCGTGTCCGAAGTGTTGTGGAATTGATGGAAAGTCACTCGCCTCAGTAGTGTGTGAATGGTTCTTGCCGTCGCGTCTCCTTGTTCCGCCTTGTTCACAAGTTTCGCTTCCCGTTGTCCGGCGTCGAGGTCCGTCCAATTTGCAGACGTGGAGAAAGCGGAACGCGAGAACCGGTACTTCTCTTCGGTGAAGATCAAGGTATCCCCGGCGGCGTGTGCCAAACGTATGAAATACTCGTTCTCGCCTGCATCCGTGACGAGGCGAAGTTGAGCTTCTATGGACGAGGTCCGGTCCGTCATGCAAAAGAGCGCTAGCGCCCCCGAGTTTCGCGACATGCTCCTGCAATCCGCCGGGCGGTACAAGCGCCCAGGAGAGGAGCCGAAAGAAAGACATGAAATTGGACTTGCCCGCGCCATTGGGACCAATCAGAACCGTCAGTGGACCCGGTTCGAAATCCCTCAGTTCTCGAATCGTCTTAAAACCGCGCAGACTAACTTTTTCCAGATGGGGGCGCATGAGTTCCTTAACTGCGTGCCAACGCCAGTCACAGCCGCGTCACGCCTATCCTGGTATGGCGTTGGGCGATGGCATGAGCGGACATCGGAGCGGGACTCCGATGTTCCAGGACCATATTGTCGCAGATCGGTAGCGGAGGTTGGGGATTTGCGCCGTTCTTGCCCAAATCCAAGCTTCCGCCTCAATTTCGCTTCGCAACTCGACCAGTCTGAGGCTGCCCCCCGGGGTTTCACGAAGCCGAGTAAATCTTCCTCTTGACAATGCACTATACATCTAGTACACTAATTGTGTAGATGACTAGTAGACAGAGTCAAGTCAGCCGCCCGTTCCAGTTCACTCTGGATGCGCGCAGCGGCGTTCCGATCTACCGCCAGATCATCGATCAGGTTCTTGGAGCGGTTGCGGCCGGAACGCTCGCACCTGGAGATCAGTTGCCCACCGTTCGCCAGGCTGCGGTGGACCTGGCTATCAACCCGAATACAGCAGGGAAGGCATATCGGGAGCTCGAGATCCGCGGCGTGCTCGATACGCAACAGGGGACGGGGACGTTCATCTCCAGCAAATTGGTGAAGGTGGATGAGGCCGAGCGGCAGCGCCAGTTGACCCAACTGGTCGGCGACTTTGTGGCGCGGGCCGGTGGCGCGGGCTTCACGGCGCGCGAACTGGCGGCCTGCCTCGGCGAGTTTCTCGACGAACACGAAAACAGGAGGAAGTGACCTATGGTATTTGTGCCGGTGATTCATGCAGGAGGCGGAAAAAGGGAGGCGGACGGCCAGATCAATCGCAATCAGCCAGTGAGCCCGGTCGGAGGGGCGCTCTGTTTTGCCTTGATAATGATCGGGATTATCGGGACGGGCGTTCTCCGCTCACCAATACCGCTTGTCACAGGCTCGATTCTTGGGATGTACCTGCTTTTCGCTATCAAAGTGGCGGACCAGTGGGAGAAAGTGGCGGTGCTTCGGCTAGGCCGCTATGTGGGGCTGCGCGGGCCTGGGATCTTCCATATGATTCCGGTCATCGACAGCTTGAGCCGCTTTGTGGATCAGCGCGTGCGTGTCAGCAACGTCACGGCGGAGACGGCGCTTACGCGCGATACGGTTCCGGTAAACGTGGATGCGATCGTATTCTGGGTGGTCTGGAATGCGGAGAAATGTATTCTCGAGGTAGCCGACTTCCAGGAAGCCATCATGCTGAGTTCGCAGACCGCGCTACGGGAGTCGATCGGCCGCCACGAGCTGGCGCAAATGATCACGGAGCGCGAGACGCTCGGCCGCGAGCTTCAGCGCATCCTCGACGAGAAGACCAACCCGTGGGGAATCACGGTTCAGTCGGTCGAGATCCGCGACGTCCACATTCCAAAAGAGCTGGAAGACGCGATGTCGAGACAGGCTCAGGCCGAGCGCGAGCGCCAGGCGCGGATCATTCTGGGAACGGCGGAAACGGAGATTGCCGAGAAGTTCCAGCAGGCGTCGCTCGTCTACGCCGACAACCCGACGGCGCTGCATTTGCGCGCCATGAACATGCTTTACGAAGCGCTCAAGGAAAAGGGCTCCATGGTGATTGTGCCCTCGTCCGCCGTCGAAACGATGGGCCTGGGCGGGTCGCTAGCCACGGCAACCCTGGCACGGCCACGGCAGCGCGACAGTTAAAGCGCGCCGCGCTACGCCGGAAGGGTTTTACAACTTCCCCGTGCACGTCGGTCAGCCGAAAATGCCGGCCTTGATACTTGAAAGTGAGGCGGGTGTGGTCCGCGCGTAATGTTGTATCTATAGTCGTCCGTTTCGCCCCGGGTGACGCCGGGTTTGATGCCGCCGCCGGCCATCCGGACCGTGAAACATCGAGGGTGGCGATCGCGGCCGTATTCCTCGGGCGTCGGGCCATGCAGTGACCATAACAGGTATCGGGGACTGTGTGGTTTTCCGATGCGAAACACCCATCGACGTCCTCTTGGCATTGTTCCTTGCGCGGCGGGCGCGGAGCGGTTGTCCGTAACAATCGGCAAACCTGTTTCGCCTGGATTGAGCGACAATGAGCGTTGAGGACGAAATGCAGATCACCCTGGACCTGCCGGAAGACTTGGCGCGGAATTTCGCTGCCGACAGCGGAAGTCTAACGCGGGCTGCCCTTGCGGCTCTTGCGTTGGAGGGAGTCCGATCAGGGAAGCTGACCCCTTCGCAGGCTCGCCGCCTGCTGGGAATCGGCTCAAGGTACGAGATGGACGGCTTCCTGAAGGCATACGGAGTTCTTCTACCGTTGACCATCGAGGATATTCGGCACGAGAGTGAAGCGGCAGCCGCGTTCACAAAATGAAGGTAGTGGTTGCCGACACCTCGCCGCTGAACTACCTGATTTTAATCGGCGCGGTGGAAGTGCCACCGGGACTCCACGGGCGCATTTGTGTGCCAGCCGAGGTGGTGGCTGAACTGAATGCAGCCGGAGCGCCCGCGGAAATTGCCGAATGGCTCCCCTCAATGACGATACATCGTTGGCAGCACTGGACCCGGGTGAGCGATCTGCCATTCTGCTCGCGCAGATGGCCGGCGATGCACTTCTCGTACCCTCGGTGTGCTCAGACTGGCTGCAATCAAAGGTCTGATTGGCCTGCCCTCGGTACTCGCTCGATTATTGAGCACGAATTTCCGCGTCTCCCAAGCCCTCGTCGACAGCCTGATCTGGAAGATCGGGAGCGAGGGTAGGCGTCCAGGTGTTGACAACCGTACCTGCGCCCGTCCCCCGCTCACCGCCCGAAAATAAACCGCCCGCGGCGAGGGTCCGCGCCGCCCTGCAACACGCCGTTCGACGTCTGAATCACCGTCGGCGCGGAGCCGTTGCTCCAGTCGCCCGTCACCCTCACCTTATGCCCGAGCGATCCCAGCTTCTCCGCCGTTCCCTTCGGAATACGCGCCTCGAGATTCAGTCCGCCCGCCGCGAATTCATGGAATGCAAACGACGAGTAGAAATGCTCCGTCTGGAATCTCGGCGCTTCCACCGCCTCCTGAGGGCCCATGCCGAAGTCGATGATATTCAGGATCACCTGCAGCATGGCCTGATCCTGATTGTCGCCGCCCGGCGTCGATAACGCTAGAAACGGCTGCCCGTCCTTCAAGATGATGGTCGGACTCAGCGTCACGCGCGGACGCTTGCGCGGCGCGAGCTGATTCGGATGGCCCGGAGTCAGCAGCAGCGTTTGCAGGCGGGAGCCGAACGGAATTCCCGTGTCGCCCGCGATCACCGATGGCAGCCATGCGCCGCTCGGCGTGGCGGAGAAAACGTTGCCGTGCTTATCCACGACGTTTACGCACGTGGTGTCCTGCACGTTCCCGGTCGCGCCGCCGCCACTCGGCATCTTCAAAGGCGCGCCGATCGTACCGGGGCGGTGCTCCATTGAGGCCCGCTGAGGATCGATCAGCTTCCGCCGGTCCGACGCATATTCCTTCGAAAGCAAAATCTGTTCGGGAATCTCCGAAAACTTCGGATCGCCGTAATAGCGGTCGCGGTCGGCAAAAGCGAGCTTCGCCGCCTCCACCACAATGTGCAGATATTCCGGACTATTGTGGCCAAGCGCTTTCAGATCGTAGCCTTCCAGCAGATTCAGCGCTTCGATCATCACCGGCCCCTGCGTCCAGAAGCCCGGCTTGTTGACTTCGTAGCCGCGGTAAGTGCCCGTGCGCGGCTTGTCGATCTCCGCGCGATACTCGGCGAGGTCGTTGTAAGAGATCAGTCCGCCGTTTTTTTCCGAGAAATCCGCCATCCGCTTGGCGAGCGAACCTTTGTAGAAAAGATCGCGCACGGCTTTAAGCTTGGCGGAGCGCTTCCCCCTGGTCTTGACTTCGACGGCCGCGAGTTCGCGGAACGTGCGCTCTAAATCGGGCTCGCGGAAAACCTCGCCGCGTTTCGGCGCCGCGCCGTTCGGCAGGAAGAACGCCTTCGACGTGGGCCAGAGTTCGAGCACCGCCTGATTGTTGCGGATGAACGCCGCGAACTCTTCACCCATGGGGAAGCCCTGCGCGTACTCGATGGCGGGAGCGACCACCTGCGAGAAGGACATGGTCCCGTATTGATCGAGGGCGAGGATCAGGCCGTCGAACACTCCTGGAATGGTGGTCGCAAGGATGCCCTGCGACGGAATCGGGGGCATCCGCCCGGCTTCTTCCCAGGGCTCGGGCTTGCGGTTCCTGTAGAACTCGACGGTGGCCTTCGTGGGCGCGTACCCGACGCCCGCGATGACGGAGACGGGCTTTCCCACGGGCTTCACCAGCAGGGGCATTTCGCCGCCGATGCCGAAGCGAGCCTGCTCGGTAACAGAAGCGGCGAGCACCGCCGCGACGCCGGCGTCGAATGCGTTTCCGCCCTGCTGCAGAATGCGGTAACCGGCTTCGACTTCGAAGTTATTCGCCGCGCCCACCATCTCGCGCGTGCCGCGCACGGGAGGGAACATAGTCGGCCGCGACTGCGCGAACAGTTCCGCCGCCGCGAGACCGAGTGAGAGTATGAGAAAGCTAAGCTTCATAATTGTAGAGTGCATCCGCGATGGAGACGCCGCGCACCTCGATGCGCTTCAGGTCGGTAGTGCCAAGTCCGTGCGCCTCGGCAAGCAGCATGGTGTTGTCGCACTTGCGGAAGGGCCCCGCGCCGCGCGTTGCCCGCGGATCGTAGCCCATGATCGCTGTCGAGACGGCGTCGGTCGTAACCGGATTGGTCCCGGCAACCAGAACCCCGGGCTTCACCAGCTTCAGTCCTTTGATCCACGGCCCTTCGCCGCCCGAGACGGACTCGATGCCGTCGATGATGGCGAGATCGATCGGCCGCGCCGCGCACAGATCGGCCACAATACGCGGCACGCGATAACCGGCCTGACGGTTCGAGCTCGGGTCGATCTCCTGCGGCGCACTTTTCGCCGGCCCCCGCCGCCCCAGGTGGAACACTTCCAGGCGGCCCTTGGTGGGCGATTCGTTCGGTTCGTTCTCTTTCGCGTCGTCGCCGTAGATGGAAGCCGGCGCGTTGCCGAAACAGTTCTTCAGCGAAAGGGTGACGCCGCAGGTTTCGTGGTTCTTCAATTTCGCCATGCTGACGAAGACATCGGTGTCCTCGAAAGCGTGATTCAGATCGTACGCCGGGTAGATGTAGGCGCCGGAAGGCGCCTTGAACCGCGAGTACTTTTTGCCTTTGCCTAAGCCGTTCGTGTTCTCGAACTCGACGCCGGGCGCGGAGGAGAGCAACTGGCGCACGTTCCAGCCGGAATCGAGCATCACTTCTTCAAGCGGTCCGGCGGTGGCCCAGGCGCTCTCGACAAAACGGATGCGCTTCGCTCCCGCCTTTCCCATCAGGTACGCGGTCGCGCCCACGAGCTTCGGATGCGTGTAGTGCGTGACGCCGAGCGGCCGTCCCATGAAGCGCTGTCCGGGGCTACCGGTGAGATTCAACTTTACGGTGACGGTCTTGTTCCTGACGATGTGCGCGAGGCCACCCAGTTGGTCGAACATCGTGTTGAGAGCGCCGGTCACATCGCCCTCGTAAGCGGGGCACTTCGCAACGGCGACCGGGGCAGTGGGAGCGTCGGGGGCCGCGCGCAGCAAGGGCGCCGAGGCTAACAGCGCAAGCCATTCTCGTCTTGTCATGCATTACTCCAATCCTGCTTTGTCTGACCTCATTCTAGTCTCAAACTCGCGCAGACGGAAACCAGGTCGATGTCGACGCCCGTGCCTTCTTCGTTCTTGTACACTTCGAGATCGCGCTCCTTGCCCTCCGGCGTAAACAGGCGGGCGCGTTTGAAATCCCCCAGGAAATGCGCGGATACGTTCTCGACCGGGAAGCCCGAGTAGTTCACCAAGTGCACCAATACCTGCTTTCCGTCGTCACTTGCCGTCAGGTTCGAGAGCATGGTCGAGACGTTGAAAAGGCGCGCTCCCAGGTTGTTGCGGCCGATCAGTCCGGAAACTTCCTTGAAGATTTCGTAGATCCTCTCGAGTTCGGCTTTCTCCAAAGTGACGGTGTCGCCGCCAATGCTCGACTTGTCCTTCCAGCCTTTCGGGGCCGTGAGAACCGTGTTGCCGGCCTTGGTGAAGTCGCGGAGGATTTCCTTCTGGCGGGCGTCCAACGCGTCGCTATCGAGATTGACGGCGAGGTTCGCTCCCTTCAGCGTTTCGCGGCTCAGCCTTTGCGGAGGCACGGGGCGGACAGGCGTGTGCTTGACCGCGATCATGTCCAGAATTCCGCCGGACAGCAGAGCGCCGCTTGCGGTATCCTGCACGATCGCCAGCTTCCCGTGCGGTTTGAACGAGCGCCATTCCGGGTGTTGCTCGAAATATTTCAGGTGCTGCCCGATGGCCATCCACGCCTCGAGAGTCTTGGGGTCGCGGGCGTGCAGGCGGGCGCTGAAGCCGTCGTCCATCGCCAGTATCCAGCGCGCGCCGACGATCGCCGCGTCGGCGAGCACCTGAAGATATCGCTCGGAGGTAACTGCCGTGCCGGGCGGCGGCAGGTTCCCGAGCCAGACGGTTGCGTCGCCGTACGATCGCACGGATCGAACGAAACCGGAATTGGTGTCGATCCAGGTTCCTCCCGTGGGACCGGCCTTCGTGTGGCCATCCTCCTGAATCTGAATGCCGGGCCAAACGGCCTGGTAGGTTCCAATGATCGGGGCGCCTTCCTTCGCGACGCCGAGCTTCATCCTGCCGCGGGAGGTAAGCTCGATGACGACGGATTTCGAATCCGCTATGGCATCGCGGACGCGGCCGGCCGTTCCATCCGGGAAATCGCCTTCGAGAACGACGCCGTTCAGCTTCGCGAGCGAGACTCCCCGCGCCTCTTTCGCGGTATCGCCGCCGGGCCGCAGCACGGCCAGCGAGACGATGCCTTTCTCGTTGGCCTTCGCCGCGAACGCCGCGATCTTCCCGCTCTCTTCCGAAGTCCAGTCGAGCAGCAGACAGTTGATGGGCGTCCCGGCTGCCAGTTCGAGTGTCGCTGGTTCGGTCCACTTCCAGCGGGCGGGCACCCAATCGGCCGGAGCAGCGAGCGAAAGCACAAGGGCAAGGAACATATACTTCTAATTTACGCGCTTTTGGAAGTTGACACCGCCCCGTGGCAAGCGGCATAATCCAACCAATACGGTAGTCCCCTTGGAGGTTCTCGTGAAACAGACTCTACTTCTGATTGCGTCCCTCGCGGCGCTTTCGATTGCAGCTTTTGCGCAGGGCGACCGCGGCAACATCGCCGGCACCATTATCGACTCGACCGGCGCCGTCGTGCCCGGCGTCGCGCTCAGCATCACGCACGACAGTACGAATCTCGCCTTCAGCGGCGCTTCGAGCCCGAGCGGTACCTACGCGTTTCTCAATCTGCCGGTGGGCTTGTATACCCTCACGGCGCAGGCCGCCGGATTCCGGCGCCAGGACGTGAAGAACATTCAGGTCCAGGTGAACCAGCAGTCTCGTATCGACGTCACAATGCAAGTCGGCGAGGTGACGCAGACGGTCGAGGTCCAGGCTCTGGCTTCGTTGATTCAGACGGAATCGACCGATGTCGGCGCGGTGCTCGACAACAAGCGCTTCCTCGATCTGCCGCTCACGCTTGGCGGCGGCATCCGCAACCCGTCGGCGTTTATCTTTCTCTCGCCGGGCGTCGCGCCGGGCAACACATGGGAGAAACATATCGGCGGCGGCGGATCGTTCAACGACCAGATCTACTACGACGGCATCGCGCTGTCGCGAGGCGACCTGGCGAACGACGCCGAAGTGAATCCGTCGGTCGACGCGATCGCGGAATTCAAGCTCATCACGAACAACTATTCGGCCGAATACACGCACGCCCTCTCCGGCGTGACGAGCTTCACCATGAAGAGCGGAACCAACGCGTTCCATGGCAGCGCCTGGGAGTTCCTGGCGAACGACAAACTGGATGCGCGCGGCTTTTTCAGCCCGACTAAAGCATCCCGGAAACAGAACGAATGGGGGTTCACGGCTGGCGGACCTGTCCGGATTCCCAAGCTCTATGACGGCAAGGACCGCACCTTCTGGTTCTTCTCCCTCGATCAGTTCTACATCCGCGGCGGACAGCTCGCCGGATTCAACACGCTCGCGACAGCGCGCATGCTCCAGGGCGATTTCGGCGAGTTGGCCGCGCCGATTTACGATCCGCGCACCACCTCGGTCGACGCCTCCGGCCGCGTTACGCGCACGCCGTTCGCAAGCAACGTGATTCCGAAGTCCCAGTTCAGCTCGATTTCCTCGAAGATGCTGCCTTTCCATCCGACGCCGGAGTTGCCGGGTCTGGTCAACAACAGCATCGCGCCTCTGGGGAGCCCGTCGGCCGACCAGCGCACCAGCGGCTTCAAGATCGATCACGCCATCAAGAGCAGGCACCGGCTGAGCGGAATGTTCAACTACACGGATCGCCCGTCCATCAAGAGCCCGGCGCCGTCGCGGCTGCTTTCCGTAGGCCGTTCGACCGCGCTCGAAAATTACAATTTCCAGGTGGTGACCACGCGGATCATCCGGCTGAATTACGACTGGAACGTGAGTCCGACCCTGTTGAACCACATCGGCGCGGGCTTCTCCCGCTTCCGGAATCCTAACTTCTCGCTTAGTTTTAACCAGGGGTGGCCGAGTAAACTCGGTCTCACAGGCGTCCAGTACGACCTGTTTCCGACCGTAACGTTCACGCAGGGGTACACCCGGTTCGGCGACGACATCGCTTCCGACAATTACTTCTCAACCTTCGCCTTTCTCGACAACCTGACGTGGATCAAGAACAAGCACACCATAAAGATGGGCGTGGAGGTTCAGACGCACCGCGACAACTACCGGAACTACGGCAACGGAGGCGGAACCTTCAACTTCAGCAATCTGGAAACCGCGCTTCCTGGCGTAAGCGGATCGGGCAACCCGTTTGCCAGCTTCCTGCTTGGAAGCGTCGATAGCGCGAGTTCCTACTTCCGCGATTCGCTCCCGGGCGGCCGCTACAAATACTTTGGTCTCTTTGTCGACGACACCTATAAGGTGACGCCGAAACTGACCCTTAACATCGGCCTGCGCTGGGAGGTGCAAGTACCGACTTCCGATCCGCTCGGGCGCGTTTCCTACATGGATCCAGGCGCGGCGAATCCCGGCGCCGGAAACCTGCCGGGCGCATTTGTTTTCGGCGGCACGGGAACCGGGCGGCAGGGATTCAACCGCTTCTTCGACATCCACTACAAGAACTTCGCCCCACGCATCGGATTCGCATACTCCATTACGAAAAACACCGTGATTCGGGGCGGCTATGGGATCTTCTACAAGGAGTACATCAACCAGGGCGTCGGAATTCCGCAAACCGGTTTTTCCATTACGCCAAGCTTCGCGAGCGCCGACAACGGCGTGACTCCGGCGTTCAACTGGGACAACGGCTTCCCGCAGAACTTCAACCGTCCCCCGCTGATTTCGCCAACCGTGGCGAACGGCCAGAACGCGGCCATCGTCGTAAAGGCGACGGGCGGGCAGATTCCCTATGCCCAGCAATACAACCTGACCCTGGAGCGCCAGCTCACGGGCACTCTGATGATGAGCGGCGCTTATGTCGCGAACAAGGGGACGCACTTGTACGATTCCCTTGGACTGAATCAGGTGGATCCCAAGTATCACGCCTTAGGCGACGCCTTGCTGCGCTCTCAGATCACATCTCCCGCGGCGCAGGCGGCCGGTATCAGGGAACCGTTCGCGGGATTCACGCAGTTATACGGCTCGCGCGCGACGGTCGCTCAGGCTCTCCGTGCGTTCCCGCAGTACCAGAACGTGGCAACGGTCGGCGCGCCCTACGCGAACTCGACCTACCATTCGTTCCAGTACAAACTGGACAAGCGATTCTCGAAGGGTCTCGCATCGACCGTAGCGTACACGTTCTCGAAGAATCTCTCCGACGGCGCGGGATTCACCGACGTGCATGGAGGCGTGATCCGCCAGAACCTGTTCCAGAGGGAGAAGGCGTTGTACGCAACCGACCAGCCGCACATCCTGACGTTCAGCTTCAACTACGTGCTGCCTTTCGGCCGCGGCCAGAAAGGTCTGGGCCGGTTGACGGGCGGATGGTCGGTAAGCGGAGTGGGCGCCTACTCGAGCGGCTTCCCGCTGGCGGTCTCGACGATCAATGGGCTGCCGGTTTTTAACGGCGGGCTTCGCCCCAACCTGACGGGATCGGCCATACGCGCGCCCCAGGCGTCGGACAAGTTCGACCCGCGGCGGGACGCCTACTTGAACAGAGCGGCTTTCTCGAATCCCGGACCGCTTCAGTTCGGCAATGCCCCCGTTTACCTGCGTACACGGCAGCCGAACTTCGTCCAGGAGTCGTTCGGTGCGTTCAAGGAGACCAAAATCTTCGAACGCCTGACCCACCAGTTCCGTCTGGAGCTGTCGAATCCGTTTAACCGGACGATTTTTGGCGCGCCTTCGACGGATTTCTCGGCCGGGAATTTCGGGATCATCGGCGGACAAGGGAACAGCCCGCGCGTGATTCAGTTCGGCATGAAGATGATCTGGTAAGGCGCGTTCAGGTGTAGATTGGCCAAACGCCGAGGTTCCCTTTTGGGGAGCTTCGGCGTTTGGTTTTTGCAGTGACTTTACCCGTGGACGCTCGCTCGGCGCGGACGCGATAAGCTTGAAGAGTGCCGACCCTCTCGATGTTCTTCGGGATCATCGTTCGGATGTTTTATCGAGAGCACGAGCCAGTTCACTTTCATGCCGAGTACCAGGGGCAGGAGGCCAAGTTTGATCTGGACGGAAAGATGATTGTTGGAAACATGCGGTCGCGGACGGCGCGCCGGCTTATCCGTCAGTGGGCGTCCCTTCATCGGCGGGAGTTGGAGGTGAACTGGAAAAGGATGAAGGCTGGCCGTCCTCTGGAGAGGATCGAGCCCCTGGAGTGAGGTGTCGCTATGAGCTTTCTGCCATCGGTGATACGTGCAGAGTACTGCGGCGGCCATCGTATTCACATGACGTTCAATGACAATTCAGAGAAGACCATTGATTTTCGTCAGTGGTTGGAGGGCCCTGTGTTCGAGCCACTAAAGAAGCCAAGCTACTTTCGGCGGTTCTTTCTCGAAGGTGGCACGGTCGCGTGGCCGAACGGCGCCGACATTGCCCCTGAAACTCTTTACGAATACCAGCACGCAGCCGACCGGCCTATAAACCGACCTAGAAATGCGTCGCACCGTGCGCGCCGGAAGGCGCAGCTGTGAACCCCCGAGAGAGCAAAACCAAGTACACGGTCCGCATCAATAAGTATTCCGACAGCGATTGGGGGGCTTCGGTTCCCGACTTACCAGGCTGCGTAGCAACGAGGAAGACGATCGGCCAGACTCTTCGCCGCATCGAAAAAGCAGTCTCACTCCATATTCGCGGCATGCGTGAAGACGGCCTGACGCCACCCCGCCCGCGCGGGCGCCCCGATGCGTAAGCCGCCACGCACCCGGTCGCGCTGAGGAACCGGCAAAGGAGAACGTATGCCGAACGAAGACGATCCAAAGTCCAGCGAAGCCGGTATCGCCGGTTTGCCTAAAAGCTGGGCGGTTGCCGTTCAACTCGTCGGCACCTTTGGCTTGGCCGTTTTCCTTGTGCTGTATTACGTACTCGTGATGCAGCCCAAGGAGGGCGAGCGGTACGATCAGCTTCGCCAATCCGTCACCTCTCTTGGAGAGATTGTCGCCGGCCAGCAGAGCCTGCTTACTCGTGAGCAGGCGTCGCAGCTCGAAGATCTTTTCGTGATGGCGATGGCGCATGATGTTTCCGATTTGATCGTGGCCGAGTTGAGAGGCAGTCCCACCGCTGAAGCGCTGGCAAAGAAGGTCGAGGATAAGCTGATCTTTCAGACGCGAATGCTTGAAGGCCTGCGGCGAAAGGATGGAGGCACGATCTCCGAGATGCTGACCCACAAGATACGAAACAGCGGCATCGGCCAGGAGATCGCGCGAAGAGCGGTGGCGGAGTGGAGAAACGCGGCGCCTGAATTGATAACCGGCGAATGCCGCGGCGCGTTGATCTTCGCGATCAAACGCGCGGCGATGGCGAAATAGGGATTCCCCGGCTACTTCGCTGCGCGGAGATCGTAGCAGATCAACCGCGGCGGCTCGCGCTCGAAAAGGCCCGCCGTGTTCTGGCTTATGTAGAGCAGCCCCCGGCTCACCACGGGCAAAGCCCAGGTCTCACGCGCCGCGAACAGCCACGTCCGCGCCAGTTCCTTATAGCCCTTCGGCGTGAGATCGAGCCACATCAGGTGTCCGAGTTCTCCCAGACACAGGAAGCGTCCGTCCACGTGCAACAGCGACCCGCGGAATGTCCCGAGCCGCTGCGCCCGCGGCGCCCCGCCCATGTTGAACGTTTCTTCCCACTCCGGCGTCTCGCGCCACATCGCTTTGCCCGTCTTGAGCTCGATGCAGGCGAGCGACGCGTCCGGCTCGTTGCGGCCGTCGAAGCCGTACAGGTAACCGTCTTTGTGGACTGGGGTGTTCCAGTGCAGTCCAAACTCCTGCGTCGTCCAGGCGACCGAAAACGCGCCGTCCGCCGCCAGATTCAGCAGCGCGCCGCCAGCCTTGTAACTCGCCGAAACGAATGCCTGGTTGCCTGCGATCACGGGACACGACGCATTGACGGATTCGTAGCTCTTGCTCCGCCACGGGAAGGAAAAGTCGAGCGTGCCGTCGCGCGGGTCAATCGAGAGGAGACCGCCCGTGGGTGGACGGCTCTCGCCGCCGGCGAAAGCGAAAACGCGCGGCTTGCCGTGGACGGTCGCGGGCACGGGAGAGGAGTAGCTCGGTCCCCACTGGTCTCCAGCGCCCCATACCAGCTTTCCGTTGACCTTGTCGAACGCGGCGACGGTCGGTCCGCCTGGAGCGCCGACGGTGACGATGAGGTAGCTGCCATGGATCAGCGGAGTGGACGCCGTGCCGAAGAAATCCTGCGGAACTTTGAAGTCGGCAGCGAGATCGCGCTTCCAGAGAAGCTGCCCGGTCGAGAGCTTCAGACAGTGCAGCTTGCCTTCGGCGCCGACGGTAAATACGCGGTCCTCGTCGATGACGGGACTCGAGCGCGGTCCATTGTTGTAGCCATAGCGGTCTTCAAAGCGCGTGCCGTAGCTGAACTGCCAGTAGCGCGAGCCGTTCTCGGGATGGAGGCATTCGATCCTCTCCTCCGCGCCTGCGCGATGGAAATAAACCAGGCGCTCGCCGGCGATGGCGGGAGACGTGAAGCTCGTGCCTTTCTTCAATTCCCAGACGATCTTCGGCCCTCCGCGCGGCCAGTCGTGGAGTAGTTTGGTCTCGGTCGAGATCGAGTTGTGCGTGGGGCCGAGGAAGGATTTCCAATCGTGCGTCACCGCGCCCGGCGGCAGAGGCTTCGGCTTGCCGTGAAACTTCACGTCCGCGTTCTGCTTCGGCAGCCCAGGTTCCATTGCGGGGGCGCTTGGCGGTGCAGGTGGACGCGGATCGCGGAACTCGCGCTTCTCCGCGGCGGGTACGGAGGCGACGGACATCAGCGCCAGGAAAGATCTTCTCGATCGTCGCATGAACTCTCATCTTATCGTCTCGGTACCCCGCCTACCACCGCCCCGTCTATAATTGATGGTGTCGAGATGAACGCTCCACTACGCTTATTCGGCGCGATGTTTGCGGGCATGTTTGGCGCAAGCGCCGCTTTCGCCGCTACCGTCGATTATGCCCGCGACGTCCACACCGTCCTTGCCGCGCGATGCTTTACGTGCCACAGCGGCGACAAGCGCTCCGGCGGTCTGTCGCTCAGCTCTTACGACGATGTCCTGCGCGGAGGACGCAACGGCGCGGCGCTGGTCCCGGGCGCGAGCGCGGAAAGCCTGCTCATCGCGCGGCTCACGGCAAAGACCTCCGAGCGAATGCCGCCCGCGGGCGAGCCGTTGACCGAAACCGAGATCTCACTGCTCCGAGAGTGGATCGATCAAGGGGCGCGTCCCCGAATTGACGGGCCCGCAGCCAAGCGCCGCTGGGTTCCGAAACTGGCCTTGGACTCGCCGCCCGCTCCGCCCGATCGCGCGCTCTCCGCCTACTTCAAGCAGCATCGAATCCAGCCGCAAATCGTCTCCGACGCCCGGTTTGCGCGCCGCGCCTATTTCGACGTCTGGGGTATGCCGCCCTCGCCTGAGCAGCTTCGTGAATTCGTCGCGAACCCGAGACCGGACAAGCGTGAGCGTCTGGTGAACACGCTTCTCGCCAACTGGCGCAACTACGCCGAACACTGGATCTCCTACTGGAACGATCTGCTCCGTAACGACGAGGGCGTTAACTATCACGGCGGACGCCAGAGCATCACGCCGTGGCTTCTGCGCGCGCTTGAAGACAACATGCCGTACAACGAGTTCGTTTCGCGACTCTTGAATCCGCGAAACGGGCGCGACCCGGAGGGCTTCCTGATGGGCGTCAACTGGCGAGGCGACGTCAACGCCAGCCAGACGCCCGTCATTCAGGCAGCGCAGAACACGGCGCAGATCTTCGCCGGCGTGAACTTGAAATGCAATTCGTGCCACGACAGCTTCATCAGCCGGTGGAAGCTGAAAGACGCTTACGGGCTCGCAAGCTTCTTCTCGGAAGACAAGCTGGAACTGGTGCGCTGCGATGCGAAGACAGGCCAGATCGCTGAGATCAAGTTCCTCTACCCGGAGCTTGGCGATGGCGGAGCCGGCGGCACGCTCGCCTCGCGGCGTGAGGCGGCGGCAAAGTTGTTCACCGCCCGCGAGAACGGCCGCTTCGCACGCACCATCGTAAACCGGATATGGAAGAAGCTCGCGGGCCGCGGAATTGTCGAGCCCGTAGACGACATGGATGCCGAGCCCTGGAGCCCCGAGCTGCTCGATGGACTGGCGGCCGATTTCGTCGAGCATGGCTACGACCTGAAGTGGCTGATCGCGCGCATCATGACTTCGCGGGCCTACAACATGGAGTCCGTCGATCCCGGTAAGGACGAGAAGGAATACGTGTTCCGCGGACCGCAGCGGAGGCGAATCACCGCCGAGCAATTCTCCGACACCATCTCCGCGATCACGGGCGAGTGGCGAGTGCTGACGTCCTCGCAGGGAAAAGCCGGAAGTTATGCGCGGGACTGGCGCCTCGCCGCAACGCCGCTCGCGAGAGCGATGGGCCGCCCCATCCGCGATCAGGTGTTCACCGAGCGAAACGGCGAATCGACAACCTTGCAGGCTCTCGAAATGACGAATGGCGGCTCGATCACTCAGTTTCTCCGCCGCGCGTCTAAGAGAATGCAGGGCGACCTTCCGCCGGCGCCGGTGAATCTCTTCGATAGCGGCCGGGTGTCCTCGAACCGGGTGACGGTCGATATCGACGTCGCGGGTCTCAAGGAATTGCGGCTGCTCATCGTGGATATGGGATCGTACTCGCCGGAGCGTGTTCTGCCGGTTTGGGCGGACGCGGAGTTCGAAGGCCCGGCGGGCGTGACGAAGCTCGAAGGTGAACCCGTCATGATGAAAGACAAGACATTCGAGCGCGGGTTGAGGGCCAAGGCGTCGCAAGAGATCGTGGAGCGGATTGCGGGAAAGGGATACACCCGCTTCCGGGCCGTCGTGGGAGTGGAAGCGGCGAGCATCCAATCGGACATTGGTCCTGCCGTCCGCTTCTTCGTCTTTGCCGAAAAACCCGATTTTGAGCGGCTTGCGCGGGTCGAGCCGGAGACGCCCACAGGCGCGCCGAAGGGCCCGTTTGCGGGAGATGCGCTGGTGTCGCGCGTGTTCCTGCATGCGCTCGGCCGCGAGCCCCAATCCGCGGAGCGCCGGCTTGCGAAGGAGCTTCTGGCTAACGAAGGCGGTCTCGCCGACCTGATGTGGTGCGTCGCCATGCTTCCCGAGTTTCAACTGATTTACTAATGAGGACGTTCGAATGAACCGCAGGCAATTTCTGACGACCATGGCCGCGACCGCGATGGCCGGCGGCGAACCGCGCATGCTGCGAGGGGCGGAGAACATCGCACCCACGGCGGATACGATGATCCTGCTTTGGATGGCGGGCGGCATGGCGCAAACCGAAACCTTCGACCCGAAACGGTACACGCCCTACGAGACCGGCCTCGAGTCGAAGCGCGTGTTGAGCACGTTTCCCTCGATCCGCACCGCTGTCGACAACATCGAATTCTCGCAGGGACTGGAGCGTCTCGGCCGCGTGATTGACCGCGGCACGCTGATCCGTTCCTATCAGGCGGGCGACCTTGGATTCATCCTGCATGCGCGGCATCAGTATCACTGGCACACCGGGTACGCGCCGCCGCAGACCGTGGCCGTCCCGCATATCGGAGCGGTAATCTCGCGGACGCTCGGGCCGAAGAATCCGGACATGCCGGCGTTCATCGACGCGGGTCAGAACCTGGAAATTGGCGCTGAAGCGGATGCGCTGAAGTCCTTCCACTCGGCCGGTTTTCTAGGGTCGGAATACGGGCCGTTCTACATCGCGAATCCGGAGGACGCGGCGGCGAGCGTGCGGCCGCATCCTGAAATGGGTGAGTCGCGATTCAAGCGGCGGGAAGAAGTTTACACGAAACTTGCGGCCGCGAGCGCGGTGGCGCGGCTTGGAAGCGACTATCAGCGGGAATCGCTGCTGCGGTCGATCGAGAATGCGCACCGGCTGCTGAATTCGCCGTCCGCGAAGGCGTTCGACCTCTCGCTCGAACCGAAGAAAAGCTACGACATCTACAATACGGGGCAGTTCGGACTGGGATGCCTTCTGGCCAGGCGGCTGACGGAGGCGGGCGCGCGTTTCATTGAAGTGACCAGCGAATATATACCGTTCAAGAACTGGGACTCGCACGAAAACGGGCACACGCGGGCCGTCGGCATGAAGCGGCAGATCGACGCGCCGGTCGCGCAGTTGGTGCTCGATCTGGAGGAACGTGGGCTGCTCGACCGCACCGTAATCGTACTGGCGAGCGAGTTCGGCCGCGACATGATGATGGAAGGCCGGCCGGATAAAACTGTCAAGGATCAGGTGATTGTGCCTGCCTTGATCGAGCAGCCGAAACACTACGGGATGCACCGCCATTTCACCGACGCGGGCTGCGTGCTGCTATTCGGCGGCGGGTTCAGGAAGGGCTATTTGTACGGAAAGACCGCGGATGAGCGGCCGTGCAGGACCATCGAGAATCCGGTTCGAATCGAGGATCTGCACGCCACGCTCTACAGGGCGATGGGGATTCCGGCCGACTTGGCGTATGAGGTGGAGAAGCGGCCCGTGCATGTGACGCGAGACGGCAAAGGCCGGGCTATTCGCGAGATCCTGCGGGGGTAACGTTACTTCCTGAGCGGTTCCAGCAGCGCCAGCGTCGCATAGGCCGTGGCCGCATCCTGCATGAATCGGATCTGGTTTGATCCGGGGTCGTAGCGTTTATTCATCGACGACGCGGTCCAGACGCCGGTCCGCGGATCCTGATGCACCCGAAGCCATGCCAGCGCGCGCTTCAGCGATCGGTCCTTCACCCGAACACCCGCCTCGCGCAACGCGAACGCCGTGAAGGCCGTGGCGTAGCTGTTCGATCCGGGCGTGGCCGCCGGGGCGTTGGGGTGGACCGCAAAAGCTCCCAGCGATTCCATGCTCCACCCGCCGTCGGCTTGCTGCTTGCGCGCAATCTCTTCGAGCAGGGCGTGTCGATCCGGCTTCGCCAACACTGCCGGAAGCTTCGTCGAAGCCCATAGCAGCGTGATTCGATTGTGCAGCGGCTGCCGGGACTGCGCCCCGCGCAGGTACGAAGTCAATGCGGCGACGCCCTCCCGGACCTCCGGACGCGCCTGATAACTTGGCGGCGCAGTGCCCACCGCGAGCGCCGCGAGCGACGCGCCGAAGAACACCGAATCGGTGGTCTCCCACGGATCGAGGTCGAGCGCGAACCAGTCCCACGCCCCTTTCGAGGGACCGTCCTTCGTCTGAAGCGACCAGAGCCGGTCGAAAGCCTGCTGCGTTTCGGACGCGAACCGTCCGGTGGATGCGTCCGCATTCGCCAGCAGCAGCGCCGCGAGGATCGCCTCGACTCCGGCGTGCTGAACCGCGGCCGGACCCTTCGATTTTGGGAAAAGCTCCTTGGCGTCTTTAAGCATGACGCGCGAGCGCAGGGCATTCAACAGCCCGGTCTCGTATTCAGTCGGACCTGATTCCGAGAGCGCGCGCCGCAGCGCCGGACGCGCCAGCAGGTAGGTCAGCCCCGTATGGCAGGAAAGGCAAGGCGTGCCCTGCGAATTTGCCGGAGGCCACGCAAACCATTCCCTTTGGCGCGAGTCCAGGTACACTGCGGCCGCCTGTGGATTCCAGTCCGCGGCCGGCGCCGGGGCGGCGGCCATGGCAAGCACAAGCAGAATCGGGGCTAGTATAACGGGTCTTGCAGTGAGGTTCACTAGAGTACCTTATACCATGTTGCCCGCATTGACCGGCTTCTTCGTCACCGCGGAAACCACAAGCATCGGTAAACGCAGAATGTTGTAACCTGTCCTAATGAATCTGGCCGCCGACCGCCGTGCGATTCCGGTGTATCTGCTCGTCACGTCGACCGTCAGTTCCCTGTTCTATTTCCTCATCATCAAATCCGCGGGCTCCAATGCCGCGAGCGGAGCCTACACCACCGGACTGATGTGGTGCCCCGCCATAGGGGCCTTGCTCACCTGCAAGTATCTCGGTCGCCCTATCGCCAGCCTTGGTTGGCTGTGGGGCCAAACCCGTTACCAAGTCCTCAGCTACCTTATTCCTCTGGGCTATTCCACCCTTACCTACTCTATCGCCTGGTTGACTGGCATCGCCGCGTTAAACCCGATACAGACTGCCGATGCACTTTCGCGGTTCTTCGGTCTCGGTCCATTGTCCAGACCTTTCGGTATAGGGCTCTATTTCCTGGTTGTCGGAACGACCGGCGTAATCCAAAACTGCGCCACCACTCTGGGCGAAGAAATCGGTTGGCGTGGATTCCTCGTGCCCGAGTTAGCCAAACGCTTTTCATTCACGGCAACCTCCGTTCTCTCCGGCGTAATTTGGGCCTTGTGGCATGTGCCCATCATCGTCTTCGCCGGCTACAACGTGGGAACCGGCTGGTGTGGTTTGGCCGTTGTCTCCGCCAACATGATCGGCCTTTGCTTCGTCCTGACATGGCTGCGTCTGAAGTCCGGCAGCTTGTGGACCGGCGTCATCCTGCACGCTTCCAGCAACCACTTCATCCAACATTTCTTCGACCCCATGACCGCGTACACTGGCCACGCGAAATACATCCTCGGAGAGTTCGGCATCGGATTCACCCTTGTAGTGGCTGTGCTAGCCGCCTATTTTTGGATGCGCCGCGCGGAAGTGGCCCAACCTCAGTAGACGCCTTGGAAGCGTTAGGCGCCTTGGAAGCCCGGCTTCTCAACGCTGCCCCGTGAGTGCCCAGACCGGGAACACTCCGGGAATTCAGCTCCGGGAAGTTGCCACTCTACGATAAGCCCACATATCGGGCACAAGCCCGGAAGGGCGGCAGGGACCACATCTACGGTGAATTGTTTCCGGATGCGCCGTCATCCAGGAGTTGTGTCACGCAGGCAGCAGGCTGCGCATCTGTCGCTGCTTTCGCGCCGCCTCCAACTTCCAGTCCCGGCTGCGAATCCGAAACGGGCTGAGCGTCGAGCGTAACATCGCGACTTTCGCCTTGGGTCGAGACCTATCTCAGGAGTTTTGTCCGGGCGCCGTCACACCATCTCCCGCCCGTTGAGTGGCTTCTTTGTCACCGTGGAAACCAGGAACATCAGCAGTGCCGAGATCAGCGTCATGGGGACGACCGGCATGAAACCGAGCACCGCCGTTCCCGACGGCGTGCGCGTCAGGATATCGACGCCCGCCGCGGACCATGCGACGATTCCCGGTCCGGGCGGCGGGGCCGGAATCGAAGTCTGAAATGCAGCCACGCCGAGCACGGCGGCGGCTGTCCACAGCGTGGAGGCGAGCGCGCCCCACTTCGTGCTTCCCTTCCAGAACAAAGCGGCGAGAGGCAATACCGCGAGCGACGAGTAGCCTGAAAACGCAAATTGGATCGCAAGATCGAAGATCGTCTGCGGCGCTTCAAGCGCAACGGCATAGGCGAACACCGTGACCGCGATCACGAACGCTCGCCCGGTGTGTATCTGCGCGGCTTCGCCGAAGCGGTCCTTCGCGCCGTAATAGGCGAATACGTCCTCGGTGAAGATGGTGGAGAGCGCTAGAATCTGCGAATCGCTGGCCATGACGGCCGCCATGACGCCCGCGCCGAGCAGTCCGGCCAGCCACACCGGGGCGTAGCGTCCGAGCAGCAGCAACATCACGTCGTCGGCCGCCATCTTCTCCTTCAATTCATCGCGCTGGCCGGGTGAAAGCCGCGAGCCTTCACTTGCAAGCGTACGGCGCGCCTGAATTTTTTCCTGGATGCGGGGAACGTCCGTGACGCGGTTCGACATCACGCCAAGGAACACGCAGGGCATCCAGATCGCCAGAATGCATATGGGATACAGAATCACCGTCTTCTTGAAATGGCTCATCTTCGCGGCGGTGAGGCAGAAAATGCTGATGTGCGGAAACGCGATGGCCGAAAGCGGAATAAACGTGTAGCTCAGGAAGAACAGCGGAGGCACGCGTTCGCGGGTGAGCAGAGCCGCGGTGGCCGGGGAGGCAAGCAGCGCTTCAACCGAAGAGCGAAAACCGCCCATACCCGACCCGATCACGATAATCGCCGCGGCGCCGAAGCACAGGAACAGCAGCGTCTGGAAGGTGTTCACCCACGCCGTGCCGCGCATCCCGCCGAAGAACACATAGCTCATGACGACGACGGCGACGAGCGCCCCTCCGAACCAGTAGGGGATCAGTCCGCCGCTGATCGCGCTGAGCGCGGCGCCGCCGCCCATGACGCCGATGATGATGTATGGCACAAGCAGCGCGGCCTGCACGGCGAAGATGACGGTTCCGATATGCCCGCATTCCCAACGCTGGCGAAAGAACTGCACCGGCGTCATGAAGCCGTGTTTCTTTCCGAGCGCCCAGAGCTTGGTCCCGGCGAAAAAGAACAGCACCGGCACGACCAGCGCGGACGACGACGCCATTAGGCCGAAGGTGACGATACCGTTGTGAAACGCGTGTCCGGAGGAGCCGAGAATGGCGAACGCCGTCATGTGCGTCCCGAACATGGAGAGCAGGAAGACGAACGGTCCGAGCGAGCGTCCGGCGAGAAAATAATCCTCCGCCTTGCCCGCGCCGCGCGACTTTCGGAACGCGAAGATGCCGATGTAAAGGACGACTCCCAGGTAGAGGAAAACGACGGCCGTGGAAATCAAGAACCCGCATGCTCCTGGCCGGATTCGGCTCTTCCGGATTCGGCACGGTCCGGTCTGACGGTCTCTTCAAGGTGCGAAGGCCACGCGGCGTACACCAGCAGCCACATGACTAGGGAGGTAACCAGGGCGAATCCGGCGTGATACCAGAGGCCGGGGGGCAGAAATCCGAAAGCAAGAGGCCTTGCGGTGGACCAGAACCAAAAATCCTGGTGCAGAACGTAGAGTGCCGCAAGGAGAATCGCAAAAAGCCAGGACTTGGTTCGGTTCATCGGCGGCGCAACTCGCAGTATGCCACAGTATGCCACAACTAAAGTATTTCGCGCCGAACCCCGATTACAGAACCATGACGAACATAACTCGACTTGGCGTAGCTATCCTCGCGGTGCGTCTCCTGGGCGCGGCTTCGCCGGCGCGGGTGGAATCCGCGGGAGAGGCGGATCCATTGACAAGGCTGATGGCTGGGGACCAGCGGTCCATGGAGATCCATTACATGCACCCCCATCAGACGAAGTACCGCCGAGAACTCATGGCGAAAGGCCAGCACCCGTTTGCGATTGTGCTGAGCTGCTCGGATTCGAGAGTGCCGCCCGAGGTGATTTTCGACCGGGGCCTTGGCGATTTGTTCGTAATTCGCGTCGCCGGTCACATCGTGGACGACGCGGTCGTCGGCAGCATCGAATATGCGGCGGAACACCTTCATGTCCCGCTGGTGATGGTTCTCGGCCATGAGCGTTGCGGCGCGGTGGAGGCCACGGTGAAGGGAGGCGAGATTCCCGGTCACATTTCGAGCCTGACAAACGCCATTAAGCCCGCGGTGGAAAAGACGAAGGGAATGCCGGGCGACCCGCTGGACAATGCGGTCCGGGCGAACGTGGAAATGGTCGTCGAGCAGCTAAGAACGTCGAAGCCGATCCTTTCCGAATTGATCCACGAAGGCAGGCTCAAGGTTGTCGGCGCACGGTACGATCTGGACACGGGAGTGGTCGAACTCTTAACGAAGTGACGGGAAATCCGCAGCCGTAACGGCGCGGTTTTCCGCGATCGCGATGTCCATCGCGCAGGCAAGTTTAGCCGCTTCGATGGCGAACTCGGGATTCAACGCCGACGGCTTGCGGTCGCGAACGCTCCGGAAGACATCCCGGTACATTTGCGATTCCGCGGATTCGCCTTCGTTCAAATTTTCGGTTCCCGCTTGCGCGGGCGGCGCGGACGGCCAGCCGGTCGTCGTGCAGTTCAAGCGCGCCGGGAGTCCGGAGCGAAGCCGCGGAAGAAGTACTCGAGCGAGATCGCATGGCGCGGTGACGGCGGCAACTCCTTGGCGAAGCTTAAGGCCGTAGCGATTTCGCGACCGGTTGCCAAGGCCGATGATTCCGATCCGGATGGAACGGGGCCGCTCCAGGCAAAGGCGTCCCAGGCAAAGGCGTCCCAGGCAAATCAAGGCCCGACCAGTTTCCTCAGCATCGCGGCCAGCCGGTAGCCCGCGTAGGCCGCGCGCTTCTCCGCGATCTTGTTCGCGTCGATGAAATACGTCTCCGGAACAATGGGCAGGCCGCCTGGTCCCTTCGCCGCCCCGGCAAGCTTTGGATAGACGAATCGCCGGGCTACAGTGGCGCTTTCGTTGAACCATTTCTCGACGCCGCCAAGCGCTGCCGCCGAAGGCTTCCGATATCTTTTCCGCAGACGGTCGCCGAGCGCCGAGACAGCGGCCGTTGAGTCGTCCTGCCCCAAAGCGCTATCCCAAAACGAGTGCAGGTTGGCCGACGAGCGCTTGATTACGGCGTTGCGGAACGGCTCGATCTTGAAGAGGTTTCCCCCCTGGTCCCCACGCGGAGCCGCGGCGGTAACGTGCGCCACGGCATGCAGCGGCATATGAAGATCGCCAACCAGGTGCGTGAGCCAGCTCAGACGATAAGCGCGGAATCGCGGATCGGCCATCTCCGTCTGAAGCGTCGAGATCCGTTCGAGGATGGTCTGGCCGTTCCGGTATGCCGTTCCAGGTCCCACCGCGAGGCGGCGAAGGTTCTCGCCAACCAGGGGCAGGTTGATGTAGTGCCAGCTTGCGTGAACCGCCGCATCGGGCAGGCGCGGATCGTAGGGCTCGAGCGTTTTGACGGAGGACCGGCTCTCATCGTGGAAGCGTTTGTCGCCGCGGATCTCGTCGGGCCACACGGACGCTTTCATGATCGTCTCGACGCCGTCGAACCCCGCGAACTCGGGATGATCCTTCAACAGCGCCGCGACTTTTTCCCGTTCGGCGGCAGTGAGGCTCTTGAAAGCGATATAGGCGATGGTGCGGTGCCCGGCGGAGTTCCACGCCATCGCCGAGTGTGCCGCCAGCAGCAGGATAGCGGCAAGTTTCATTGGATCTCCATGGTCTTTCGAATGTGCGCGAGCGGCATTTCGGCCAGTTTGCGGCTCGGAACGCCGGCGCGGCGGTTTACCTCGACAATCGGCCATCCGGCCCAGCGCGTCTCGCGAATCGCGCGCGCGAGGCCGGCGAAATCGAACTCGCCCGCTCCCATCGGCGCTTCCGCGCCGCCGCCGGTATCGCGCGGATGAAACCCGGCGATGCGGTTGGCGTGCATCTGAACAATGTTCGTAACGCCGTAATCGGGCGGGAACGGATTCCCCACGTCGAGCATCGGCGAAACGGCTTCGGGGCCGGTTCGGGCGAGCATTTCGCGAAGCTGAAGGCCGCCGTCTTCGAACTCCGCGCTGGTAAGTTTGCCCCCGCTGGCGACGGCTTGCGATCCGCCGAGCGCCTTGGTCACGGACGCCATCCGGCTCGCATCCGCTCGAGAGCTCACATGAAGGCCGATGAGGTCCAAGCGCCGTTTTTCAAGCTCCGCGCGCAGGGGAGCCGGGTTTTCAAACGAGTGTTCGACGCCCCGGAAGTTGGTTTCGAGGGGGGACGCGAAGACCCGGGTCCGGCAGCCCAGCTGGATGCCGGACCCAGGCTTCTGAGCCATGACGGCCAGGCTCGCGATAGACTCGCGCCGGT
The DNA here is from genome assembly GCA_945893365.1 of Candidatus Sulfopaludibacter sp. SbA3. Lineage (GTDB taxonomy): Bacteria > Acidobacteriota > Terriglobia > Bryobacterales > Bryobacteraceae > SYKU01. The sequence continues at coordinate 2,611 of CAMDED010000020.1, read as the reverse complement.
TCACTCGCGCGACCTCACAATGCCCGGTCTCACAATGCGTGAGTTTGCATTACTCGATCTCAGGACCTGGCCTGGACGCTCGGCCGTAATCTTCCCGTCGAGCAGCACGGGCGTGCCGTTCACGATGACATGCCGGAAGCCCTCGGCGTACTGATGCGGTTTCTGAAATGTCGCTTTGTCGGCAACGGCGGCGGAGTCGAAAACCGCGATGTCGGCTCTCATGCCGGGCCGCAGCGTCCCGCGGTCGAGCAGCCGCAGCCGCGCGGAGGGCAGCGCTGTCATGCGGCGGATCGCATCTTCAAGCGTAAGCGTCTTGCGCTCGCGCACGTACCGGCCGAGCACCCGCGCGAACGTGCCGTAGCTGCGCGGGTGAGGCGCGCCCTTGCCGAACTCGGGGATCTCGCCGTCGGAGCCGATCATCGTCGCAGGGTAACGCAGAATGCGCTCCAGATCCTCCTCGCCCATGGAGTGGTAAACCGCAGCGCATCCGCCTTTCTCCTGGATCTCGAGCGCCGTTTCGGCGGCGTTCTCGACCGATGGCGTCCGGCCGCGCTCATCGGTGATCTGCGCAAGGTGCTTGCCGTCGAGAGAATGATCCCAGGAACAATTCGCCATGAATACGTTCTTGGGATCGCCCCCGCCGCGGTTGATTTTGATGTTTTCCACGACATACGCCTTAATCCGGGCGCGCGTCGCGGGTTCATGCAGGCGCGCGACGAGTTGCTTCTGGCCGCCAGCCTGAGACCACTGGGGCAGGAGCGCCGCGGTGCCGGTGCTCGAAGCGGTGTAGGGATATTGGTCGAGCGAGACGTCGACTCCCCGCGCCCGCGCTTCATCGATTAGCCGCAGCGTGTCCACGCTCCGCCCCCAGTTCGGAGAGCCGATGATCTTGTGGTGCGTCACCTGCGTGGGGAGGCCGCCCTCTTCTCCGATGCGAACGATCTCGCGAACGCTATCGAGAACCGCCGCGGCTTCGTCGCGCATGTGCGAAATGTGCATGCCGCCCATGGAGGCGACCGCCTTCGCGAGCTCAATTACCTCTTCGGTGGGCGTGAAATTGCCAGGCACGTAGAACAGGCCGGTCGACATGCCGAGCGCGCCGTCGCGCATCGCCTGCCGGGCCAGATCCTTCATCTTGAGGATCTCCTCGATTGTGGCCTTCCGGTTCTCAAGTCCCGTGACGGCCTGGCGAATGGATCCCTGGCCCACGAAGGTCCCGAAATTGACCGACGTCCGCGGCAGTTTATCGAGGAATGCGCCGATCGGAAGAGGCGAACCGCCGTCGTTCCCTTCAATGAGAGTTGTGACGCCCTGGCGAACGTAGTTTTCCGCCGTGGGGTTGGCTTCGATGCCGCGCCGGGAATGCGTATGGATGTCGATAAAACCGGGCGCGACGGTCAGTCCCTTTACATTGAGGACCCGCTTCGCGGAGGCATTCGTGAGCGGACCGACGACCGCGATGGCATCTCCTTGGATCGCAACGTCGGCGATGTACCAGGGGCTGCCGGTACCATCGACGATTCGGCCGCCGCGCAGGATCAGGTCATACGTCTGGCCGGGCAAGCCCGCGGAAGTAAGTAAAGCGAGAATCGCGGCAAATCGCATGCCTCATGATAATCGGTTTCCGCGCGGGGCTGCTCGACGGGAGAAGACCCGGTCTTGCCGCCCGACACGGTGACAGCCGCCAGTTCTCCGCTCATCTCTTTCATCCCTTCAACAGTGACGGCGCTACCGTGGGATAGCTTTGAAGCGGCGGTTTCCTTTCCGTCGAGAAAGAACCGGGTCTTTCTGTTGATCCGGAAAGTCAGGCTTTGTTCGCCTTCCAGTTTCAGCAGCATTTGCTTCTTGTCGAGGGACACGAGGATTCCCTCGAACTTCGCCACTGCCGCTTGTGGACCGGGGGGCTTGGCGCCCTTGGCTCCTCGAGTAGGCCTCAACTGCCCGGACATGGAAGTGAGGCTAAAGGCAAACACGAGTAAGGCGAGTCCAGCCGAGAGGAAACTAATTCGCATACGCTTGAGAGACGCATCCGGGCGCCAAAGGTTATCCGCGCCTTTTAGGTCCGCCTCGAATGGATCAAGACATTCCGGTCTCTTCCGCGCCTAAGATCTTGAGCGGGTAGGCGAGCGCATGGCCAGGGTCGCCCGCTCCTTATTTCTGCCCCATCAGTTCGTACACCTTGCCCGTGAGGAGCTTCACATCGGAGCGGATTTCGCGGATATCGGAGCGGATCGATTCGATATCGGAGCGGACGTCGGAGCGGAGCGACTGCATTTCTCCGCGCAGCGATCCCATCTCTCCGCGGATGCCGCTTATTTGAACGAGGCTCACAATCAGACTGGTTAGCACCGCAACGACCGGTAAACCGACAGCGAAGTAAAGTTGGGCGTCCGTCATCGTTCAGGCGTTTCCCTACCACCAAGGTACACCTGCATGGCGGCGACGGCAAGCGCGAGTCTTATCCCTGTAGATGCTCCATAATAATGTCACCCCTTAACTGCAACGAAACTCTGTCACCCCATTTCAAAATGGAAGGGTGATCGAATTGACAGCAAACGAACTGAAACGAGTAAAGGTAGTGGAAAACGCGGTGACGGGAAAAATCACAGTG
>CAMDED010000019.1 GCA_945893365.1 Candidatus Sulfopaludibacter sp. SbA3 | reverse complement strand
TCGCTCCGGAGGATCGAGCAACGCCACCGCGTGTCCCGCGCCCGCGGACGATTTGCTCATCTTCGTCAACGGGTCGTCAAGCCCCATCACTCTCGCGCCAACCGCGGGGAGTTCGGTCGCCGGCATGACGAACGTTTCTCCGAACATCGAATTGAAGCGCTGCGCAATGTCCCGAGTCAATTCCAAGTGCTGCGCCTGATCGTCACCGACCGGCACGATCGCGGCCTGATAAAGGAGGATGTCGGCCGCCATCAAGACCGGGTACTGGAAAAGCCCGTCGCCGATCGAATCCTGCGCGGCTGACTTGGCTTTGAACTGCGTCATGCGCGAAAGCCAGCTCATGGGCGTTACGCAGGTCAGCATCCACGCTAACTCCGCGTGGGCGGGAACCGCGGACTGCACCATCACGGACGAGTGCTTCGGGTCGATCCCCGCCGCCAGATAGATGGCCGCGATCTCTTCGATCTTCGCACGAAGCTGCGCCGGGTCCTGCTGCACGGTGATCGCGTGCAGATCGACGATGCAGAAGATGCTCTCGTAATCGTACTGAATCCTGGCCCAGGTCTTCAGCGCTCCGAGATAGTTGCCGATGTGCAGATTGCCGGTCGGCTGCATTCCGGACAGGACGCGTGCTTTCATAGAGGAGACGGTCTTTTTTATCGTAAGCGATTCGCGTGCATGCAAACAAACTTTGAATTGAAAATCGAGAAGCTGGTTTACGGTGGCGACGCCCTTGGACGTTTGGACGGGCGCGTGGTGCTCGCGCCGTTCGCGCTCCCGGGCGAGACGGTATCCGTATATCCCGAGGCTGAGCGTTCGTCGCTATTGCGGGCGCGAGTGGAAAGCGTGCTAGCGCCCTCGGCAAGCCGCGTCGATCCCGTTTGCGCGTATTTCACGCATTGCGGCGGGTGCCATTACCAGCACGCGTCCCACGAATTTCAGCTTGAGTCGAAGCTGGAGATTCTGCGGGAAGTCTTGCGGCGAATCGGCAAAATCGAATGGACCGACGAGATCGAGACGGTGTCGGCGGAGCCGTGGGGCTACCGCAATCGAACGCAGTTTCGGATCGAGGGCGGCGCGATCGGCTTTCGCGAGGCCCGCTCGCACAAACTCTGCGGCATCGAGCGCTGTCCCATCTCATCGCCCAAGATCAACGAAACCGTTGGTGTGCTTGGGCGGATGATGCGGGACCCGCGCTGGCCGCGCTTCGTGAAGGCGCTCGAATTGTTCACCAACGAAACCGAAGTGCAGGTGAACGTGCTCGAATCGGACCGCCCCGTGGCGAAGCGCTTCTTCGATTGGTGCGCGGAAAGCATACCCGGCGCGGTCGCGGGTTCGCTCGACTACCGCGCCGGCGAGTTCGTGTTTCGCGTGGGCAACAGGTCGTTCTTTCAAGTGAACCGGTTTCTCGCGCAGAGTCTGGTGGATGTGGCGATCGGCGGCGCACAGGGGGAGACGGCCCTTGATCTCTATGCCGGGGTCGGCCTGTTTTCGCTCGCGCTTGCCGGCAGCTTCTCCCAGGTCACGGCGGTCGAATCGGGAGCGGGCGCGGTTCGCGACTTGAAATGCAACGCGGCGTTGGCCGGCCTTCCGGTGGAGGTTGTGCAGAGCGACGCGGCGCTCCACCTCGAAAAGGTGGAACAGGCGCCGGACTTCGTGCTGGCCGATCCGCCGCGCTCGGGACTCGGCAAGACGGTGGTCCGCGAGTTGATCCGCCTCGCGCCGCGTGACATCGCCGTCGTCGCCTGCGATCCGGCGACACTCGCTCGCGACCTTGCGGCGCTTCTCGCGGCGGGGTACAAGTTAAGCAAGCTGACCATAATCGATCTGTTTCCGCAGACGTTTCACATTGAGACGGTGGCCAGACTGGAGCGGCAGTGATGAGATCCGCAACCTTGTTTCTTTTCGCATGCTTTTCTTTCGCGTACGGCGCATCCGGCGCGATCGGCGTAACCCGGGACGGCAAGCCGATTCCGGCGCTCATCGGCGAGGGCGACCTCGACTACAACACGCGCAAGACCCGTGTGCTGGTCGTGGGAGGCCTCGATGGCCCGGTAAAACAGGCGTTTGACTGGTTCCACTCGTCCAAGGAAGCTGTCGCATACCGCAAGCGATTTACCGTCTCGGCGATTCCCAACGCGGCGGCCAACGCGTCCTATCCTCCGAAGGGCGACGCCTACGCTTCCGATCCTGAAGCCCACTACGTGTGGCGGTGGATTGGAACGCATGCTCCCGACGTCGCCGTCGTCGTTGGCGGCGAAGCCCGTCCGGACGATCTCGTCTCGCAGCTCCCGCGCGCCGCACCGGTCGGCGCCGGCCCAATTCCAAGCGTTCGCTTGCGGGCCGCGAACTCCGGGTTTCTCAAGAAGTTCCTATCGGAATGGAAAGGCGGCCCGTCGCCGGCGAGACTGGAAATACAGCGGCGGCTCTCGCGGACGCCCTCCGAAGTCGCCCGGCAATTGAGCGCTACATACGGACACGAGCTGAATGAAGCGGTATACATTCCCGCCGTGGCTCTCATTGGACGTCTCCGCCTTGGGGCCCTCGCCGACGTCGAGAGCATCGTCGCCCCTTACTTCGACGGGCGTAAGAATTCGCTTGAGAAGGCGACAGGGAGCCATCTTTCGGGACACCTCGTATTCGGCGAGTTGGCGAAATTAACCGGCAAGGCGCGCTACGTCAGTCTCGCCCGCGCCGCCGCCGATCTTGGCTTCGATGCCGAAGGCCGCCCGAAAGAATCGATGCCGATGCACAGCGAAATGAGCGATTCTCTGTTCATGGGCTGCCCGATCCTCGCGCAGGTGGGCGCGCTGACCAAAGACCCGAAGTACTTCGACATGTGCGTGCGGCACATGCGCTTCATGCAGAAGCTCACTCTGCGGAAAGACGGAATCTACCGTCATTCCCCGCTTGACGAAACGGCGTGGGGCCGGGGCAACGGCTTTCCCGCTCTCGGCCTGGCGTTGAGCCTGGCGGACTTGCCGCGGGATCATCCAGGCCGCCCGGAAATGCTTCAGTCGTTTCAGGCGCACATGGCCGCGCTGCTGCCGCATCAGGACTCCTCCGGCATGTGGCGCCAGGTGATCGACTTCGACGGCAGTTATCGCGAGCTGACGGCAACCTGTATGATCGCGTTCGCCATGTCGAGAGGTATCAGGGCCGGCTGGATCGGGAAAGACAAGTACGCGGCGGCGATCGACCGCGCGTGGTACGGTATCCGCACGCGCGTCGCGGCCGATGGAGGCTTGATCGACGTCTGTACCGGCACCGGCAAGCAGCCGAACCTTAGAGCCTATCTCGACCGGACCGCGATCCTCGGACCCGATCCGCGCGGCGGAGCGATGGCGCTCTTGATCGCGACGGAGTTGATGGAGCCGGGACGGTAGAGCCGCCGGGCTTCCATTACTTCCATACCGGGTTGATGAACGCGCCGTTCGCGGCCACGTCCCACACCGCCACGCGCGCCCACTTCCACCCCGGTGCATCGACTTTCCAATCGAATGTCCGTGCCCCAAACTCCCGCGTTTGTTCGAGCGGAATCACCTCGCTGTGCGTGTTCGTCCCATCGCCCCACACCACTTCGGCGAATTTCAAGGGATAGGTCCAACGGACTTCGACCCGGGCGGCAATCCCGCCAGAAGGGCCTGCCGCGATCGAGACCGACGGCAGCAAGACCTCGCCCGTAGTCGTAAAGTATTCGCCGCTCGCCAGAGCTTCGAGATACTTCCCGCAATGGTCCCAGGCGGGTTGCGAAGCCATCCTTACGTAGTTGATGTTCATGTGCGCGTAGAGCTCATGCGTCGAATCGAGCTGGAACACATCCACTTCGCCGAAAATGCGCTTCTTCATGCCCCAGTTGTTCATGTCGTCGAGAAGTTTCAGCGAGCGCAAACCGTTGCGGCCCGTGGAAAGATCCGACGGCATGGCTTTCCACCCCGCGCCCAGGTAACGGGGATCTTTGAAGTGCGCCGTCTCGCGGATCTTGTCCGGAAACCCCGTCGAGCCCTTCGTGCGAGGATGCGTTTGATACATGTAGCCGCCCTCGTTGCGAACCATCTGAAGGAGCTCAGTCTCATTGCCGATGCGGTAATACGGGCCGTAGATGGGATGCGTGCCGCGCGGTTCTTCGTTCGCCGCGCGCTTCATGAACCAGTTCACGGGCTTAGGAAAAAACAACGACCAGTGTCCACCCAGATGCACGTTCGCCTCTTCCGACGGGATGAGAAGGAACTCCGAATCCGACTGCGCGCGGCATGCCTTGAAGAACGCGGCGAGCTCTTGAAGGCGCAAATCCGTGGTATCGGCGGGGTGTCCGTCTCCGTGAAAGTCCATGATGGCGGCGGCATCCACGCCCATGGCTTTTAGGACGGGCTTGAACGGCGGGGTCCAATCGAAACCATTCTTGAGCGCCTGCATGGTGTATGCAAAGTGCCAGTGCGGCGCAAACGTCTTATACCCGTCGAGCTTTGGGAAACGGTCGCGGTTGGTGTAGCGCAGCGTCTGTTCGAGCGTCGCCGCGGCGTCGCCGTCGGACGGCAGCAGGAAGAGAATCATGCGCTGGACGGCGCCCGGCGGCGCGTTCATCCAAGGATAAAACGGTGTATTGTCGTCGGTGAGCTGCCGCACGCCGAGCGAGATGTCGCCGCGATACGACGAGTGCCACGTCTGCGCGAGGTTGGTCGTAATATCGCGCGCAAAGAAGTACTGATGCGGAGTTGGAAAGACGGCGAGGCTGCCGCGCTCGAGATTCGCGGCAATCGAACGATAACGCGTCGCCACGGCCTTCCTGTGCAGCTCCGGCGCTTCCCGGCGCAGGTTGCCCGAGGTGTCGTAGTAGACCACCTTCGAATCCATCTCCCAGCCGGGCTTACGGTCACGGTCGCTCGCGACGCGAATCCCCGCGTCATAGAAATACGCAGTGTCCGGTTCAGCGGTCGACGCGACGGCTTCCTGCTGAATGAGGCGGCTGCCGGGGTAGAAGGTGTATGCCACGCCGCCGCGAAACGGCCCCAACTTCAACCCGTCAAAAAGCAACTCGACGCGGTCGCCCACGGTCCACGCCTTCGCCGATGTGAGCGTGAACGCGCCCGTGTAGCGCCGTGTGCCGTCCGGATGCGTCGTGGGATTGTCGAAGAACGCGTCCCATCCACCGCGCCTCTTCCCGGTTTCCACCCAGTACATCGGGCGCGCCCGCTCGATCACCGGCTTCCCGGACACTCCGATCCGTGTGATCAAGGGACGCGCCGGGTCGAGCGAGAACTCGGCCCGCCACATGCGCGCTGCTTCGTCGGGCCACTCGACCACAACCGACTCCGCGGAAGCAGTCACACCCACGGGACCCGGCCGAACCCCCGCGGTATCGATTGGGACGGCAGCCGCGATACATGCGCGAGCGAGCAGCAACGAAAAGACAGCCCTGGCGATTATGTGATGCCCGATCATGTGAAGCATAGTATCAATTTGTGCAAACTCCGCGCCGGTTCGAGCGGGAGTCATCTCGCCACCCGCGGCCTGCTTCGTCGGGCCACCCGGCCACAACCGGCCCCGCGGAAGCACCCGTCCACCAGGACCCTCCGTGGCTTGCCTTCCGGGGTCGTGCCCTCAAGCAGCCGAACCTACAATCCGCCGGGTGGCGGCGTCTCGGAGCGTGACCGGCGCTCGCCCTCGACCCGGCAGTTCAACGCACGGATCAGCTTGCTCTCCGAGGGGCGGCGGGTGACGACGGCCGGTCCGGCGTTACCGCAGTCGAGAAGAGTTTCGCGGCTTTAGCGGTGCTGGGAGAGCAGCGGACGTACTTGCCGCTCGAAGAAATCGGTCTGCTCAGCGGTCGGCCGGGCGGCGAGAATCCCGGCCGCCGAAAGCATCGACCGCAACGATCGCATCTACCCTCTCGTCCGCACCCGCTAAACCGTCACGAGCGATTTCAAGTTCCGGCCGCAAATCATGCTCGCTTCGTGCTTGTTGCCGCCCGGTCCAGGCCAGTGCGTTTCAAGGCTCACCCAGCCGCGGTAGCCGTCATTGTATAACGCAGCGATCTGACCCTTCCAGTCGATGACGCCGCATTCGCCGAGCGCTCCCCAGATTGGCTTGTGCCCTTCTATGGTGCAGTCCTTCGCATGGACGTGCGCGATGCGCGAGACGGGCAGCTTTCGATAGCCTTCCGGGAACGGAGTTTCGCCGGATACAAAGGCGTTGGCAGGGTCCCAGACCATTTTGAGATTGGGATGGTCGAGCGCGGCGAGAACGCGCGCCGTCTCCGCGGCGGTTGCAATGTTGCAGGCGTGCTCGTTCTCGAGACCGATGATCAAATCGTGCTGGGCGGCCTGACCGGCAAGGCTGCCGAGCGCGGCGATGACGCGATCGAAGCAGGCGTCCGGATCGACGGTGCGCCAATAGGAAAACACGCGGACGATGCGCGCGCCCATTCTCTTCGCGATCTCGAAGGCGCGGGCATTGAGGCGCGGCTGATCCTCGAAGTTGTGCTTGGCGGCGAACATGTCCTGCTGAAACCGGGCGTCGACCTCGGGCGCGTTGGGAAGAACGCACTTGAGCAGCGGCGATGCGATGCCGATGACCTCGAGTCCATGAGCGGCGCAGACGGCCTTCGCCTGGTCGAGCTCGTCGTCACTGAGATCGATAATATTCTTGCCGAAAACCATGCGCAGCTCGGCGCCCGTCATGCCGATCGAAGCCATGGATTTCGCCGCGGTTTCAATGTCGGAAGAAAATTCGTCGGTAATGGCTGCAACGGGAAATAGCTGGCTCATGAACCCTCCATTCTATCGTCAAACGCGCGGCAGGACGGCGGCAAGCCACTTGCGCGCGGCGCGGCGCTCGGGAACGTCGCGCAGCGCCCAGGCATCGTTATGATTGCGGAAGGCGAGCGGTTGGAAGGTGAACGGCGCTTCGACGGCCGTGGACTTCAGATAGTCGCGGGTGGCGTCGATGGAGCGCTCGTGCGAAATGAACGACGGTCTGCCGGCGAGCCTGCGCAGTCTCGCGAGGGCGGAGGCGCGATCGCTTGCGGGATAGGGCCACTCACGAACGCCGTCGTAATGGCTGTAGGGGAAGAAGGCGCGCCAGAGCCGGGCGATCCCGTCGTCGTGGAGTCCGATGAAATTGCAGCCGATCGCGCCGCGCGAGAACCCGCCGAGGATCACGGCTCGAGGGTCGCCGCCGAAGCGCGCGCAGACATCGGGTACGGCCCGCTTGGCGTATTCGACGGTTGCGGCGATATCGCCCCACCAGGTAATCTCGTTGCGCCCTTCGGTCTTGTTCACGTAGGGCAGGCAGAGCCAGACGAAGCCCTTTCCGGCGGAGAGACCGTAGCCGAGGTTGCTGCCCTCGACGCGTCCGGTTGAGACGTCGCCGTACTCGTTGAGGTAGTTGCCGTTTCCGGCGTATTCAACGATGACCGGATAGCGCTGGCCGGGCCGGAAATCGGTAGGAAGGTACAAAGCGTGGTGTACGTCCGTGTTCTTATACTCGGGCGCGGCTTGGCGGACGCGCTTGCCTGGCGCGGGCTCGCCGCCGGTCATTTCCGGGGTCGTCAAATCGGCGGGTACGGCGCGGATATCGGGGAGCTGTTGGGCGGAAAGCGCGCCGCCTGCGATGGTCGCGAGGAATTGTCTTCGGCCTAAGGTCATAGCTGGATCAAAGCGCGGCGGGTTTCCTCGACGCGTCCGTGGCCGAGGCGCTCGCGGAGTTCGAGGGCGGCGGTGAGGCGGTGACGGGCGAGCTCGCGTTCGCCTGGAGCCGCAAGTGGGCGAGTCCGCGGAAATGAAGACCGTCGGCTTGTCGCCACAACGTTACCGGGGTTCAGGCACCGCCCCGTGCCGAAGGGCAGCGCATAGACGCAGGCACCGGTAAAAACGCGACGGCGGTTAATGGCGCCGAGCGCTACCGGGACGACGCGCGAGTAAGTGACATTCGACATTGCGCAGGACGAAGCGGCGGCGGAGAGCGTCTGGCGGTCGAGAAAGTTGATGACGGCCGCCAGGAACACGAGCGCGATCATCGGACTGGCGGCGAGGGGCAAGGTGTACGGCTAAGATCCGCATGCGGGCGCTAGATCCGCTTCAGTAGCTCCTTGGCTTCCTTGTAGTGTGGGAAGTTCTTTTCCGCCTCCCGGAATTCGCGCGTGTGGACCCGGCGGCGAACGCCCGCGTGATCGACCGGATGCCTGAGATGCAGCATCTCGTGGAACATCACGTATTCAAGCGCCAGCGCCGGTGCGGTCTCCGTATCGAAAACCCGGCTGATAATGATCGCGTTGTGCGAGGGATCGAAATGTCCCAGCATGGCGCGCGACGCGCCGCGGCTCCAGCCGAGCGAGGGGCGCCCCAGGAGGCCGTCGAAATAGGTTATGTTCAGGCGGTCGAAGAGTTCGTCCAGATTGTGGTGCGCCCCTTGCGGACCGGATAGGAATTTGCGTCCGCGGATTTGCCGAACGAGATGCGCCTGCCGCCGGACTTCCTTCCGGTTCAGGTACATCTTGTACCTCCGGGCGAATGTCTTCGGCACTTCCCGCCGAAACAGCTTGCACAGCAGAATATGCGCCAGCGCTTCCACTACGGGAGCCGGAGCGCCCTGAAAAAGATCCGACACCCGCAAGTGCAGTCCGCCATCTTCAAGCCGGACAAAGCAATCGGCGTTCGCGAACCGGCAGTACTCCACACGAATCCGAGGCGCCTTCGCGCGAGGCTTCAGTTCCTGAAAAACGCGCGCGTAGATCTCTTCCGGGCTCTCGAAAAACAGAGAGCTTTCGAGCCCAACCAGAGCGAAGCCGGCATCGCGTTCTTGCATTTCTCTCGAATTTAACATATCAAGAAGGATTGCCGTCTTAGAATGTAAGATCGGGGGAACGATTGAAAAGAGCGAAGATCAGCGCGCTTGGCTGCTATACGCCGCCGCGCGTGTTGACGAATCACGATTTGGAACAGATGGTGTCGACGAGCGATCAATGGATTCTCGATCGCACGGGAATTTCGGAGCGCCATATCGCTCCGCCCGATATCGCAACGTCCGACATGGCGGCTGAGGCCGCGAAGACGGCGCTGGCGCAACGAGGCGTGGACGCAGCCGAATTGGACGCCATCCTGGTCTGTACGGTCACTCCGGACATGCTGTTTCCCGCGACCGCATGCCTGGTTCAGCATCGAATCGGGGCGACGAAGGCATGGGGTTTCGATCTTGTCGCAGCCTGTTCCGGATTTCTCTACGGATTGACCACGGGAGCGCATCTCATCGCCTGCGGCTCCCACAAGAAGGTGCTAGTGATAGGTTCCGATACGATGAGCCGGATCATCGACTATACGGACCGGGGCACGTGCGTTCTATTCGGAGACGGCGCGGGCGCCATGCTGCTCGAAGCGGCGGAAGACGGCGAGCCGGCCGGTTTCATGGACTTCCTCGGCGAAATAGACGGGTCGGGCGGCGACTATCTGAAAATGCCCGCCGGGGGGAGCCGGATGCCCGCGTCGGCCGAGACCGTCGCGAACCGCATGCACTTCGTCCATCAGGATGGCCAACAGGTTTTCAAGTACGCCGTTAGAAAGATGCACGAGATCTGCAAGACGCTGCTGGAGCGCAACGGCTTGAGCGCGTCCGAAGTCGATCTTCTCATTCCGCATCAGGCGAACCGGCGGATCGTTTGCGCAACTGCGGAGAGGCTCGGGCTGCCGATCGAGCGCGTGGTGATCAACATCGGCAAATACGGAAATACTACGGCCGGAACCATACCTTTGGCGACGCGCGACGCCTTGGAATCCGGGAGGCTGAAAAAAGGACACACCGTCTTGTTCGCCGCGGTCGGCGCGGGTTACACCGTTGGCGCTAGTCTTTGGCATTGGGCTTATTAGGGCGGCCCGCAGGCTGCTGTTGCGTCATGCAATGCAGCGTGCCGAGACCCCAGACCAGGTCGACGGCGTGAATGCCCGCAACTTCGCGATCCGGGAAGAGACGGGCGAGCGCCGCAAGCGCAACGCGGTCGTTTGGATCGTTGAACGTCGGAACCAGGACGAGGCGATTCGCGATATAGAAATTGGCGTAGCTCGCAGGCAGACGGATTCCGTCGAAGAAGACCGGCGCCGGCATCGGGAGCGTGACCACCCGGAATGCCTCGCGGCGCAGCAGCCGCAGGTTCTCGCGCAACGGCTCGTAGTTGGCGTCGCCGCGATCGCGCTCGATGGATGCGACGATAGTCCCGGCGTCGACGAAGCGCGCCAGATCGTCGACGTGACCGTGCGTGTCGTCGCCGGCGATACCATTCTTCAGCCAGATGACCTTCGCCGCTCCCAGGTAATCGGCTAGCGACCGCTCGATCTCCGCGCGGCTCATCCCCGGATTGCGGGCCTGTACAAAACTCAACAGACACTCTTCGGTCGTGAGAAGCGCGCCGCGCCCGTTCACGTCGATACTGCCGCCTTCGAGCACCATTCCCGATTGCCATTGCCGCATTTTCAGCAGTTCGGCGAGCGCGCCGGGAATCTCGTTGTCCTTGCGCCAGTCCGGGTACTTTGCCCAGGCGTTGAAGATCCAGTTGGTGATCGCAATCTCCCCCGCCTTGTTGCGGACGAAGATCGGCCCGAAATCGCGAGTCCAGACACGATCGGTGGGCAGGCGAAAGAACTCGACGGCGTCGAACGCGGCTCCCGCCCGCTTGAGAATGCGGCGTGCGGCGCGCTCGGCTGTTTCATCGTCGACCAGAATGCGAACGCGCTCGACCTGCGAAAGCTTCCGCACGATCTCCGCGTAGACCCACGGAATGGCGGCGAACTTTCCGGGCCAGTCGTCGCGGTTGTGCGGCCACGCAATCCAGGTGGCTTCGTGCGGCTCCCACTCGGCTGGCATGCGAAATCCCAGCGCCCGGGGCGTATTCGGGTCGGGTTTCGTCATCGGTCGAGAAACCGGCTGGTAATGGGCGAATACGCATCGATGCGCCGGTCGCGGAGGAACGGCCAATTGCGGCGGACTTCCTCGATGTGACGCGGATCGCACTCGACGATCAACACTTCTTCGCTCGAGTGCGAGGCCTCAGCCAACATGCGCCCAAAAGGATCGGCGGCGAACGATGCGCCCCAGAACTCGAGCCCGCTCGCGGGCGAACCTTCAAAGCCGGTGCGGTTAATCGCCGCCACGTAGACGCCGTTGGCGATCGCGTGCGAGCGCTGAATCGTGCGCCACGCGTCGTGCTGAGCCGCGCCGAACTCCGCCTTCTCGGATGGATGCCAGCCGATGGCCGTTGGGTAGAACAGGATATTCGCGCCGCCCAACGCCGTGAGGCGGGCCGCTTCGGGATACCACTGGTCCCAGCAAACCAGGATGCCGATCCGGGCGAAACGCGTGTCGAAGTTCCGGAACCCCAAGTCGCCGGGCGTGAAGTAGAATTTCTCGAAATAAAGCGGATCGTCCGGAATATGCATCTTGCGGTAGATGCCGAGCAGCTCGCCATCCGCGTCGATCACGGCCGCCGTGTTGTGATAGAGGCCCGCGGCGCGGCGCTCGAACAGCGAGGCGACGATGACGACGCCAAGTTCGCGCGCAAGGCGGCAAAACAACTCCGTGGACGGGCCTGGAATCGGCTCGGCGAGATCGAAAAGCTTCGCGTCTTCCTCCCGGCAAAAGTACTGGGAACGGAAAAGCTCCGGCAGGCAAACGATCTGCGCGCCGAGAGATGCCGCTTCACGTACGCAGGCTTCGGCGCGGGCCATGTTTTCGGCGGGGTCCGCGGAACAGGACATCTGAGCCAGACCCACGCGAAACTTCGTATCGTTCACTTGACCATTGTATGATCGTTCTATTCTTCATGCGATTCGCCAAGAATGGCTTAGCGGTATTCACCTGCGCGGCGTTCGCGGCCGTGCCCACTCCAAAGGAACACCTGGGCTTCGCGCCCGGCGACGACTTCAAACTCGCCGATTACGCTCAGATCTCCGGCTATTTTCAGAAACTGACCCGATCGAGCGACCGGATTAAGCTGGTCGAGTTCGGCAAAAGCGCTCTTGGTAAGCCAACCTATGTGGCGTTTATTTCAGCGGCGGAGAATCTGAAGAGACTTGACCGCTATCGCGATATCAGCCGCCGCCTGGCGCTTGGACAGGCATCCGCCGACGAGGCCCGCGCCCTCTCGGACGAGGGAAAAGCGGTGGTTTGGATCGACTCGGGATTGCACGCGAGCGAAGTCGCGCCTGCGCAGCATTCACCCGAACTCGCCTACCGCATGCTCACGGATGAGACGCCCGCTTTCGAAGCGATACGGCGGAACGTGATCCTGATGCAGATTCCCGCGATCAATCCCGACGGGCTCGATTGGATTGTCCACTGGTACCGCGAGAACGTGGGCACGCCATACGAATCCGCGCCTCTGCCTTGGCTCTATCAGAAATACGCGGGGCACGACAACAATCGCGACTGGTTCATGCTGAATCTGGTGGAGACGCGGAACGCGACGCGGCTGCTGTTTCAGGAGTGGTTCCCGCAGATCGTCTACAACCAGCATCAGGCGCCGCCGTTCCCCGCGCGCATCTTTGTCCCGCCTTACGCGGAACCGCTGAATCCGCACATTCCAGCGGCCGTAATGGAAGGCGTCAATCTCATCGGAAGCGCAATCAAGGAGCGCTTCGCGAGGGAAGGGAAGCCGGGAGTCCTGTCGTATCACGGATACGACGCCTGGTGGAATGGCGGGCTGCGGACGGCGCCCGCTTTTCACAACATGCACGGCATCCTTACGGAAACGGCGCTCAACTCCTACGGCACTCCGCGCGTCTACAGCCCCGCGGAGCTTCCACCCTCGTTTACAAACGGCATCCCCACGAATGAGCCTTCCGTTTTTTACCAGCGGCCGTGGATGGGCGGCAAGTGGGGAACGCGCGACGCGGTCGAGTATATGCTGACCGCGGATTTCGCAATCCTGCAACTCGCGGCCGAGCGGCGCGGCGATTACCTGCTCAAGAGCTTCCAACTCGCGCAGGCGTCCATCGCGGCGGGTGGACGGGGAAAGCCTTACGCCTACGTTGTCCGGCCCGATCAGTTCGATCGTGCGGCGGCGCTCGAAATGCTCGAACGATTGCAGTACGCGGGCATCGTTGTGCAGCGCGCGCAAGCGCCGTTTCAGGCAAATGGGAAGACCTTTCCCGAAGGGACCCACGTGATGCCCGCCGGACAGCCGTTTCGGCCGTACCTGATCGATCTGATGGAACCGCAGAAGTATCCGGAACTGAGGGCGGGAGTCACCGGACCGACGAAGCGCCCGTACGATATCGCCGGATGGACACTGCCGATGAGCATGGGAGTCACGGTGGAACGTGTGGACGAGGCCTTTGAGGGTAACCTTCGCAGTGAGGCTCCGATCAAGCCGCCAACGCCCGAGTATTCCGGGCAGTCAGGCGGACGCCAGCCGAAGATTGCGCTCTACGAACCGTTCACAGCCAACATGGATCAAGGGTGGACGCAGTGGGTACTCGACCGCTACCGCGTTCCGTACACCCTGCTTCACAACGCCGATTTCGCGGCGGAGAAGGCGCTTGCGGGCTTCGATACGGTGATTCTGGCCTCGCAGGCCGCGTCTTCGATACTCCATGGCACGCGCGATGGCGAGTTCGCCGCGGAGCGACGCGCCGGGGAAGACCGGATCAGGACCGTGAGTGTCCAGCGTCCGCAATACACCGGAGGCATCGGCGTGCCCGGTCTGGCGCGGCTGCGGAAATTCGTGCAGGATGGCGGCACGCTGATTGCCCTGGACGACGCGACCGAATTGCCGATTCAGTTATTCCCTCTGCCGGTGCGGAACGTCGCGCGCGCGGCGGCCGCCACGGCTGGCGCGGAAAACCACGCGGCGGTTCCGTTCTACTCGCCCGGCTCTCTTCTCCGCATGACGGTCGACACCGCGCATCCGCTCGCAGCCGGGATGCCGAAGGACATCGTCGCATTTTCGAGCGGCGGGCACGCATTCGATCTCAACATCGGAGCCGCGTACAATAAGGGAGACCGTGAGGTTCGGACCGTCGTCCGCTTCGCCGCGGCGAACTTGCTGGCCAGCGGATGGGTCTCGGGAGAGCGGGCCGTACTGGGCAAATCCGCAATGGTGGAAGCGAGGTACGGAAAAGGCCGCGTGGTGCTGTTTGCGTTCCGCCCGCAGTTCAGGGGACAGACTCATGGGACCTTCCGGCTGTTGCTGAACGCGATTTATCAGTAGGGCATTATTCAAGTAAGGCATTTCGCATAAACGCATTTTTCATTTGACTCATGGCAAATACTTCAGGTTTTCGACTCGGCATTACGCCGGATTTTTACACAGACGCACAGGGCAGTTTCGAGCCCGTGGTCGCGCGCCATTTTGGCCCCGACAGCGGCGTCGAAGCCGTCGCCATGCCGCCGCAGCCCGGAAAGACGGCCACGCCGGAGGCGCTCAATCAGTTCGATGCCATCTTTTCCTTGGCGCTCAAGATATCGCCGGAGAGCCTGACGGGCGTCGACCGCCTCACGATGGTCGCGCGCTGGGGCGTTGGCTACGACATGATCGACGTGGATGCCCTGACGGCAAACGACGTGATGTTGTGCATCACGCCGGACGGCGTCCGCCGCCCCGTTGCCGAAGCCATCCTGGCGCTTGTGTTCGCTTTATTGAAGAACCTGTTCCAGCAAGACCGCGTGGCGCGCGCGGGCGGCTGGCGCGGCGATCTCAAGACTCTTGGACACAACATCCCCGGTCATGTGCTGGGGTCGATCGGATGCGGCAACATCGGGCGCGAACTGTTCCGCCTCGCCGCGCCGCTAGGCTTCACCCGCCTGATCGCCTGCGATCCCTATGTCACTCAGGACCAGGTCGCGCACCTGGGCGTCGAGATGGTGGACTTCGATACGCTGTTTCGCGAAAGCGATTTCGTCACCGTGAATACGCTCCTCAACACCAAGACTCGCGGGTTGGTGGGCGACCGCGAGTTCAATCTGATGAAGCCGTCCGCCTTCTTCATCAACACCGCGCGCGGGCCGATCGTGCAGCATGACGCTCTGGTGCGCGCGCTGCGGGAGAAGAAGATTGCGGGCGCGGGCATCGACGTCTTCCCCATCGAGCCGCCGCCCAAAGACGACCCCTTGTTCGAGCTTGAGAACTGCATCGTGACGCCGCACGCGCTGGCGTGGACGGAGGAGATTATGCGCGACAACGGAGACGAAGCCTCGCGCAACGTGCTGGCGATTTCGCGCGGCGAGCTGCCGGGCGGCATCGTGAATCGCGAGGTCGTGGAAAGACCTGGGTTTCAGAGGAAGCTCGCGCGCTACCGGAGCCGGGCTTGACGCCTTCCGCCGTCAGCCTGGAGGCTGTTACGGCCCGTTTCGCGGGCCCAGGCGGCACGGAGTACACAGCGGTAGAAGGCGTTACGCTCGATGTGGCGGAGGGCGCGTTTGTTTCCCTGGTGGGTCCAAGCGGCTGCGGAAAGTCGACGCTGTTGAATATGGCCGCCGGGCTGCTCGCGCCAAGCGTGGGGACCGTGCGGATCTTCGGCGATCCCCTGCGCGGCATCAACCGGCGGGCAACCTGCATGTTCCAGCAGGAGGCGCTGCTTCCATGGAAGACGGTGCTCGATAACGTGACTTTGAGTTTGACTTTTCGCAAACCGCGGGAACGCAAACAATCGGAAGAACTGGGGCGGCTCTGGCTGAAACGCGTGGGATTGGAGGAATTCGCCGACCGCTTCCCTTACCAGTTGAGCGGCGGCATGCGGAAGCGCGTCGCCATGGCGCAGAACTGGATCGCCGGCCCCGATATCCTGTTGATGGATGAACCGTTCAGCGCCCTCGACATCCACACGCGTCTGCGCATGGAAGGCGAGATTCTGAATCTGTGGGCGGGCTCGAACAAGACCGTACTATTCGTCACGCATGATCTCGAAGAGGCTATCGCGCTGTCCGATGAGGTTCTCGTTTTGTCGGCGGGACCGGCAGGCAGGCTCGTGGGCCGGTATCCGGTGGATCTTCCGCGCCCGCGCAATCTGATCGACATCCGGGCCGAGCCGCGGTTCGCGGACTTGTACCGCTCTATTTGGACGGACTTGCGCGAAGAAGTTCTGAAGAGTTATGAACGCGCAGATTATGAACGCCGCCACGCAAGTTAGCGGCGGTGATGCCGCTCGGCCTCCGACGAGGCCGGTGACAGGCCGCCCGGCCTGTCCCACATGGCTCAAGCAGCTCTTCGAGAGCTATGAACGCGCCTAAGCATAGCCCGTGGATTTGGGTCGGGCAGGCTGCGATCGGAGCCTCAGCGCTGGGCCTGTGGGAATGGGGAGCACGCGCGGGGACGCTCGACAAATTCTTTTTCAGCCGCCCCAGCGACGTAGCGGCGCGGGTGTGGCAGTGGGTGACAAGCGGATCGATCTGGCCTCATCTTGGCGTCACGCTGCTCGAAGCGCTACTGGCGTTTACGATCGGCGTGTTCCTGGGCGTGCTGCTTGGATTCCTGCTGGCGAGGACGCCCACCGCGGCCGTGCTGCTTGAACCGTACATCCGTATGTTCAACGCCTTGCCGCGCGTGGTGCTTGCGCCCATTTTTCTGCTGTGGTTCGGACTTGGCATCTGGTCGAAGGTCACGCTCGGCGTCACCGTCGTGTTCTTCATCGTGTTTTTCAATACGTACCGTGGTGTGAAGGAAGTGGACCCCGTCATCGTCAACAACGCCCGCATGCTTGGCGCCTCCGAGAGCCAGTTGATCCGGCACGTTCTCGTTCCAAGCGCGCTTACCTGGATTTTCTCAAGTCTCCACATCAGTATCGGCTTTGCCATGATCTCGGTTGTGGTGGGAGAATATCTAGGCTCGTCGAAAGGCGTCGGCTACGTGATCTCACAGGCCGAGGGAGTGTTCGACACGACGGGCGTGTTCGCGGGAATGACGGTTCTCGCCGCGGTCGTGCTGATGGTGGGCGCGGCCGTCGAGCGGCTCGAGCGATGGTTGCTGCGCTGGAAACCGGAAAGCCCGATTCGTGCGGGGGAGAGGGATTTATGAAACTAAATCGATTTAAACAGGTTGTTGACGCGGGTCGGGTGCCGGTCGGCCACATGATCATGGAGTTCGGCACGCGCGGCATCGCGAAGATTCTCGAAGCCGCGAACGTGGACTTCGTCCTGATCGACATGGAGCACACCGGTTTCGACCCAAGCAACGTGGCGGACCTGGTTGCGTGGTTCAAGGCCACTCCGGTCGCGCCGTTTGTGCGGGTGCCGCAGGGGCTCTACCATTTCCTCGCCCGCACCATGGATGCGGGCGCGCTCGGCGTGATGGTGGCGAACGTCGAAAGCGGCGAGCAGGCCCGCTCGATCGTCAACGCCGTCAAGTTCGCGCCGATGGGGCACCGCGGGCTTGGACTGGGGACGGCGCATAACGACTACGTCGCGCCGAACGCGGTGGAGTATTTCGAGTACGCGAATCGGAACACGACGGTGATCTGCCAGATTGAATCCGTGAAGGGCGTGGAGAATCTGGAGGCGATCGCCTCGACCGAGGGCGTGGACGTGCTCTGGGTGGGGCACTGGGATCTCACGCAGTCGATGGGAATTCCCGGTCAGTTCCAGCATCCCCGGTTCCTCGAAGCCATGCGGGCGGTGGTCGATGCGACGCGGAAGCGCCACAAGCTCGCGGGCATTCAGCCGCAATCCGCGGCGCAGGCCTCGGAATGGCTTGCGCTGGGATACAACGTATTCTCGTGGGGCGTCGATATTGGAGTTTACCGGAACGCGCTAACCGCGGCGGTCGCGGAGTTCCGCAAGACGACGGTGAAGTAACGGCGTTGCGTAAAGTCAGTTTCGACGCTGACTATTGTGAACGCTGGGGCAGGCCATCGTCGTTTGCGGCCTGCCGCATGCGCGGTGGAAGGCAGCATCGAAAAACCCTCCGGATGACAGCGGGGGGCGGCGATGGCGATCTGAGCGGCGATCAAGCACTTACCCCCCGTCTTGCGGCCCGGTTCTCCTTTTCCAAGTCCCCAAGTATGTCTCATCGAATTCCACTCATCCCCTCAGCCGATCTCACCCCGGGCTCAGCGTCGCTCGGCGCTATTGGCCAAGCAGACGAAACAGGTAGTCCGGCACTCTTGCTCCGTTCGAAACCATGACGCGAGTTCGCTCAGGTCTTGTGGCCTGGTCAAGTTAATAACCGCCTTAGCGCTATTCCCCTTGCCGTTGCACGCTTACCTGAAAGATAGTATGCTCCGAATTCGGGAGAGTTGATTTATGCACAACATTGAAGCATCGGTCGGCAAAGGCGGTGTCAATCGCCAGGCCGATGTGAACGTCATTCAAACGCTCCTCAACGCGTGCGTTGGCCACCTCACCCCACACGATCCTCTGCCCGTTACCGGCGTTTGCGATGGTCTCACCATCGAAGTCATTGAGGATTTCCAACGCCGCGTACTCAAATCGGAATCGCCCGACGGCCGCATCGATCCTGGCGGCCCGACGCTCAAAGCTCTAAATGCGAGCGCGTCCTCCGGTCCAGGCAAGAAGTTTACCTCTAGCCCCAACGAAGTGCCCACAAAGAATACCATTCCAAACCCTGGCGAAGTAGTCGATGCGCTAAAGACGGATTGGAAGGACCTGACTGAAACCGGCGCGCGAACCCTCACCGCTCAATTCATGCACGAAACCGGTGGAGGCAGGTACTGCTTCAATTGGAATCTGGGTAACGTTAAGGCGGGAGAGGATAAGCTGCACATGTACCTCAAGAACGTTTGGGAATGCGATTCCCCCAAAGAGGCCGACGACCAAATCGCCAAATCCGCCGGTCTTGCCCGATTTGCCACCGACGAAGAAATCAGGGAAAAGGGCTGGTCCTGCCCTGCGGGGAAAAAGGTGGTTGTCTTTCAACCGCCGCACCGCCAATGCCGATTTCGCGCGTATCCCTCCCTCACGGAGGGCGTCCAGATATGGTTGGAACACCACAAGAAGATCGCGAACAAAAATCCCAATTACGTTACCGAGGTCAACGGCGGAAACTGTGCCGGCGTCGCCAAGAGCTTGAAGGAAGCCGGCTACTACACTGGTGCGGAGGCCGATTATGCTAAAAGCATGACTGCCCAGAAGAAGAAGATCGATGCCGCTTTCGCCGTCTGATCGGACCGGGATCTGCGTAAGAGCGTCAAGGTTCGAGTTTCGGCCACGCTCCGCCGCCCGCCGCGAATGGGGCTGCTTCGCGGGAGGTGTCGAGATTGGTCCCGGCTTCCGATCCACAGTGTCTGTATGCCAATGATGAGCCGCCGAACCTAACGCCGGCAAAGGTAACATCGTGCGCTATCTCCTCGTGTCGATCACCCTTGCACTTTGCGCTTGCCCGTCGCCGTATGGCAGATCGTCTAAGCCCACCGATGGCGAATCCATTCCCACCAAAACGTCTCCTCAAGCCTCAACCGCCCCAGCGAAAAAAAGTATCGACGCTCCGTCTCGAGGCGAGGCTTACGCTCTGCGCCTTGCCGGCGATGCGCTCACCTTCTGCGACAACGAGGGTGCGCATGCTTTCGATCTGACGACCGGGATTGAGCGTCCTATCAAAGCCGCCTGCCCTAGGAAAGAAGAGGGCAACACCGCCTGTAGCGGTCTTCCCGGCAACCCTTCGGTGCGTTCCCCACCCAATCGGCCGGATGACATTATGGATCTTAACGGAGCTTCGTATCCACTCAAGGGCCGGGTGCAGGATTGCGCCGTGGACGGCTCTCTACTCGCCGTCGCCACGAACTCCACCGTCTTTTGGATCGACCCTGCGGACTCGGCCCCACACGAAGTTCAGTCCTCCGGCGGAGACCGGGTCGCGCTCGGCTCCGGGTGGATCGCCTGGACACAGGGCGAGCGTATCCATGCCAAAGCGATCGCTACAAACTCCCCGGCCGCGACAGGCCGGTCATCCATACGGAAACTCGGGTTTCGCCCTTCGTAATGCGTGGAGAGCCGGCTCTCCAATTTCAGGCCGATGTTCCGCTCATTCGGGCGCGCACAGTGAGGGGATCATATTGAAGAAGTGCGTCTTCAAGCCGGGCGCCGCTTCCATGGCGCGAAATGACGCCGATAATCCATATAACTCGCCGACCGCTTCGTTGAGGGATAAGGTGTTTGTCGATGCTCTGGTTCGGCTTCAGGTAAGCAAGTTTCATGGCCGCCAAATCATCGTGGACCTTCCGGGTAATCGACCAGGCGAAATGACGGGTGCGCGTTACGCGAAGAGGCGGTGGAGACGCTTTGAAGGCGAATGCGTGTACTCAGCCGAGCTCGACGGCCATCAGAGATTTGCGGTCGCGGAGGTACAGGCGGGTGCCCACGAGAACGGGCGGAGTCCACGCGATGCTCGTAAGAAGTTCGGCCTTCGCCAATACCTTGAAGCCTTGCGGTCCGGGTTGGACGAGCATCAGGCTGCCATCCTGATTGAGCGTGATCAGCTTCCGGTCGGCCCAGACGAACGTCGCTTTCGAGACGGTACGCTCCTGCCAGAGGATCCTGCCTGTCGCGGCGTCGACCGCGGATAGGACGGCGACGGACCCTTTGCCCCCGCTCGAAAAGTAGATCGTTCCGTCAATGCAGATGGCGTTTCCGTGGTGAAGGCGAAGCCTGTTGGACGACCACACTTCCTTGGCCTCAGTCTTCAGGCCGTTCCGTTCCAATTTGATCGCCTTGGCGCCGGCGTCGTATTCCGATGAGACGAAAAGGAGGTTGCCCGTCGTCCAAACGGGCGAGGCCACCGCGATGCTGTAGCTCGCCTGGAAAGGGATGCGCCACTGCGGGTCGCCATTGTGGGGATTCACGGCGAAGACGTAGCCGTCCATGACGGCGGTAAGCTGTTCGAGACCGTCGACGTTGATGAATACCGGTGAGGAGTAGACGTTCGGATAGTCGTTCGCGGCCCAGGCCACCGCGCCGTCGGACTGGCGGAAGGCGATGAGCGATTTGCCTCTACCGCCGCAGGGCACGATGATCGTGTCGCGGAAGGCGATGGGACTCGACGCGTAGCCGTAAGGGAGGCGGGTGCCTTTGTGATCGCTCCAAAGCTCCTGCTTCCACAGCAAAGCGCCGTCCTTGCGGGCGCGGCACTCGATTCGGCCGGTGACGCCCGCGGTAAAGATTCGGTCCGCGGCCACGAGCGGCGTGGCGTAGGGGCCGTGGCCCATGTCGGGCGCCTCGGAGCGAAAGTTGTGGCGCGCCGTTTGCTCCCAGATGGTCTTGCCGGTGGCTGCGTCGGCTGCGATTGTTGTCTCCGCGCCGGAGCTGCCGTACAAGGTGTAGAGGACGCCGTTATCGATTGAAGGCGAGCTATAGCCGTCGCCGAGTGGACGCTTCCAGACCACTTTCGGGCCGGACGCGGGCCATTGCGATTGGATGGGCGGGCCGTCGGGAATCTGAAAATTTCCGTGGGGGCCGCCCCATTGGCGCCAGCCCGCGGGCTTCTGTTGCGCCTGCGCGGCGGCTGCGGCGAGAAGCAGGCACTCTCTGCGCGTCATTTGCTTTAAGACGCTTTGGAATGAGAAATGTTCCCACGATATCTGGAAAAAGCCCGGTACCTGGGCTAATTTGGCGGGCTGCCCGGGCGATTCACGCCGCTGGCGGCGCGTTCGCGACACTCGGACCTCGGTGGCAGTGGATCGCCGGCGGCGACACAGGAGCGCGAAAGAGTTCCCCGGAAGGTGCGCCTGGCCTCTGACGAGGCTGTGGACATGCCAGTAAGACAGGCCTCCCGGCCCAATGTCACTTTTCGAGTGACCGGTATTGCCGCTAGCTCGAAACCGGCGTGACCTCTTTGGCTTTCGCGAGCCTCTTTTTCGCCCAGCCCGGCTTATTCACCTGCCGGGCGCGGCCCACAGCCAAGGCGTCCGGCGGAACGGGCTCCGTGATCACGGAGCCGGCGGCGAGGTAGGCGTCACAGCCGATTTGAGCGGGCGCCACAATCGTCGAATTGCTTCCGATGAAAGCGCCCGAACCAATGATTGTTTGATGCTTGAGCCGCCCATCGTAGTTGCAGGTGATAGTTCCCGCGCCGACGTTCACCCCCGCGCCGAGCGTCGAGTCGCCCAAGTACGCCAGGTGCATCGCCTTCGATCCGGGACCGAGGCGCGTCTTCTTCAATTCGACGAAGTTGCCGATTCGCGCATCCTTCTCCACAAGGTTCGCCATGCGGAGCCGCGCGAAGGGGCCGGCCTGCACATCGTCCTCAAGCTTTGACGTGCCGATTAGTGTGTAGGAGCCTACCTGCACGCGATCGCCAAGTTCGGAATCGACAATAATCGCGCCCGCGCCGATGTGGCAGGCTTCGCCGACAACCGTATCGCCAAGGATACGGACAAACGGCTCGATGACGGTGTCCATGCCGATCTTCACCTGGGCGTCGATCGAAACCGTTTCGGGCTTCTCTATCGTCACGCCGTCGAGCATTAACTCGCGTGCTTTCCGTTCGCGGATCAGGCGGTCGGCGACAGCAAGCTCGACGCGGTCGTTGATGCCGAAAACTTCGTTTGGATCGTCGATACGCATCGACTCGATCGCGTGGCCGGCGCGATGAAGGATTCCGACCATATCGGTGAGGTAGTATTCGCCCGCTGGATTGTCCGTCTGAATCTCATCGGCATGCTTCCAGAAAAGCGGCGCGTCGAAACAGTAGATGCCGGCATTCAACTCCTTAATAGCAAGCTGTTCGGGCGTGGCGGCTCTTACTTCGACTATGGCGCACACGTTGCCGCGGGCGTCGTGGATCACCCGTCCCCAGGCCGGCGGATCGGGAAGGACAGTGCTGACCAGCGTGGCGGCCGCGCCCGACTCACGGCGGCGGCGAACCAATTCCCGCAAGGTCGCGGCGGAAATCATGGGGCAGTCCCCGTAGAGGACCACCAGACTGCCATCGAGCCCTGAAAGGACGCCGCGGCCCACCATGACGGCGTGTCCGGTCCCCTTCGGTTCCGCCTGATCGATGAAAGCGACGCCGCGAGGGGCGAGCGTCTCGCGAACCTTCTCGCCCATGTGACCGGTGACGACGAATACCCGATCGGGAGTGGTTAGCGCGACAGCCGTATCCACGACGTGTTCGACGAGAGCGCGTCCACCGGCGCGATGCAGCACCTTGGGCGTGCGGCTTTTCATCCGCGTGCCGAAACCGGCCGCGAGAATGACGATGGTAAGTGAATCCGAAGAGGAAGGCAAATACCAGTTTACGACAGCCCTCTTACGAAGACACCCGCCGGTGCCGCTACTTGTCGAGTCCGAACAGACCCTTGCGCGCGCGGACGTACTTGAAACGAGCGGGATTCACGGCGGTCAGGCCGCCTGTGTCGACTTCAATGATGCGGGCGGCGATCGGCTCGTAGGCCGCGCGGAAAGCAATCGCCGCTTTTACGACAAGAATCTTCTGCTTTTCCGGGTAAATCCCGCAACTGATGAGCTGATGCAGGCTGAACGGCACCTGACGCCTGGTCGTGAGCATCAGCAGCGTAGGCAGATCGAGGGTCGAGCCCTCGACTTCAATCACCGCGGTGAGGCCCTGATCGTGATATCGCGCGCCTCCGTGCCTCGCCTCCGTCTCGATGTACTTGCCGTTGTGCAGCGACTTCACCACGCCCTTCACTCTTACGGGAGCGCCATGCAGGCCGTCGATTTTACCGCCGACAAGCTCGTTGAACGGAGCGCCGACGCCGGCTCGCGACGCAATCGACACAGCCGCCGGATCGGCAACGGCTTCGACCCAACCCTTCGCCTTCTGTTTGAGCAATTCGGCCAGCATGAACGTGCTGTCGCCGGCCGATCCGCCACCGATGTTGTCGCCCATTTCGACGAGGACGACCGGGAACTTCCGCTCGGCGATCGCCGCCTTCACGGCCGCCGGCGCTTCCGGAAGTTGTTTGGTGAGCTTGTCGCGGGTGGCCCAAAGCATATCGGAGAGGCGTTGCGCTTCGCGCTGCGCGAGTTCCGGATCGTTATCCGTCACGACCACGGCAGTCGGGCCGACCCACTCGACGTCCGCGTACTGATAGCCGCCGGACACACTGGCGGCGAGAATCTTCGGCTGCTTTTCCATGCGCTTGGTCTCGGCAACGATGGGCAGAAGCGGTTCCGAACTCGTGTGGTGGTAGCGGATGTTGTAGATCATCGCCGGCTTCACGCCGGCCTGAGTAGGCTTGAACTTTCCGCGGGCGATTCCGGACATGATCTCCGCCGCCTTCAGGCCGCGGTTCTTCTGATCCACGTGCGGGACTTCTTTGTACGTAATCAGCGCCGTTGACAGCTTCCACATATCGGGTGCGATATTGGCATGAAAATCGTGGGTCACGACGATCGGAAAATCCTTTCCAAGCGCCGCGCGCAGACGCTTCATCACTTCGGGATCGCCGTGCGGATAGGTTTCGGTAACCATTGCGCCGTGGAGGGCGAGGAGCAGTCCATCGAGCTTTGGAGCCTTCTTCAGGCGGTCTATGATCTCGCCCGTGATCTTGTCCAGCGCTTCAT
Source organism: Candidatus Sulfopaludibacter sp. SbA3 (assembly GCA_945893365.1). GTDB lineage: Bacteria > Acidobacteriota > Terriglobia > Bryobacterales > Bryobacteraceae > SYKU01. The sequence continues at coordinate 45,447 of CAMDED010000019.1, read as the reverse complement.
TGGTGACCGGGCCGGCCGGAATGGCCTGTGACATCAGCGTTGGGTAGATTTCGAAATCATACAATTTCGCGCCTGCGATGTAGCCCGCGATTTCATGGTTGCTCTCGGCCCACTCGCGAACGATCTCATCGCCGCGGCGGATCATGAAGTCCTTGAGCGTCGTGGGCGTGGGGCTGAAGGAGTTCGATTCGTGCGCGATGCCGGCGATGGCAATGCGCGGCCGGGAGGCCTGCGCCGAAAGGGCTTCGATGGTAATCAGGAATATGAGAACGCTTCGCATGGGTTCGATTGTATCGCGGTCGCTTAACCCGCCGCGCGCTTGCGCGCGACTCTCCGGTGGACCGCTCGCGCCACCCAGGGGATCCCCAACCCGGCGGCAATCCATAATGTGATCGACTCGCCCGAATAAGCGGCAGCGCCAGCCGCGGCGTACACGGCCGCAAGCGCAAGGTTCGTAGCCGCACTCAAGGCGATGAAAGTTCCAAACGGCGCTTTGATCACACCCGCCATCAGGGTGACGGTTTCCGCGAGAACGGGAAGAGGTCTGCTCGAAACAATTACCCAGCCTCCCGAGCGTTCGAAGGACTCACGAATGCGGGCGATGTCCGCCGCGTCGAGAATGTGCTTTCGCACAAACGCATGCGCGAAGCGGCCCAGAAGATAACCGGCGATGCAGCCGAGCGTCATGCCGGTCCAAACGGCGGCGAATCCCGCCCAAAATCCAAGGAGAGCGCCTGCGGAGGTGGAGACGATCGAAGATGGAATCGGCAGGACGACATCCGCCACAAGCAGCGCGACGACTCCACCGCCGACCGCGAGCGCCGGGACTTGCTTCGAGAGAACCTTCGCCGCCAGCTCGTTCATCGGTCCCTCCCACAGAAAGAACGGCAGCAGGATGGCGGCAAGAAGGAGCCCGGAAAAAAGCAGTATCCGCATGGCAAATTATAGCCTGCGGCGGTTGGGGGTTCGTGCCTAAAATGAAGTGACACTCAAATGAAGCGCCTCATCTTGTTTTTCACTTTGCTGCTGCCGCTTGCGGCCGAGGTTTCCGAACGGGCACGCAAGGTGCATAAGGATGCGCTGGTGTTCGACGCTCACGTCCACGTCATCAACCGCCAGTTCTACAAGGGCGGCGACATGGGCGAGCGCGTGAGCGACGGCCAGTTCGACCTGCCGCGGGCGCGCGAAGGCGGCCTTGACGCAATGCTGTTCTCGCTCTTCATCACCGAGCAGTACTACCCGGCGCGTTTCGAAGCGAAGCAGGCCTTAAGGCTGGTCGATCTGGCGTTGACCCAGCTTGAGAAGAACCGGGCGGCGATAGAGCTCGCGCTCAAGGCGTCCGACATCGAGCGGATCAACAAGCAGGGCAAGATTGCGGCGGTGCTCGATCTCGAAGGCGGCTTCGACTTGGACGGCGACTTAGGCGTGCTGCGCGATCTATACCGGCTGGGGCTGCGGTCCGCGCAGCTTGTGGCGCACAACTGGACCAACAATTTCGCCGACTCCTGCTGCTCGCCGCCGAAATGGAAGGGCATCAACGAGCGAGGGCGGGCCGTGATCGCGGAGATGAACCGCCTCGGAATGTTGATCAACGTGTCGCACGGCTCCGACGAAACCATCGCCCAGGCGATCGACCTCAGCAAGGACCCCATTCTTGCCACGCACCACGGCCTGCGCAGTTTCAATAATATTCCGCGCACAATGCCAGATCATCTCCTGAAGAAGCTCGCTGCTAAAGGCGGGGTCATGGGGTTTCAGATCGGAAATGAATTCCACAACGTCAAGATGTTCGACTACCGCACGAAGCTCGCGGGCAAGGCATTCTGGGATACGCGCGAGATCGGCAGCAAGGAATCGCAGATGCAGATCGAGGCTATCGACAGGATTGTCGGTCCGACGTTTCCCATGGTGGGGTTGAATGCGCCGGACGAGTTGCTGATGTCGGTGGATGAATGGGTCAACGTGGTGGACCGGGCGATTCAACTGGTGGGTGAGGACCACGTGATGCTTGGGACGGATTTCGACGGCGGCCCGACCCTCCCGCGCGGAATGCGCGACATCCGCGACCTCCCCATGATTACCGATGCCATGCTTCGAAAAGGCTATTCCGAACCACGTATCCGGAAGTTCATGGGAGGCAACTTGTTGGGTGTATTCCGCAAGGTCACGGAAAAGAAATAACGGCGCGGCCCGGGACCCGGCCGTGTCGCAGGCGCTCGAGCAGCGCCGGAGTTTCGGAAAGCGCGTGCGTTTCGACGTGCGCCGTGACAGCGCCTTGGGCTCCGAGTTGAAGCGCCTCTTCGAGATCCCGCTTCGTGCCTAAGAAGCTGCCTCGAATCGTAATTCCCTTGAGCACCGTGTCCACGATGGGAAGTTCGTAAGTGTTGGTCGAGAGACCCACCAGGATGAGCGTTCCGTTGCGCTTCAGCGCTCGAAATGCCTGTTGAATCGCAGCGGGAGAAGCGGTCAGCACGACCGCCGCGTCCACGCCGCCGTGCTCTTTCGTCAAGGTACGCCCGGCGTTTTCGGCGAGTACGGTAATTTCAGCCCCAAGCGAACGCGCCATTTCCAGTTTCTCTTCCGAGACGTCCACGGCGGCGATTCGAGCGCCTCCGCGCTTCGCGTATTGCAGTGCAAGATGTCCGAGTCCGCCCATGCCGAAAATGGCGAGTGTGCCGCCTGAGGCGACGCCGGCTTCGCGAACCGCGGCATAGGCTGTCCAGCCGGCGCAGCATAAGGGCGCGGCTTGTTCGGCGGCGAGGCCATCGGGGATGCGCGCAAGCTGGCGCACGTCCGCGACTGCGTATCCAGAGAGGGCGCCGTGGCGAGTGTAGCCGGAGTTCAATTGCTTCGGACAGAATCGCTCGCGCCCCGAGACGCACCAATCGCAGGAGCCGCACGCCGACGCGAGAAAAGTAATGCCGACGCGGTCGCCTGCATGAAACGGGGTTCCGTCTTGGCCCTCCCGCTCACCCAGGGCTTCGATTCGGCCGATGCCTTCGTGTCCCAGAATCAGCGGTAGCAGAGGGAGTTTCTCCAAGCCCGCGACGAAGAGGTCGGAATGGCAAATGCCGCAGGCTTCGAGCTTGATCAACGCTTCGCCGGGCTGCGGGTCGGGGATCGAAACCGGGGCGATGGCGACTTCGGACCTGGGCGCGGAAAGCACCGCGGCTTGGGTGTTGCGGCTCACGCGAGCAGTGTAGCATGGCGGTGTATCATGATAAGTCAATGAACCCGGTTCCTGTCACCCAGCAGCAGTCCCTTGTCGAACGGCTCATGAAGGCCTGTGGCGGCTCCTACAGTCCGGCAACGCGCCGGAAATATTACATCTCAGGCCCACAATGGGCGGCCGCGTACCAGGGGCAGGCGTTGTTCCATGCGCCGACGCGCGCGGAGGTCGGCTACGAAGAGGCGATCCGCCAGTATGGCAGGATCGGCATCGCCCACTGGGCGACGCACGATACCGACGTAATTCCCACCGAGGCGATCGGCACGGACCGTCAGGCGGAGATTGTCGCGGGGATCAAGAAGGCGCTTGCGGACAACGGCGTCGCGTGTTCGATGGTCACAACGGAAACCTTCCACCATGCTGTGTGGTCGGCGAGCCCGGCCGCCGAATCGCCGCAGGTTCGCGAGTACGCGGCTTTCCGGGTAAGCAACACGGTGCGTGTCGGACACGAGCTGGGCGCGGAGTTCGCGGTGTACTGGCCGGGATCGCTCGGTTACTACGTGCAGGGCGCAGTCGAAGAAACACAGACGTTGAAGTGGTACGCGGAGGCAATGAACGCGGCCTGCGAAACGGATATCGAGACCGCGGCGAAGTACGGCCGGCCAACGCTTAAGCACTGCATGGAAGCCAAGCCGTTCGAGCCGCAGGCCGAGATCCTGCTGCCGACGAGCGACGCGATGCTGGCATGGATCGGCTCCGGTTTGCTGAAGCACCCCGAGATGGTGGGCCTTAACCCCGAATACCTGCATGAGTTGATGTGGGGCGCAGCGCCGCGCGCCGCGCTTGCCCGCGCGCTGCTGGCCGGCAAGCTGTGGCACTTCGATATCAACGACGGCTACCGTCTGAAGCACGACGTCGATATCGCGGTGGGGTTGGTAAATCCGCTTGACTGGCTGAACGTGCTGGTGCTATTGCGCAGCCACGGCTATAACGGTCCGTTCAATCTCGATTACAAACCGCCACGCACGACGAGTAACCACGGCGTGTTCGCGGTGAGTTTCCCGACGGCTGTCGACCGCTTCATTACATTGTGGGAGATGGCCGGCGAGGTGATGGAAGACCCGATTATCAAAGAAGCGACGGATGCGCTGAAAGCGGGCGGTCCTGCGGTGTCCGGTCACGACGCGGTTGCGATCTTTGAAGCCAACAAAGAGCTGCTCACTCTGCACGAGCTGATTGCGCATCGGCTGGTGCAGATCTTGTTAGGCCTGCATCGAGGGCGAGTATACTCGGTTTAGAGGGACCCCGCGAGCCTCCGGCTCTGCTGGCATCTGAAAACGATGGCTTTCACGCGAATCATCTCCTCCGGCGCATCCGAAGACCGGCTCGAAAAGCTGATCGAGGCCCGTCTGGCGCCTGGCGCCGATAAGGCAGCTCTCGACAAACGCATCTGGGATCTGCTCGGTGAAGAGTGGACGGTGCTCTACACGGATCTATCCGGCTTTTCCCGCCACGTTGCGGAATTCGGCATCATCCACTTTCTGCAGGTGATCCACGAATCGAAGAAGCTGCTGATTCCGGTGGTCGAAAACCACGATGGCATTCTGCTGAAGATGGAGGGGGACAGCATGCTGACCATCTTTCGGAATCCGCATAAGGCGATCGAATGCGCGGTCGCGATGCAGGCCGCGTGCCAGCGGCATAATCGCGATCGAATCGAATCGGAGAAAATTCTTCTCTGCGTGGGCATCGGCAGCGGCAAGATCCTGCGCATCGGAGATACCGACGTGTTCGGCGCGGAGGTTAACGCCGCCTGCAAACTGGGCGAGGAGACCGCCAAGGCTTGGGACATTCTGGTCACCGAGCCGTTGCGAAATTCCGTCAAGGAGTGGAAGTTCGAGAAGATCGACGCGACGCCCGCTGGCACCAGCGGCGCTTATCGTCTGGTCTACGAGCTGAAGGAAGTCGCGCGGGGCGCGGGCGCGGGGCCTGACACGCGGCCGTAAATCCAGTTCAGTCTTTCTTCGCGAAGCAGTAGAGCGCGCCGTAGGTGCGGAAATACATCTTCCCGTCAACGATGGCTGGCGTGGATTTCGAGCCGTCGTTCAAATCGTTGACGCGCCGCACTTCCCATTGCGCGCCCGCCTGAATCACGGTTGCCTTTCCGTTTTCACCGGTCAGATAGATGTTGCCATCGGCCGCAACCGGCGATGCGAAATAGTCGCCGAGCGCGCCGGTGATCCGCGCCTGTTTCAGAACTTCGCCCGTGGCCGGATCGAACGAGGTGAAAATCCCTCCCTCCTTGAGCGTGTACAAGACGCCGCGGTAAACCAGCGGAGATGGAACGTTGGGCAGCGACTTGCTATGCTTCCACAGGAAACCGCTTTCGGTAAGGTCGCCAACCCCGCCCAAGCGGTAGGCCCGCAGCCCGCTTTCGCCGAGCCTGCGCTCCTGAAGCTGAGTCCAGTCGCGCTCTTCGAGGAATCCGCTATTGTCCAGATCCAGATATTCTTCGAACCGGTTTTTCACGCGCGTGTCGACGATTTCGTCCTTCGACAGCTTGCCGTCCTTGTTCCCATCCAGTTTGGTCAGCGCTTCGGCGAAAGGAGGGACAATCTCCTGCTGGCCCGGCTCCGATTCAGCCGAATAAGTCACGAAGTACAGGGTATGATTCTCGACCACTGGCGTGGGCTTCACCTGCCACGGAAGGCGGCGTATCCACCACACCTCGCTTCCGGTTTTCAGATCGTAGCCGGAAACCCGGAAAGAGCCCGCGACGATCACCTGCTGCGAGCCATCGGAACTCCGGTAGAGAATGGGAGTTGCATAACCGCGCTGGGCGTGCGGCCGCGCGGTGCGCCACAACGTTCGGCCGCTCTTCTTATCCACGGCGAGGAGGAACGACCCCGTATCCTGGTCGCAAACCATAAGGAGCGTGTCGCCGGCGAGAATGGGTGAAGCGCCATGGCCGAACGGATTGTTAAACGGTCCCAGCGGTATGCGCCATAGCTCATTGCCATCGGGGCCGTACGCGAGAAGGCCAAAATCCTGAAAGAAGGCGTAGGCATTGGCGCCGTCTGTGGCCGGCGTGGCGGAAACCGGGCTGTTGGCCGGCCGCTCGATCACCTGTTTGCGGGGCCGAGGGGCTTCGCGCCGCCAGAGGATCCGCCCGGTGGCGCGGTCGAGCGAGATCGTGAGAAGCTTTTCGTTTTCGAAAGCCGTCAGAAAGATTCTGGCGCCCGCAATGGCTGGCGAGGAATTTCCGGGCGGAAGGGCCGTCTTCCAAACGACGTTCTTTTCCGGCCCGAATTCCAATGGAAGGTTCGTGTCGCCCGAGACGCCTGAAGCGTTTTGACCGCGGAATTGCGGCCAGTCCGACGGCAGACACGGCACGGCTGTAAGCACCAATAGCGCAAAGCCCGTGATCCTTGCGGCGAAGGCCGGCATAGTCAAAGGCTAAGGAACACGCTTGAGCGTGAACTCGCGAGCCTGGCCGCCCTCGCGTGTCCGGGTCATCTTGATCTGATCGCCGGAAACAGAGCCCTGAAAGAGGATCTTGGCGTTTCCGCCAGCCGCGCTGAACGAGATCTGATCGCCAGCGACTTTTCCGTCCTCTATTGTGGTCTCTCCTTGTGCCGAGGTTAGGGTCCCGGTCAGCTTGGCGCCCTCAACCTTGAAGGTGAACGTCGCGGCCGCCACGTCGCCCCGGGACGGCATCTGACCTGTCCATTTGCCGGACACGTCCGCCGCCGCCATCGTGGCAGCGAGAAGCAACGCGACACTGAGCATCCGAATCATAATTTAGAACCTCCTTGTACCTGCCGGACTACTGGTCTGACATTCTATAGGAAAACTCGACCCAGTGGGAGAAGCCGTCAGGTTCCGCTGACTTCCGAAACGAGTTTGCTGGCAAGCGGGCTAGTCTGCCCGGCGTACTTGTTACCAACTTTGTTTCGGTACGAAACCGCGACCGGCGAAGAAAGCTGCTCGAAGGTGAATGAGCAAATCCGCATGCCGGGATAGAGCGCCACAGCCATGCGGCTCAGATTGCTCAGTTCGAGAGTCGCTTTGCCGATCCAGCCCGGGTCGAAAAGGCCCGCGGTGCCGTGGACGATGATCCCGATGCGCCCCAGGCTCGAACGCCCTTCGAGCCGCCCAAGCGTTTCGGTATCGAGCTCGAGCGTCTCCTCGGTAATGGCCAGGACAAAGTCGCGGGGTTGAAGCACGAACGGCTCGCCGGGCTTGACGACGATCGACCGCATGATGTCCTGCACGCTCCCCTTCTCCTTGAGATCGATGTAGGGATGACGGCTGTACTCGAAGACGCTGAACTCGGCGCCGAGACGGAAATCGACCGAGCAACTGCCGAACTGCTCCGGAGGAAGTTCGGGCGATATCTTTATCTTTCCAGCGGCGATGTAACGCTTGATATCGACATCGGACAGAACCATTCCGGCTATTCTCCCATGCCGGATGTGTCGAGAAAGGTGCGCAGGCGGTGACTGCGGCTCGGATGGCGCAGTTTGCGCAGCGCCTTCGCCTCTATCTGCCGGATGCGCTCGCGCGTGACGGCGAAGTTCTGGCCCACCTCTTCGAGCGTGTGTTCGTGGCCTCCGTCGTCGAGTCCGAAGCGCATCTTGATGATCTTTTCCTCGCGCGGCGAGAGCGTCTTCAGCACCTGCGCCGTCTGCTCCTGCAAGTTCAAATTGATGACGGCCTCCGAGGGCGACAAGCCGGCGTGGTCGATAATGAAATCCCCCAGATGCGACTCGTCTTCTTCGCCGATCGGCGTTTCGAGCGAAATCGGCTCCTGCGCGATGCGCAACACCTTGCGAACTTTCGCGACGGGCAGCTCGAGTTTGACGGCGAGCTCCTCGGTGGTCGGTTCACGCCCGAGCTCCTGAATCAGCTTGCGGGAGATGCGGATCAGCTTGTTGATCGTTTCGATCATGTGAACCGGGATGCGGATGGTCCGCGCCTGATCGGCGATGGCCCGCGTGATGGCCTGACGCACCCACCATGTGGCGTAGGTGGAGAACTTGTAGCCGCGCCTGTATTCGAACTTGTCGACGGCCTTCATCAGACCGATGTTTCCTTCCTGGATCAGGTCGAGGAATTGCAAGCCGCGATTTGTGTAACGCTTGGCGATGCTGACCACCAGACGCAGGTTGGCTTCGATAAGCTCGCCCTTCGCGCTCTCTCCCTCCTCGTCGCCTCTTGTGATGACGTGCAGCGTGCGGCGCAAATCGCTCGCCGGCGACCCGTACAATTCCTCGAGTTGCTGCAGCCGCTGGCTCTGAGCCCGCTGCTCTTTCCTGAGCTCGCGCACGGCGTCCGGCGGGGCGGTTTCGATCTCCCGCTGCAGGCGCGCGATCTCCCGCTCAAGCGGCCGCAGCTCTTCCGCGGATCTGCGGACGGATTCAATCAATTGCCGGACGATCGAAGTATTGAACCGGATCTGCCGGACCAGGCGCGAAGTCTTCACGGCCACGCGCCCCAGTTCCCAGCGCAGGCGGCGGTACTGCTTCGGCTTCATGCCGCGAGGCACTGAAAGCAGCTTCTGGCGGAGTTGCTGGCTCTTGCGGTAATTTTTCCCCGCTTCTTCGATCAAGGCAGCCGCCTCGCCGAGCGCGATATCCGGCGCCTCTTCCGCATTCATCGGCTCGGGAACGGAAATCAGATCGCGCGCGTCGCGCTGGCCCGTTTCAATCTCTTTGCCGACCGCGAGCACCTGCTGAATCACGAGAGGGCATCGCGAGAGCGCTTTGAGCACCGCGTTGCGTCCGCGCTCGATGCGCCGGGCAATCTCCACTTCACCGTCGCGCGTGAGCAGCGCCACGCTGCCCATCTCGCGCAGGTACATGCGAACGGGATCGTTGGTGCGGTCGCCGAGGCCGGCCGGCAGCTCGATATCGAGCAGCTCGTCGGATTCCTCGGATTTCTTGTCGAACTCCGCCTTAGGCTCTTCGAGGATTTCGATGCCCGCGCCATCGAGGCTTGTGAGGATGTCGTCAAGGTCCGCGCCGCCATGCAGGCCGGGCGGCAGGACGTCGCTTACCTCATCGTAGAGGACGTAGCCCTTTGTCTTCCCGATATCAATCAGCCGACTGACTCGATCAAACTTGTCTTCGATAGCCACCCGAACACACGCTCCTATGGAACAGAGGAAGGAGACACTCAGTTAATTGTACTAAACCGCGAAACTAACGGCTGGCGCGCGAGAGTTCCTGCGCGAGCCTCATCGCTTCCACGATGTCTCCCGAACGCTCGGCTTCCTTCACCTTCGTTTTCAATTCCGCGCGGCGTACTTCCCGTTCCGCGGATTCCAGGTTCCGCAGACACGCCAGTCCTTGCTCGATGGAAAGCTCCTCCGCGTTCGCTTCGTCGTGCAGGGCCGCGTGGAGGATGGGATGATCTCTTTCATCGAGCCTCGCGTCCAGATCGGCGAACACGAAGGCGGGATTCGCATCGTAGAGCGCGAACAGAGAGTGAAAGATTCGTCCCGTCGGGAACTGGCTCACCGCGGGCAGTGAGCGTAGCGCGGGCACCATCCGTTCTCGCGCGGCGGGATTCGACAGAAGGAGATTGATGAGAATTCTCTCGACGGGGCGCACGGGCTCGGGCGGTGCGGCGCGCATCACCGTCTCCCTTCGTTCCGCGGCGGCCTTGCGGAAGTTCTCAAGGACAAGGCCCGCGTCGATGCCAAGGTAGCCGGCGACGTCGTTTGCGACCGCCATGCGCTCGATCTTGCCTGCGAGCCCTTGTATCGCCGGGAGCAGGAACTGAAACGCGGCGACCCGGCCCTCGGCGGACCGCATGTCGTACTTCACGCGGGCGCGGTCCGCGAGCCAGTGGAAGTAGCCGCCGGCTTTTTCCAGCTTTTCCCGATAGGCGTCTCCGCCCTTCCGCAAACAGTACTCGTCCGGATCAAGCCCGCCGTCAAGCTGCAGGATCCTCACGAGAAGACCCTCGGCAAGCAGCAGTTGGATCGAGCGTTCGGCTGCGTTCGACCCCGCGTTGTCGGGGTCGAAATTGACGACGACGCGCGAAGAGTGGCGGCGGATGGTCTGCACCTGTTGCGGCGTGAGCGCCGTGCCGCAGCTGGCGACGACCTCCGTGACACCGGAGGCGTAGACGCCGATCGCGTCCATATACCCTTCCACCAGAACCGCGCGATCGCTCTTACGGATGCCGTCCTTCGCGCGGTGCAGATTGTATAGCACAAGGCTCTTGCGGTAGATGGGCGTTTCGGGCGAGTTCAGATATTTTGCCTCGTCCGCGGCATCGAGCGCGCGGCCGCCGAAAGCGATCGTCTTTCCGGACTCGCTGTGGATGGGGAACATGAGGCGATTCCGGAAGCGGTCGTAGTATCCGCCGCTGTCCTGACGCTTCAGCAGGAGCCCCGAGGCCTCAATCTGCTCCGCGGTGAAGCCTTGCTTTTCGAAGATGCTTGTCAGCGCGCCGCGGCCGGAATAGCCAAGTCCGAATTGTTCCGCGGTGGCGCGGCTCACACCGCGCTTTTCCATGTAGGCTCGCGCCGCGGCCCCGGCCTGCGAGGACAGGTTCTCCCGAAACACCCTCTCCGCGATCTCATGCATCGCGTGGATGGCGGCGCGAAGTTTGGTATCGGGATCCGAATACTCGGTGCGCTTCGGCATCTCGATGCCATTGCGCTCGGCGAGCAGTTTGAGGGCTTCATAGAAGCTGATACGCTCGATCTCCATCACGAACTTGAGCACGTCGCCTTTGGCGTCGCAGCCGAAACACTTATAGAATTGATGTCCCTGATGGACGGAGAACGAACCGGTCTTCTCGGAGTGGAACGGACACAAGCCGACGTAGCGGGATGCGCTCGCTTTCTTCAAGCGGACGTACTCGCCGATCACCTTGACGATATCGAGCGAAGACTTGAGCTGTGCGACAAAGTCCATGGCGGGCTTGCTTCATTATGCGACAATCGCGTAGCGGACAGAACCACTCGCCGCTCCCGCACGCGGCTTGCGTTTGCGCTTCCTTCCGTTCAGCATCGCACGTAGGCCATACTGGTAACGGAGGACTTTCCATGGACTTTTCCGATCGCATTATCCTCGACCCTAAGATCTTGGTTGGAAAGCCGGTCATTCGGGGCACGCGTATCGCGGTCGAGTTTATAGTGGACCTGCTCGCCGCCGGTTGGAGCCATGCACGGATTCTGGAAAGCTATCCGCACCTCACCGAGGAGGATATCAGAGCTTGTCTTGGCTATGCGAGCGAGCTTCTTCATGAAGTGAAGGATTATCCCGTCGGGCCCCTACCGACCGCATGAAGTTTCTGGTCGACGAGAATTTTCCGCGGCCGGCTCTGGAGACCCTCCGAAAGGCCGGGTGGGACATCCGCTCGATCGCCGAAGAGTGTCCCGGCGTTTCGGATGAGCACATCGCGTTCTCTGCTCGGATCGGGAGAGAATCCTCCTGACGTTCGACAAGGATTTCGGTGAACTCATTTTCCACCACAGGCGGTCGGCGGGCAGTGGGGTTGTCCTATTCCGCTTTACGCCGCAGGCGCCCGAGGAGATTACGGATGCGGCCTTGGCGCTCGTAGCGTCTCAACCGGATCTTCGCGGGTTCTTCTGCGTAGTCAGCCGGAACCGGACGCGGATTCGGGTTCGACCTATCAGCCGCGATGCCGGCCGCTGATCTCTCATCTCATCCGCGAATCGCCTGCTGGCGCCAGAACAGGTAGAGAGGAACGCGGCTTAAAATTACCAGCGCGCCAAAGCCGGAGTTCCTGGGGTCGCCCACGGCGATGAAAATCGGAAAGAACATCGCCACGGCCAGGTAGAGCGCGGGGACGAGCGGATAGGCCACCACCCGGTACGGACGCAGTAGCTCCGGACGCTTTCGTTTCTGAGGACGAACAGTCCGTAAACCGTCAGTGCGTTGAATAGCAGAGAGGCAAAGGCGGTGAATGTGAGCAGATCGCTGTAAAGTTGGGCGCCGCGCGCGCCAAGGCTCCCGGAGAGGATCAGCGTGATCGACCAGATTGCCTGATACTTCAGTGAAGTGAGTGGAACGTGACTTTTCGCGTCGATCAGTGCCGCTTTGCGGAAGAACAGCCTATCGCGGGCCATCGCTAAGTACAACCAGGGGCCCGACAGGATCAAACCGTTTACGCAGCCCGCCGTTGAGATGAGTATCGCGCCCGCGATCACGCCCAGCCCCGCCGGTCCGAGCACAATGCGGGCAACCTCGGCCGCGATCCTTTGATCGGGCGCGTTAGCTGCCGCACTCAGGGGGAGAATGTGCAGGTACGCGATGCTCGTCAGCGCGTATATGAGCGTCACCCCCAGCGTTCCTAGGAAGAGCGGACTCGGCAGAGTCTTGACGTTGTCGCGCGTTTCCTCCGAGACAAAGGTCACCACGTTCCAGGAATCGTACGCGAACAGAGCCTTCGACATCGCCACTGCGAAGCCAGTAATTACCGCCATGTTCATGGTTTCGGGCGCGAAGCGGCTGGAAGTGCGACCAGTCTCCCTTTCCGCTGGCGAACGAACTCTCCTCGCTCTTAACACGCTTGACACGTACCCTGCTTCGACCGACAATCGAAGCGTATCGGAAGCGCGGTTGTTCTGAACAAAAAACGTCGGCAGGAGGTAGACGGAATGTTTAGGTCCGTGGTGGGGCTGTATTTGCTAGCTGCGGTCGTCTGGCTTCCTCCTACGGCGCGCGGTGCGGAATTAATTTCTAACGGGGGTTTTGAGGCCGGGCTGGCTGGCTGGACTGTTACGAATCTGGCCGGAAGCGACGGAACGTGGTTCGCGATGCCGGTCGGGCGAACGCCCATATCCGATTACCCAACAGTCGGTCCGGCTACAGGGTTGCTTTATGCCCTCTCCGACCAGAATAGTCCCGGCACGCATGCGCTGACCCAGGCGTTCCTGGTTCCGTTCGGGTCGACGTCCGTCATTCTCAGTTACGATATGTTCGTAAACGATCAGAGCGGCTTGGGCCCAATTGTAAATCCCGCCGGTTTAGATCACACCGCCGGTCCTAACCAGCATGCCAGAGTGGATCTGCTCACAGGCTTGGCGGCGCCCTTCGACACCGGGGCCGGTGTGCTAGCCAATTTCTACCTGGGCACGTACGCCGGAGTGTTCCCCCATCCTTACATCGGCTACCTCTTCGACATCACCGCTTTGGTAGTCCCTGGCGAAGTTTACCAGATTCGCTTCGCCGAGGTCGATAACCAATTTTTCTTCAATCAGGGCGTCGATAATGTGAGTATAGCCGCCACGGTAGTGCCGGAACCGTCCACCGTCCTGTCATTCACGGCCGGACTGGCGGGTCTGCTTGGCATTGCTCGCTCTTGGCCCGCGAGGCGGCGAGCCGGACTGTAGCCTTCCCGGTCCCTGCTTCTCGAAGAGAACACTCCGCCTTACGTTGATCGTTCCGGCTTCCGCCGCCAGAACATGTAGAGAGGAACGCCGCTTAAGATCACCAACGCGCCAAAGCCGGAGTTCCTGGGGTCGCCTACGGCGATGAAAATCAGAAAGAACATCGCCACGGCCAGGTAGAGCGCGGGGACGAGCGGATAGGCCACCACCCGGTACGGACGCAGTAGCTCCGGACGCTTTCGTCTGAGGACGAACAGTCCGTAAACCGTCAGTGCGTTGAATAGCAGAGAGGCAAAGGCGGTGAATGTGAGCAGATCGCTGTAAAGTTGGGCGCCGCGCGCGCCAAGGCTCCCGGAGAGGATCAGCGCGATCGACCAGATTGCCTGATACTTCAGTGAAGTGAGTGGAGCGTGACTTTTCGCGTCGATCAGCGCCGCTTTGCGGAAGAACAGCCTGTCGCGGGCCATCGCTAGGTACAACCAGGGGCCCGACAGGATCAAACCGTTTACGCAGCCCGCCGTTGAGATGAGTATCGCGCCCGCGATCACGCCCAGCCCAGCCGGTCCGAGGACAATGCGGGCAACCTCGGCCGCGATCCTCTGATCGGGCGCGTTAGCTGCCGCACTCAGGGGGAGAATGTGCAGGTACGCGATGCTCGTCAGCGCGTATATGAGCGTCACCCCCAGCGTTCCTAGGAAGAGCGCTCTCGGCAGAGTCTTGACGGGGTCGCGCGTTTCCTCCGAGACGAAGGTCACCACGTTCCAGGAATCATAGGCGAACAAAGCTTTCGACATCGCCACCGCGAAGCCGGTGATTACCGCCATGTTCAGGGTTTCGGGCGCGAGCGGCTGGAAGTGCGACCAGTCTCCCTTTCCGCTGGCGATACCGAACAGGATGAGCCCCGCGAGCGCCGCGATCTTGGCGAACGACAGCAGATTCTGCACCGTGGACGCGGCCTTCAATCCATATGAGTTGATCCAGGTGAGCATCGCCACCAGAGCGATCGCTACCAACTGAACAGCCGAAACGCGGAGCGATCCGGCCGCAAGCGCCGTGGTCGACTGGCTCACCCATGGAGCGAATACGCCAAGATAGTTCCCGAAGGCGACTGCGACCGCAGCAATGAACCCGCTTTGGATGACGGTAAAGAGGGTCCAGCCGTAAAGAAATCCCCAGAACGGCGAGAACGCTTCCTTGAGATAGACGTACTGCCCGCCAGTCTTGGGGAAGGCCGCGGCCAGCTCGCTGAACGAAAGGGCGGCGCACAGGGTGAGCATGCCGCCCACTATCCAGATGAAGACGAAACTGCCGGCGCCGATCTTTGACTCGATCGCGATCCCTGCGATGAGGGCAGGCGCAAGAAAAACGCCGCTTCCGATCATCGAACCCATGATTATCATGGTGGCGTCGAGCAACCCCAAGCGCCTTCTTGGAAGGGTGGAAGCGGGCAAGAAATTAGCGTATCACGATAGGCCCGTTACAATACGATAGGCCCGTTATAAGGAGCACGGATAGACCGCTCAATCGCGCGGCCAGCGTGTCGGCGCTTCGAGAAACGCCTCGCCCGATAAAGCGCTCCTCATCCCCACCAGACTTCGCCCGGAGCCAGATGCGCCTTGGCGACGTCGGGATTGATCTCGACTCCGTATCCCGGCTTATCCTGTATGGTGAGGTATCCGTCCTTGATGATTGGCCCTTCGTGGATAACCAGGTCTTGCCACCAATCCACATACTTCGCCAGTTCGTGGACGCGGAATGTGCGCATGGATGCCGCCGCATGCGCCGAAGCGATGGTCCCAAGCGGGCTGGCCGGATTGTGCGCCGCCGTCCAGATGTAATAGAGATCTGCGTGATCTGAAATCCGCTTGCTCTCGAGCAGGCCTCCGGACTTCGGAATGTCGATGTGCACCGCGTCGCAGGCCTGTAGTTCCACCAGCTTCCGGAATCCGTGGCGTCCATACAGGTTTTCTCCCGTCAGGATGGGGATGTCGACGGAATGCGTGACGCGGGCCATCGCTTCCACGTTATCGGGCGGCACCGGATCTTCGAGCCACATCGGCTTGACCGGTTCGAGCGCCTTTGCCAGCGTAATAACGTCGCGCACGTCGTAGCGCCAGTGCGCTTCGATGCCGAAGTCGGCGTCCGGCCCCAACTCTTCGCGGATGATCTCCATGCCCCACACGATCCGCCGGATATCCTTGTGCGTGAGGATCCTCGCATAGGGGTCGTGGCCGGGTTCGCGATATTCGGGGTCCGCCGCTGGTGGAACGCCGTCTCCCTGGAACTTGAACGCCGTCCAGCCGAACTTCTCGGAACGAGCCTCGTGCACCATCTCGCGCCAGGACGAATGATCATTGACGCGGCGTGGCACCTGCATCGTACGGTAGAAACGGACACGGTCGCGGAAACGCCCGCCGAGCAGGTTGCAAACGGGTGTTTCGAGAATCCGGCCGGCCAGGTCCCAGAGCGCAATCTCGAGGCCGCTTGCCGCGGTCACGGTCACGCCGGCGATCGCTCCGGCTCCCGCGCTCCTCATCAGCATCTTGGTGTAGAGCTTGTCCACGTTCAGCGGGTCCTCACCAATGAGGAGCGGCTTCAACTGCGTCAGAACCAGATCCTTAACTCCAGGACCCCAGTAGGCCTCCCCGATGCCGTACACGCCCGAATCGGTTTCAATTTTGATCAGGTTCCAGTCCCACGTTCCGCGCACGATCATGCATTTCACGTCCGTGATCTTCACCTTTTTCTTCAGGGCGGCGGAGAGCGTGTGGAGCGGCAGCGTAACCGCGCCAAGACCCAGCGCTCGCAGGAAATCGCGGCGGTTTACAGAGTTCATGAGGGGCATGGTATCAGATTCCCGCACTTGGTCCGCTCCGCGGCGGCCGTTTGGTTGTACGATAGACACTATGCGTACACGACGAATTCTCCTCACTGGTTTCCTGTTCGCGGCTGCTCTGCTGGCCGATCGTAAAGTGATTCACCCCAAGGAGTTCCCGCAGGGGCGGCCCTTCAGTCCCGGAATTCTGGCCGGCGGCACCCTCTACGTGGCCGGACAAACCGGACAGGATCTGAAGACCGGCAAGATTCCGGACAACTTTGAAGCTGAAGTGAAACAGACGCTCGATAATATCGGACTCGTGCTGAAAGAAGCGGGGATGGGCTTCGAGGATGCCGTCACGGTAAGCGTCTTCCTTACGGACATGGAGTTGTTTCAGCGGATGAACGCGGTGTATACGACCTATTTCAAAGCGCAGCGTCCGGCGCGCACCACGGTGGGCATAGCGAAACTCGTGGGTACGGCAAAGATCGAAATCACTGTTACCGCGCACAAGTAATAGGAATGCGGATCGTAACGGTGGACGCGTTTACGGCCCGTCGGTTTGCGGGCAACCCGGCCGCCGTTTGCATTCTGGGCGCGGCGGCCGATGAGGAGTGGATGCGCGATGTCGCGCGCGAAATGAATCTCGCGGAGACGGCGTTCCTCTTCCCGGAGGTCGGCGGGTTCCGGCTCCGCTGGCTCACTCCCGCGGTCGAAGTGGATCTGTGCGGCCATGCAACCCTTGCCTCCGCGCACGTGCTCTGGGAGGACGGACATCTTTCCCAGGGAGTGCAAGCGGTGTTCCACACGCGCTCGGGCCGGCTGACCGCGGACCAGCGCGGCGAATGGATTGAGCTTAATTTTCCAGCCACGATCGCCGTTACCGCCGAGGCTCCTCCAGGAATGTTGGATGCGCTCGCATGTCAGGCGAAGTTTGTTGGACGGAGCCAATTCGATTATCTGGTGGAGGTGGGATCGGCCGCCGAAGTGCGGGCGTTGAAGCCGGATTTCGCACTCCTTAGGGGGATCGGCGCGCGTGGAGTCATCGTCACGGCGCGCGGCGAGAACGGTTTCGATTTCGTTTCACGTTTCTTCGCGCCCGGCGCGGGCATTGACGAGGATCCGGTTACGGGATCGGCGCACTGCTGCCTTGGACCCTTCTGGGGCGAGCGGTTGAACAAGACCGAGCTCCTCGCCTTTCAGGCTTCGGCGCGCGGAGGAACGGTCCGCGTTAGTGTGAAGGGCGACCGCGTCTTGCTCGGCGGGCAGGCCGTGACGGTTCTGCGCGGCGAGTTGGCCTGACTTCGTGTACCTTGTCCTTGCTTTCGCGGCGGGCGCCGGCCTCGGCGCGCTGCTGGCGCTTCTAATTCTGCGGCGCCGCAACGATTTCGTGGATAGCGCGGTGCGTCCGCTCGCCGAATCGCTTTCACGCTTCGACACCGCCATGCGCTCGATGGAAGCGGCCCGGGAGCGCGCTTTCGGCGGAATCGAACAGCAGTTGCGATACGTCTCCCAAGGCACTACCCAGTTGCAGAAAGAGACGGGAGCGCTGGTCACGGCGCTGCGCACGCCGCATGTACGCGGCCGCTGGGGGGAGTTGACCCTGCGCCGCGTCGCGGAGCTTGCGGGCATGGTGGATCGCTGCGATTTCTTCGAACAGGGAACGCTCAGCACGGCCGAGGGCGGCCGCATCCGCCCCGACATGGTCGTAAGGCTTCCCGGCGGGCGGACCGTGATCGTGGATGCAAAGGTAGCCCTTACCGCGTACCTCGATGCGCTTTCGGCGGGCGACGAGGCCGGGCGGCGCGCCCATCTGGCCCGCCACAGCCGCCAGGTTTCGAAGCACGTGGAGCAGTTGAGCGACAAATCGTACTGGGCGCAGTTTCAGCCCGCGCCGGAATTCGTCGTCTTGTTTCTGCCTGGCGATCAGTTCCTTTCCGCCGCCCTGGAGCACAACGAACGGCTGCTTGAAGAAGCGATCGAGCGGGGGATCTTACTGGCAACCCCATCCACGCTGATCGCGATACTCAAAGGCGTCGGGTTTGGCTGGCGGCAGGAGCGTATGGCCGAGAACACGGAGGAGATCCGGCGGCTGGCGCGGGAGCTATTCGAGAGGGCGTCCGGATTCGTGGAACACTTGCGGGCCACGGGCCGTACTCTTGAGAAGACGGTCGAAGCGTACAACCGCTCGGTTGGCTCCATCGATACGAGGCTCATGCCTGCACTTCGGAAGTTTAAGGAAATGGGTGCGACGGCGGCCGCTGAGCCTGCGGCGTTGAATCCGGTCGACCGCGTGCCGCGCGAGCCGGACTCCGCGTCGTAGGCTTGCAACGTTTTACCCCTGAGCGGAGTCCAATCATTATGCGGTTCTGGTCCTATTTCGGTGCGAAACTGCTCGTGGCGGCAGCGATATCGCGCGGATTGTACGCCGGTCTAGGCACGCTGTGGCCTGGCAGAGCTCTTGCCCGGGATTTGGGTTACACCACGGCCGCGGGCGCTTGCTTCCTGATTTGCAGCGGCTTGTTCTACCTTTGCGTTCTCGACCAGCGCTATCGTTGCCGGGTGTGCTTACGGCGCCTTCGGATGCCCATCGAAACCGGATCGTGGAGTAGAATGTTGCTCCTTGGACGCCCGCGCACGGAATACATCTGCATTTACGGCCACGGGCGGTTGAACGTGGAAGAGGTGCAGATTTCCGGTCACGAGCCGCCTGAATGGACGCCCCAGGCCGGCATGTGGGAAGAACTCTCGGCGGCTTCAGGATCGAAAAAGAACGACTAAGGAACTGTCTTGCGATGGGCCGAAGGGGCGTCTCCGTTGTAACGAAGGTTACTGGGGTGTCGCGGCAGGCGATCCCGTCCCGCGGCGGCTCTTGAAGACGACCACCAGCACTTGGTCTACTTCGCGCGCGATTTCCTTCCGGATCTCGGCTGCCGTTTTTTTCCCTGCGTTGAAATCGAAGCCTCTTCGCATGGCCGTAGCCGGCGGATCTTCTCATTCACTTCGACGAGCTCGCGACTGATTTCCTAAAGGTTCCGGAACTCGGCGGCTTCCCGCCCGGCTTTGCGCACGGCCGCTGGCCTCGAAAGAGCTTCGGCTACCGTTTTCCCCTGGCGCTTATAGTCGGGCGCAAGCTGGGTATATGTTACTTCCGGAAGAAGGCCTCAAAAAAGAAAATCCACAGATCATCCTTCTTTTGACGCCGCGCACCCCCATCCGTCCGGCCGCTTGCTCCGGCCGCGCGTTTGGCACTATACTGGCCGCTGCATTTGAGAATGAGGAGACGATATGCTGCCAGGCTACATTTCGAAGGCTGTTCCCAATCCCGCGACCAACCGTGCACCTTGGTATGCCAATACGGCTCCGAGCTACGCCGGAATTTTTCTATGGGTAGCTTTTTACCAATTCATCGCCAAAGATACGATCACACGCGCGGATCTCGGTCTCTGCCTGCTCGCGCTCGCCGTCGCCGGACTCTTGAGCTATGGACTGTTCTGCTACGTTCCCGCCATGCTGGGGATGAAGACCGGATACCCTCTATACGTCGTGGGCAGTTCGACTTTCGGCACGGCGGGCGGCTACCTCATGCCCGGATTGCTGATGGGCGTACTTCAGATCGGCTGGTTCGCGGTGGGCACGTTCTTTTCCACGCAGTACATCTTGAGCGGTATTGGATCCGACGCGAAGCCGGGCAGCTTGCTTTTTGGCGCGATAGCCGTTGCGTGGGGCTACTCGATGGCGTACATCGGCGTGATGGGCATCCAGTACGTGGCGAAGTTGTCGCTCTTCATCAATGCAATCCCGCTGGTGATGATCCTGGTTGTGTTCCTTAAGACAAGCGCAGGGATCGGAGGGCATGTGGTGACGGATCCGCAGCCCTTCGTCGGCTTCACGCTGCTGATTCAGGGCGTCATCGGATTCTTCGCGACGGCCGGCGCGGCGGGCGCCGACTTCGGCATGAACAGCAGGAATGCACGCGACGTCAAGCTGGGAGGGCTGGTCGGCATCTCTCTGGCCGTAATGTACGCCGCTGGGCTGCCTCTGTTGTCGGTAGCCGGCGCGCGGTCCCTGTTCCACATTCAGGAGTTCGGATACGACGTTGTGATCGGCGCGATCGGCGGCGGCCTGGCGACGGCGATGTTCTTCCTGTTCGCGATCGCTTCGATTCCGCCCGCGTGCTTCTGCGCGTTCATCGCGGGCAATAGCTTTTCGACGATGATACCGGGCGTGCCTCGCATCTCATCGACCATGGCCGGCGTCACGGTCGCGATCGTTTTGGCGATCACCGGTGTGGCGGCAAACCTGATCGGATTCTTTTCCATCGTCGGTGCGTCGTTCGGCCCGATCTGCGGCGCAATGGCGGCCGATTACCTCCTGACGGGCAGGAAGTGGGCGGGTCCGCGCGGAGGCGTAAACTGGGCCGGGTACGGGGCATGGGCTATCGGTTTTGGGGTCGGAATTCTTCCGTTCCTGCCTGTTTCGCCGGAGGTGCGGAAGTATTCGCAGCCGGCGGCGGTCTACAGTTTCATTGCCGGTTTCGCCGTCTACGCGATCCTGGCGAAAGCGGGAATGCAGCCGGCCGCGGTTCCGCTTGCGGAGAAGGTTGCCACGCGCTAGGTCGCGGCTTTTTAAAATGCCGCCCCAAAATACTCGCTGGTTCAAATGGCGTTGCGAACGCTGCGAGGAACCGATGCCTGGTAGGGCGCCTCGGAAAAAAGCGTAGGACATCCCGATACACTGTGGGCCAAGCTGCAAATTACCTCCATACTCCACAATCCGCGCGTGGTTTTTTCGGATGCGATAGGGGAAGCGAAATGGACCCCTGAGGCGCACCGGGGCTCGGCCGATCAACGCGAGCCCTCCGCCGAAGCGCCTCGACGCGGTTTGAGGATCGTTTTCGTTACGCTGTCTGCTCCCTGTGCAGATCTTCGCCAGCCGCGGCTGCACGGCGCCGGCGCCCACTTAACAAATAGACGGCTGCGCGCAACTCAAGCAGAGGATCCTGGGAGGGATCGATCCCTTCGACTCGCGGAATAGGATCGAAGATAATGTGCTTCTGATCGTGAGCGTCGTCCGCCACAGGCTCGGTCAAAGCGATTGCGCCGAGATCCAACAAAGTCCGGTCCTCCGGCCAATGGATCGTGGCGTCGTCCACCGTATCTTCATCGTTTGCGATCTGAACCAGGAGGCGGAATCCGATCGGACCCTTGGCAATTCTTTCCGCGAGTTCATTGAACAGGAAGTTTGCACTTGTGGCGGCGGTGATGGCATCGGGCAGATGATCGTTGCCGAGGTCCGGGACGACCCGGTAGCGTCCATGGCGGCTGACGCCGTCCGTGTTCGTGAAGCGCATGGCGGTGACGCCGAAGTACGATTCCCGGGCAAAGCTGGAGGGCGTGGGCTTAGGCGTCTGCACGAATGCGAGCGCCTTCGGATGAGCGCCGAGGAATAACTCGATCGGAGTGGGTGAGGGCTTTGACGGATCGCTCGCGGCGGCTGCGCGCAAGAACTCTAAGAACTCCTGGCCTGTCCTTGTCGGAAATCGATCGGTCGAATGGCTGATAATATCGGTGTGAATGCGTTCGCCCAGGTGGAAACGAATCGAAAGTCCGCGCGGATTCGCCCTGGCGTCGTTGTCGGGCATCAGGGGAATGCCGGTCGAGTTTGAGAAGCGCACCGTCACCGGCGTTGATTTCCGATTCAGGTGAGGCGCGCTTGTGAGCGAAGCCGCGTCCGGCGAAGGCGTAAACGTTCCCTTCAGCATGGCGCCTTTGGCATGGGCCGGCCGAAAGCCGGGGTGTACTCCGAAGATCGTGTCGAACTGCCGAATCAGGTCCTCGCTCAGCGCGATGATTCTCTCGTCAGTGGGAAGTGGCAAGGGTAGGTTCCTCCTCAGGTTATCCTCGCACGGCGCGCATCGAAAGCGCTATCCGCTTGCCGGCTTGTCATGCACCGCCGAAATCCGCGCCCAACAGGCATATAATCAAGGTAACGTTCGGGCGTCGTTATGAAGACAACATTATGAAGAAAGCATGCGCGGTCCTTCTGATGTGCCTCGCCGGGATTCTTCCGGCCCAGCGGAAAGAGTACGAGCGCCCGGCGCGGCAGGCGGTTCGCGGCACGCGCGGCGCGGTGGGCGCCGGAACCGACGCGGCAGCCGAAGCCGGAATGCGCCTATTCCACGCGGGCGGCAACGCCGTCGATGCGGGCGTCGCAGCCATGCTCGCCGCGTCCATTGTCGAGTATTCGCACTTCGGATTCGGCGGTGAAGCGCCGATTCTGATTCGCACGGCCGACGGCAAAGTGCACGCCATCGCGGGTGTGGGAACCATGCCGAAGATCGCCACCGCCGAGTTCTTCCGCCAGCGCCGCATGCTTCCGGGCGAGATCACTTCCGCGCCTGAGCCGATGGGGCTCAAAGGAATGGTTCCGGTCGCCGGACTCATGCCGGCGCTTGTCCCAGGCATGCCGGAGGCCGCGATGGTGGCGTTGCGCGCCTATGGGACGAAGTCCTTCGCGGAGGTGGCGGCGCCCGCCATTGAACTCGCCGACGGCGCTCCCATGGACGAACAGCGCGCCAGCACCATCGAGCGCGGCCGCCGCTTCTTCGACCTCTGGCCCGCCTCCCGCCGCGTTTTCATGCCGGAGGGACGAACGCCTCTTCCCGGAGAGATGTTTCGTCAGCCGGATCTCGCGCGCACAATCCGTTCCATGGCCTCCACGGAAAAGAAAGCTCTGGCTTCCGGCGCTTCACGGACCGCCGCAATCGATGCGGTGCGCGACTTTTTCTACCGCGGCGAAATCGCGCGCAAGATCGATGCGTTTAGCCGCGACAACCGCGGGTTGCTGCGATACGAGGACATGGCCGCATTCCGCCTCGAACCGGAGGAACCGCTCACCGTTTCCTATCGCGGTTACGAGGTTTCGAAGCCGGGCTTCTGGAGCCAGGGGCCCTCGTTGCTCCAAGCGCTAAACATCCTCGAAGGCTACGACCTGCGCGCGATGCGCCTCAATTCCATCGAGTACATCCACACGCTGGTTGAGGCGTTGAAGCTTGCCTACGCCGACCGCGACACGTACTACGCCGACCCGAAATATTCCAAGGTGGACGCCGCTCAACTGCTCTCGAAGACCTACGCCGCCGAGCGGCGCAAGCTGATCGGCGAGGCCGCTTCGCTCGAATTCCGGCCCGGCGCGATGGACGGCAAGCGGCGTTTGCACCCTTCCGAATCTGAGGGGCCGCAGCGTGTCGGCATCGACGATGCCCTGCTGGCGCGCGATACCACGTGCGTGGATGCGGTCGACCGGAACGGCGTCATGTTTTCGGCCACGCCGTCGGGCGCATGGCTGCCCTCCGTGATCGCCGGGGACACCGGTATTCCGCTCACGCAGCGCGCACAAAGTTTTCTGCTGGTCGCCGGTCATCCGAACGAACTTGAAGGCGGGAAACGGCCGCGGGTCACGCTGAGTCCGACGCTCGTGACGCGCGACGGCAAACCCTATCTTGCGCTCTCGACCCCCGGCGGCGACAATCAGGATCAGTCGCTGCTTCAGATGCTGCTCAACGTGATCGAGTTCGGCATGAACCCGCAGTCGGCGATCGAAGCGCCTCGCTTCCAGACGCGGCACCTGGTTTCGAGCTTCGACAACCACGCGATGAACCCGGGCGATTTACTGCTTGACGAACGCATTTCGCCCGCGGCAGGGGCCGAACTCGCCGCGCGCCGGCACAAGGTGGGAGTCCGCTCGCGCTGGGCAAACGGCGCCGCGCCGGTGATGATTCGTGCACTCTCCAATGGCGTGATCGAGGCGGGCGCCGATCCTTACGGCTATCGCGTGGCGCAAGCCTGGTAGGACCGAAGCAGCCTCTGGTTCACAAGATGGACACGCTTTTCGAGCTTGAAGACACAGGCTCGTTCGATCGCGATCGGCTTCGAGACAGGCTGGCTTCGCTTGCCCTGGACAAGGTCTTCGTCGGCGGCAGTTCCTGGAAATATGAAGGCTGGCTGGGGCAGATTTACCAGCGGTCGAACTATCTGGTCCGGGGAAAGTGTTCGAAGAGCGAGTTTGAGCGGAACTGCCTCCGGGAGTACGCCGGAGTCTTCTCCACCGTTTGCGGCGACTTCGCGTTCTATCAATTTCCAACCGAAGACTTCTGGCGGCGGCTGTTCGCACAAACCCCCGAAGGGTTCCAGTTCTCGTTCAAGGTGCCGGAACAGATTACGTGCAAAGTGTTTCCAAGCCATCCGAGGTACGGCGCGCAAGGGGGCGCGGAGAACGCCGCGTTCCTCGATGCCGGGATGCTCCGCGACCTGTTTCTGCGGGCTCTGCTTCCCTATCGGACGAAGACCGGCGTGCTCATCTTCGAGTTTGGAACGTTCCCGAAAGGGACGTTCTCCGGCGCGGGCGAATTTGCGGAGCGTCTGGACCCGTTTCTCGCCGCGCTGCCCGCGGACTTCCGCTACGCGGTTGAGATTCGCAATCGCGAATTCCTGGACCCCGCCTACTTCGAGTGCCTGCGCGGACACGGCGTCGCGCACGTTTACAACGCGTGGACGCGCATGCCGGAGTTGCGCGATCAGCTCGCGATCCCCCAAGCGCGCACGGCCGGCTTTTCCGTTTGCCGCGCTCTGCTGCGCTATGGCAGAAGTTACGAGAACGCCGTGCGGGACTTCTCACCCTATAGCGAAATCCGCGATCCAAATCCGGAGGTGCGATCGTCCCTGCGCGAGATGATCGAGGGGGCGCGCGCCGATCGCAGAGCCGCTTACATCTACGTGAACAACCGTCTTGAGGGAAATTCTCCGTTCACGATCGACGCCGTTGTGAACGATGCCGGCGCGGAATCATAGGCGCGCCGGTCAATTCAGCAACTTGCCTTGCCGCAGATACGCCGGTGTATCCAAATCGTCCGAATCGAATGCGGACGTGATTTCCGCCGGTCCCGCTCCATTGAATTCGGGCTGCGCGATGGAAGCGGCTTCCCCAAAGACGGGCTGCTCGACCGGCACGGCTTCCCATTCGGAAACCGGCGCGCGGCGCACGACCATGGGAGAGTTCTCGGGCTGGAATCCGGTCGCGATCACCGTGACCTTGACCGCGTCGCCCATCGTTTCGTCGAGACTGACGCCGAAGTTGATCTGCACATCGTCGCAATCGGCGGCCTGGCGGATAATGGCGCAGGCTTCGTTCACTTCATGCAGTCCGAGCCGGCTCGAACCGGTGATGTTGATCAGGACCCCGCGCGAACCCGCGATGCGCGAGTCCACGAAGAGAGGACATTCGATGGCCTGCCGCGCTGCGTCGACCGCGGCGTTCTCGCCGTGCCCGACCGCCGTGCCCATCATCGCGTAGCCCATGCCCTGCATGGTGGCCTTGATATCGGAGAAATCGCGATTGATGATGCCGGGCGTGGTCATGATGTCGCTCATGCCCCGAACCGACTGCCGTAGAATATCGTCCGCCACTTTGAAGGAATCGAGGAGACTTGTGCCGCGCGGCACGAGGGCGAGGAGACGGTCGTTCGGAATTGCGATTACGGTATCGACCGTCGCCGCCAGTTCCTCAAGACCGCGATTGGCCAAACGCATGCGGCGCGGACCTTCGAAACCGAACGGCTTCGTGACGACGGCGATCGTGAGCGCGTCGACCTGCTTCGCGAGCGCCGCCACCACGGGCGCGGCGCCGGTTCCGGTTCCGCCGCCGAGGCCGGCCGTGACGAACACCATGTCGGCTCCATGCAGCATCTCGAGGATCGCGTCGGTGTCCTCGAGCGCCGCCTGTTTCCCGATCGCGGGATCGGCGCCGACGCCAAGCCCGCCAGTGATGCGTTTGCCGATTTGCAGCTTGTTCGGCACCCGGGAGGATCGAAGCGCTTGCGCGTCCGTGTTGACGATGTGGAACTCCACGCGGCCCAGGCCTTCGTCGAGCATTCTCGTGACGGCGTTCGATCCGCCGCCGCCGACGCCGATCACTTTGATCCGCGCCCCGCGAGACACTTCCTCTTCGAGCTCATACTTCAGCGAATCCGAAATCATCAGTTCCATTGGAACTCTCCTTCCCCTCGATCGTTACCCGAATATCCAGCCGAGAAGACCGGATGCCCGGTTCTCGATTTCTTCGCGCATCTTCAACCTGCCCGAGTACATCGCAAGCCCCGCGGCGGTGCTCCAGGCGGGTTCCGACAACTCCTCGGGCCAGTCCTCGATTCCCGCCGTCAGGCCCTTGCGCGCCTCGCACCGCAAGACGCGCTCAGCCGCGTCGCAGACTTCGTGAAGCCGCGCCGTGCCGCCCGTCAAGACGATCCCCCCCAACAGCGCCCGTTCCATTCCCACTCGTTCCAGCTCGCGCAGGATATGGCGGAACAACTCGTCGGCTCGCGCCTCAATGATCTGGTTGAGCATCTTGCGCTGCACTTGGCGAGGCTCCCGGCCTTCGGAAGCGAGCGCCGGCACTTCGATAAAGCTGTTATCCGGCGTGCGTCCAACGGTCGCGCAGCCGTACTCTTCCTTGAGGCAGGCGGCATCGTCGAAACTGAGGCAGAGGCCGCGCGCCACGTCGCGAGTCAAGTGGTCGCCACAAATGGGAAGGCTCGCCGCAAGCTGCACGGCATCGCCGTGATACACCACCAGATCGGTGGAATGCGCGCCGATGTCCACCACGGCCACCCCCTCCTTGCGCTCCTCCGGCAGCACCACGGAATGCCCCGCGGCGAAGGCCTCAAAGACCGTTTCCTCGACGGCGACATGCGCCTGATTGGCCGCCGCCACCAGATGATTATGCTCGCGTTCGGAAACCGTGATGAGATGGGCGTTCGCTTCAATTCGCGCCGCCACCATGCGTCGGGGATCGCGATGACCGGGGTGATCGTCCACCACAAAGTCCTGCAACAGCACCTGAAGAAACATGCGGTCGTCCTGAAGCTGCACGCGCGACACGCGGTCGACAGCGCGCGAGACGTCTCGGTGGTCGATCTCGCGCGGGCGTCCAATTTCGATTTCGCTTCGCGCGTTCGAGCCGCGCACGGTCGCGCCGCCCACGCCGAGAACGCAGGACTCGGCCGACACGCCGGACATACGTTCCGCCTCTTCGAGCGCCCGTCTCATGGAATTTGCAACCGCCGTCTGGTCGGCGATACGCGACTTGGTCCATCCTTCCGACTTGGTCTCGCCAAAGCCAAGGAGGCGCAGGCATTCGTCTTCCACGGTGCCGATGACGCACCGCGTGCGGCTGCTCCCCGCGTCCAGTCCCACTGCAAGTTGAAGTTTATGCGGCATGATTTATTTGGCGGTAATGCGGTCGTCCAGCCGCAGGTCGAACGCGGAAAGCGACTCCGAACGCTTGCGAATCTCCGGATACATGGTCACAAAGTTGTCGAAACGGGCGCGGAAATTGCGGTCGCCCATGGTCAGGCGGACCACGCGGCCTCCGCCCTGCCACGTCACGGTCAACGAATCGGTGGAGGAGGCGTCGATCTCCGAGATATCTTTCGCCGCGCTGCCGAGTTCCTTTAGCAGGCGCATCATGTGGCGAACGCGTTCGGCGCGCTGGCGCTCGCTCTGCGCTTCATCCACGCCGCGCAGAACCGGGAGGGAAAATCGAGCCCGCCCCGGCGCTTCGAGGATCACGCCATGGGCGTCGATC
Organism: Candidatus Sulfopaludibacter sp. SbA3; assembly: GCA_945893365.1. Classification (GTDB taxonomy): domain Bacteria; phylum Acidobacteriota; class Terriglobia; order Bryobacterales; family Bryobacteraceae; genus SYKU01. The sequence goes on along the minus strand of CAMDED010000019.1, from coordinate 17,445 downwards.
AGAGCGGTGCGGGCCCGCGCGCCGCTCAGACCGGTAAACGCCACGGGGGTTCTTTCTTTGATGCGAACCACGATGCGATTCGGCCAGAGACGCGTCACGGAGGCGTCTTCGACCCAGTCGATCGCCAGAAGCTGCTTGCGCCGGGCGTCCAGGGGCAGCAGGAGCAGGCTTCGTCCGAAGTCGTTGGCAAAGACTGTTTCAATACGGGCGCGCAAAACGTGCGTGGCGCCTGCGATCGATAGCGCCGGAGGCGCTTCACCGGGCGCGGGCGAGCCGGGCACGAGGAAACGCGCGTCCGTCTTCACGTACTGGTGCACGCGGTAGCCGGCCACCGCGGTCGAAACAAACGCCAGCGTCCACGCCAGGACACCGACCCAAAACCGCCATCCGCCGCCCGGTTTCACGACGCTTCCGGTCCGCCCGCCCTCAGTCCCTCTAGTATTTGATCTCCGGCCTGCCATACGTTGCCCGCCCCAAGAGTAAGGACCATGTCCCCCTCTTTCACCGCATCCAGAATCGCTTCCACGCCGCGCCCGATCGTTCCCACCCACTCCGCTCCGCGATGTCCGAAGGCGTTCATTCTTTCGCAGAGGACCTGCGAAGAAACGCCGTCAATCGGTTTCTCGGACGCCGCGTAGATGTCGAGCAGGAACACGCGGTCGGCGTGATGGAACGCCCGCGCGAAATCGTCCAAAAGGTACTGCGTGCGCGTGTAACGATGCGGCTGAAACAGCACCAGCACGCGCTTGTAGCTGCAGTTCCGCGCCGCGGCGAGCGTGGCCGCGACCTCCGTCGGATGATGGCCGTAGTCGTCGATCACGGCGATGCCGCGTTCCTCTCCGCGAAGCTGAAATCGCCTGTCCACGCCGCTGAACGCCGCGAGCGCTGCCGAGATCGCCGAAGGCTTCACGTCAAGTTCGAGCGCGACGGCAACCGCGGCCATGGCGTTATGCACGTTGTGCTCGCCTGGAATGCGGAGGTGAAACTTTCCCAGATCGTCCTTGCGGAACCGCAGCCGGAAATTCGACGAAAAATGGGCGCACTCGATCTCCGTCGCCTGAATATCGGCTTGAGCGCTTGTGCCGAACGTGATTGTCCGGCGCTTCACGGCGGGCAGGATGCTCTTCACGTTCAGATCGTCAAGCGAGAGGATCGCGGCTCCGTAAAACGGAACCTTGTTCACGAACTCGATGAACGCCGCGCGTATGTCTTCCAGGTCCGCGTAGCAATCCAGATGCTCCCGGTCGATGTTCGTGACGACGGCGAGGATCGGCGCCAGTTTCAGGAACGAGCGGTCGCTCTCGTCGGCTTCCACCACCAGGAAGTCGCTGCGCCCCAGACGCGCGTTCGATCCGCCCATGGAGGCGACGCGGCCGCCCACTACCACCGTGGGATCGAGGCCGACGCCGTTGAGAATCGTCGCCGTCATGGACGTGGTGGTCGTCTTGCCGTGACTGCCGGCCACGGCCACTCCGTACTTGAGCCGCATGAGCTCGGCCAGCAATTCGCCCCGGGGAATCACGGGGATCTGCATTCGGCGCGCTTCCACTACTTCGGGGTTCGCCTGATCCACGGCCGAACTCACCACCACGGCCTTCGCGCCCGCGATGTTCGCCGCGGCGTGCCCTTCGAAGACGCGAACACCCATCCCCGCCAGGCGATCCGTCACGGGCGTGAGTTTGAGATCGGACCCGCTGATCCCGTAGCCGAGATTCACCAGCACCTCGGCGATGCCGCTCATGCCGCTGCCGCCGATACCGGTGAAATGCACGTGCTGGGGCTTAAAAAACATTTCCTTTGTCTATTGTTCCTAGTGGCCCGCCCGATGTCAACATGAATTTAAGTTCTTTCACCGCCGCGCCGCTTCCTCGAGAACATCCGCCGCTCGTCTGGCCGCGCCCGGCATCGCCAGCGACCGCGCGGCATCTCCCATCCGCCGCAGCCCCGCATCGTCCGCGGCAAACGAAGTCACCATCTCAAACAGCTTCCGGCCCGTCATCTCGGAATCGCGGACCATGCGCGCGGCTCCGGCGCGCTCGATGGCCGCGGCGTTCCGCAGCTGGTGCTGACCGGCCGCGAAGGGAAAGGGCACCAGTATGGCCGGCTTTCCGGCCGCCGCGAGCTCGGCGCAGCATCCGGCGCCCGATCGGGAGACGATCATGTCCACCTCCGCGAAGGCTGCCGGCATGTCGTCGACGAATTCCTCAACCGCGCCTTCCATTCCCGCGCTCTCAAATTGCGCCCGCAGATCGCTCGCGGAATCGTTGCGTCCGCATTGCAGGGTCATCCGAATCGCGAATCCCTCACGGCGAAACAGCGGCCAACTGTCGCGCGCCGCGCGGTTGAGCGTGCGCGAGCCCTGGCTCCCGCCGGTCACTAGAACGTGAAACACACCGGTTCGCGGCTTAGCCTCGATGGCGAAGAACTCGGGCCGCACCGGCACGCCCGTTCGCTCGGCTCTGCCCGCCGGAAAATACCGCATGGTCTCTTCGAAGCCCGTCAGCGCGCGCACGATCCTCCGCCCCACGGCCCGGTTCGTCAGACCCGGCACCGCGTTCGGCTCCATGGCGACGACTGGAATGTTCGCAAGTATCGCCGCGATCACGGATGGCCCCGCCACATATCCCCCCATGCTGAAAACCGCGGCCGGACGACGCTTCTCGATCTCGCGGCGCAACTGCAACGTCGCGCGCCCCAATTGCAACAGCGATTGGACCTGCCGCGCAACCCCCAGATTCTTCAGTCCGCCGATTTCGATCCACTCGATGGGGAAGCCGCCGGCCGGCGCCAGCCGCGCCTCGACCCCGCCGCGCGTCCCCCAGAAAATCACCTCCCGGCCGCGATCGCGAAGCTCCCGCGCCACGGCCAGCGCCGGAATCACATGGCCTCCCGTACCGCCCGCCGCCATCACGAAGGGTCCTTCAACCGCCATGTTCGCTCACATTAAGCAAGAGGCCGAGCGACATGAGCGTGCTCAACATGGAGCTGCCGCCGAAACTGATCATCGGCAGCGGGATGCCTTTCGTCGGCATCAGATCGAGCACGACGCTCATGTTCATAAACGCTTGCACAGCCAGCGCCGTAGTCACTCCGAGCGCCAGATAGCGGCCGAAATCGTCCTGCGCGACAACGGTGGTTCGAAGACCTCGCCACAGGATGACCATAAACCCGGTCAGCACGCCCAAGGACCCCAGAAGGCCGAGTTCCTCGCAGACCACCGCGTAGACGAAATCGGTATGCGCCTCCGGCAGGTACAACAGCTTCTGTTTCCCCTGCATGAGTCCGAGCCCCGCGGGTCCGCCGGCGCCAACCGCAATCTTGCTCTGCTGCGCCTGATACTTCGTGTCGCGCGACACGAGCGATTTCCGGACTTGCGCCTTTATGTTCCCCCGCGGATCGAACTTGTCGATGATCTTGTATTGCGGATCGATGAATCCGACGATCCGCGCCAGCCGGTACGGCTTCGAGGCTACGAAAAAGACCACGCCTAGCAGCGCCACGCCCAGCGCGACGAAACAGTAGCGCCATTCAAGCCCCGCAACGAAGAACACGACAGTTGCCGTCGCCGCGAGTACCACCGCCGTCCCCAAGTCGGCGACCACAACGCCAAACGTGACGAGCCCCACGGTGATCGCGGCCGGGAGCAGCGTATGACGGTCGTTGATGGCCCGCTGACGCATGGAGACGAAGAACGCCAGAAACACGATTAACGCCGGCTTCGCCAGTTCCGACGGCTGGAATCCCAGACCTCCCAGCCGGAGCCAGCGATGATGCTCGCCGTCGATGAAGTACACCGCGAGCAGCAGCGCCAGGACGAGTCCGATGCCCGTGAAGGCGACCTGCGATTCCGCGAGCCTTCGGTAGTGCGTCTTCTTCAGGAGCATCATCAGGCTGATGGAAACCAGAATCCAGGCAAGCTGCCGGAGGGCGAAATGATAGGTCGACTTGAACTTCAGCTCGGCCATGACGGACGACGCGCTATACATCATCAGCAGTCCGAAGAACACCATGGACAGGATGGCGAAGAACAGTATCCAGTCGGTCTTCAGGCGCTGCGGCATGCTATCCCCTGGACTCCAATCGATTCACCAGTTCCTTGAAGACGCGCCCGCGATGCTCGAAATTGTCGAACTGATCGAAGCTCGCGCAGGCGGGAGCGAGCAGAATCGTATCGCCTTCGGAGGCTTCCCGATGCGCCTCCGCGACGGCGTTGCCCAGCGTTTCGCAGTCCTTCAGCCGCGGACCGAGAGCCGCCGCCAGCTGCTCCCGAATCTTCGGGGCGGCCGCGCCGATTAGCAGCACTGCGCGGGCTTTCCTTTCAAGAACCGCTCGCAGCGCCGTGTAATCGCTGCCCTTGTCCTTGCCCCCGAGAATCACAAAAAGACGGCCTTCGAAAGCGTCCAGCGCTTTCATGGTTGCATCCACGTTCGTGGCTTTCGAGTCGTTGTAATAGTTCACGCCGCGCAGGTTGCGCACGAATTCGAGGCGGTGTTCCACGCCCTGAAAGCTGCGCACGGCGGATGCAATCGCGGGGATGCTCGCTCCCGCGAGTCTCGCCGCCGCCGCCGCGGCCATCGTGTTCTCGGCGTTGTGCATTCCTCTCAGCGGAATTTCGGAGAGCGTCATCACGCGCTCGCCGTCGAACCATAAGGCGCCGTCCTCGATCCATACACCCGGCGTGATGGCGCGCGAGGCGCTGAACCAAAGTGGCGATGCCGCCGTGCGGGAGGCGTACCCGACGCATTCCGCGTCGTCCGCGTTAAGCACCGCAAAGTCCCCGGCGCGCTGCGTTTCGAAAAGCCGCGCTTTCGCCGCCGAGTAAGCGGCCATCGTCTTGTGCCGGTCCAGGTGGTCCGGCGTTACGTTGAGGGCCACGCCGATACCGGCGCGGAATTCCGCCATGGTCTCAAGCTGAAAGCTCGACAGCTCCAGAACGTTCCACTGATCGTCGCGCGACGCCGCAACCATGGCTGATACCGCCACGCCGATATTGCCGCCGACCTGGACCGGAATTCCGGCCTCCCGCAGAATGTGTCCGGTCAAGGCGGTGGTCGTGGTCTTGCCGTTCGATCCCGTGACGCCGATTACCGGGCCTTTCAGAAATGCGCCCGCCAGCTCCACCTCACCTGTGACGCGCACTCCGCGCCCGCGCGCCGCCTCGAGTTCCGGCAAGTCATACGGAACGCCGGGAGAGACCACAATCAAGTCGCAATCGTTGAAGACGGCGGGGCACTGCGCGGCGAACGGGACCCCTAGTGCTTCGAGCGGCGCGCCTGCCTCGGGCTTCGCATCCGTCGCGCGGACGAGCGCGCCCTGTGAGCGCAGCAGCTCCACGCAGGCGAGACCGGACCTCGCCATGCCGACCACCAGCGTTCTTACCCCGCTCAGATGCATTCCGTGCTTTCCCGATGCCGTGGTTTACCGGCCCCTACCTCAACTTGAGCGTCGTTAGCGCGAACAAGGCCATCACCAGCCCCGCGATCCAGAATCTCGCGATAATCTTCGACTCCTGCCAGCCCAGCGCCTCGAAGTGGTGATGCAGCGGCGCCATCTTGAAGATGCGTTTGCCCCGCAGCTTGAAACTTGCCACCTGCAGGATGACCGACATCGCCTCAACCGCAAATACTCCGCCGATAAACAACAACAGTACTTCCTGTTTGATCAGAACCGCGATCACGCCCATGCTCGCGCCGAGCGAGAGCGACCCCACGTCGCCCATGAATACTTCGGCCGGGTGCGCATTGTACCAGAGAAATCCAAGGCTCGCGCCTGTGACGGAGCCGCAGAAGATCGTCAACTCGGAAGTGCGGGGATTGCGGGCGATCTGAAGGTAGCTGGCCAGCTCCGCATGCCCGCCGGTATAGGTCAGCACCGTCAGCGCGCCGGCCGAAATAATCATCAAGCCGATAGCGAGGCCGTCCAGGCCGTCGGTCAGGTTGACGGCGTTCGTCGATCCGACCAGCACCAGGACCAGAAACAGAAAGAAGGGCAGGAACGCGAGCGGGTACGTCCAGGGATTGTCCTGAAGCGAATTGATAATCAGGTCCGGCTTGAATTGCTTGAAGAACGGCACGTTGATTTCCGTCGAGTAGCTACCGCGCGCGCGCATGACGAACAGGCACACCATGAACAGGGCCGCGAGCACCACCTGCCACGCGAATTTCCACCTCCCCGCAAGACCGAGATTGCTCTTCCTGCGCACTTTCATCAAATCGTCAACGAACCCGATGGCGCCGAAGGCGATCAGCGAAAGCATCGCGATCCACACGTTCACGTTGCTAAGGTCCGCCCAAAGCAGAGTCGGAATGACAATCGAAACGATGATGAGGATGCCGCCCATCGTCGGCGTTCCGGCCTTCTTCCGATGCCCCTTCGGACCTTCCTCGCGGATATACTGTCCGATTTGAAACTCCCGCAGTTTTCCGATCAGCCATGGTCCGAGCACGACGCACAGAAACAGCGCCGTGAGACTGGCGAACGCGGTGCGGATGGTGACGTAACGAAAGACGCGCAACGGACTCCAGACCGAGTAGAGCTTCTCGAAAAGCAAGTAATAAAGCATCTAAAATTTCACGGGCGGCGGCGGCAGCTTCTCCAGAAGCCGTTCCATCGCCTTCTCCACCTGTACGCCGCGCGAGCCCTTGAACAGCACCGCATCACCGGGTTCCGCCAGTCCGCCGGCGAAATCTCCAGCCTCCGCGGGGTCCTCAAAAAAGTACGCGGCGCCGCCCGGCAATCCCGCCAGTATGGCCTCGTCGACCATGTGGCGTGCGGCGCCGCGTATCCCAATGAGCACATCAATCCCGCGCCCCGCGACGTAGCTGCCTACCTCGCGGTGTAAGGGCTCGGCCAAGCGGCCGAGTTCGAGCATCTCCCCCAGAACGGCGATTCTGCGCCGCGCGGGCGTTGCTTGTAGCACGTCGACCATTGCGCGCGCCGCCTCCGGGTTTGAGTTATAGCAATCGTTCAAAATTCGTACGCCCTCGCGGACAAGCTGTTCGCCGCGCATCGTTCCAGGCGTGAGACTCCTTACGGCTTCCACAAGGCGCGCCGCGGGCACGCCGAAGACGCGCGCGGCCGCAATGCCCGCCAGAATATTCATCACCCCGTGCCTTCCGGCGACCTGACTTTCAAATTCGATTCCGCACGCCTTGAACCTGACGCCTGAAACGCTCAGCTCGACGTCTTCGCCGCGGACTTCGGCCGGCTTTAGAATCCCGAACGTCACCTTCGGACCCGCGTGCACTTCCGCGAAGCGCGCCACGCGCTCGTCGTCGGCATTCAGAATCGCGGTGCCGCCCGCGGGCAGCGACTCGATCAACTCCCGTTTCGCGAGAGCGATGCCGTCGATCGCGAGAGCCCTGCCGTCATCGCTCGGCGCGAAGTTCTCGGCATGCGCCCACCCCACGTTCGTTACCACGCCCACGTCCGGCCTCGCGATCGCGCACAACTCGCGAATTTCGCCCGCGTGGTTCATCCCCATTTCAAGCACGGCGACCCCCGCTTCTTCCGGCAGACGCAGAATCGAGAGAGGCACGCCGACGTGATTGTTGAGATTGCCCACGGTCTTGCCCACTGGAAAGACCGCGCCGAGCAGATGCGCAATCGCGTCTTTCGTCGAAGTCTTGCCGGCGCTCCCGGTTACCCCGACGACGGTCCCGGCCCATCGGGCTCTGGCACTTCCGGCAAGCCTCTGCAAAGCGCGAAGCGTGTCGCTTACGACGAGCGCGCCGTCCATCGGACGCTCCGTCACCACACCCGCCGCGCCCTGCGCCATCGCACGCCCGGCGTATTCGTGTCCGTCATGTTTGGGCCCGCGGAGCGCAAAGTACAGATCGCCGGACTCAAGCGTGCGCGTGTCGACGCTCCAGCCCGTGACGACGGCGTCTTCGCGCCGCTCCGCGACTTCGCCGCGCCCGCCCGATGTCCCCATGGCGCCCCGGCATGACGCGTCCTTCCCTTTCTCACCGCACGCGCCCATGGCTTCCGCCGCCTCTCGAAGAGTGAACTTCAAGACGCCCTCCGCGAATAACCGAATTCCTGGAGCGCCTCGCGAGCGGTTTCCCGGTCGTCGAAGTGAATCGTCCGGCCGTTCAATACCCGATACGTTTCGTGGCCCTTACCGGCAAGCAGCACCAGGTCTCCGGGGCGGGCCTCTTCGATCGCGCGCCGGATGGCCTTCGCACGATCGGGCTCAATCGCGTGAGGCACATCGCTGCGGCGCAGCCCCACAAGCGCATCGTTCATGATGCCGATCGGGTCTTCCGAACGCGGATTGTCGCTCGTCAACACGACGAAATCGCTCAGCTCCGCGGCGGCTTGGGCCATGAGCGGCCGCTTTGCCCTGTCCCGGTCTCCCCCGCATCCGAATAAAGTGATGACGCGGCGCGGCGAAAGCCCGCGAGCCACCGCAATCGTATTCCTCAGGGCGTCGTCTGTGTGTGCATAGTCCACGACTACCAGGAACGGCTGCCCCTCGTCGACACGCTCAAAACGCCCCGGTACCGCGGTGCAGCGCTCGATCCCTGCGACAATCGCCTGGGGATCGAAACCGTTCGCGATTGCGGCTCCGCACGCGGCCAGGATGTTGTACACATTGATGCGGCCCAGAAGCCGCGACTCCACCGCGAACCGCTCCTTCTTATGGCGCACGACGAAGCGCAATCGCCGCTCCGTGCTCGATACGTGCGACGCCCGAAGGCCCGCATCCGGTCCTAGTCCGTAGATAATCGCTTCGGTTTCCGGAAGAATCCCGATCTTCCGCCCCCACTCGTCGTCCTGGTTGACGACTGCAAATCGCGGCGCCGGGCCGGAGCGAAACAGCGACTGCTTGGCGTCGAAGTATTCCTGCATGCCGCCGTGGAAATCCAGATGATCGCGAGTCAGATTTGTGAACACCGCGGCCTGAAGCTGCATGCCGGACACGCGGCCCAGGGACAAAGCATGCGAGGAAACTTCCATGGTCGCGTGCGTGCCGCCTTCGGCCTCAAGCCGTCCGAGCAGGCGGAAAATATCGAGAGATTCGGGCGTCGTATTCGCCGCGGGCAGGGTGCGTCCGGCAAGCCTGTATTCAATGGTCCCGATCATCAACGTCGTCTTCCCGGCGGCGCGAAAGATCGAATCGAGGACGTGGGACGTAGTCGTTTTTCCGTTGGTTCCTGTGATACCCGTAATCGCCACGCGCTCGTCCGGTTCGCCGTAAAAGCGCCTCCCCGCCAAGGCGAGGCTTCGCCGCCCGTGCTCCACTTCCACCCAAGGTCCGTCGAAACCGTCGGGACGCGCGGACTCGCTCACGATCGCCAGAGCGCCCCGCGACATCGCGTCCGCGGCGAACCGCCGTCCGTCCGCGTGTTGTCCGGGGAACGCGAAAAACAAGTGCCCCGGCTCCACGCGCCGCGAATCGTATTCGAGACCGGAGACGCCCATCTCCGCCAACCCAGGCGTCAGAGGCGCCTTGAGCGGACACCCGGCGAAGATCTGGGAGACAGTCATCTATCTATCGCTTGAACTCCACTCGTATTCGCTCTCCCGGACGCAGCACGCTGCCGGGGACCGGCGCCTGCACGCGCGCTGTACCGCTGCCGTCGAATAGAACCGGCAACCCGAGCGCCGCGGCCTCCTCCACAACGGCGCGCATCGACTTGCCCCGGAAATTTGGAACCCGCGGTCCGTCTTCGACTCCATCCTCGAGCACGGAGGCGCCTGCGCCGAGGCCGGCGATAGCCAAGTCGTCCTCGATGTTCTCTTCCGCTTCGATGCTCTCTTTCGCCTCTCCTTCCGGTTGCTCAGGCAGATCCTTCGGAGTATCGAGCACCCGCAACGCTTCCATGGCAACGGATCGAAATACCGGGGCCGCCAGTTTGCCGCCGAATTCCGCCGCGCCGTTCAGCGTCACGACCACTGCAATCGCGGGATTCGTCACCGGAGCGAAACCCATGAACGATGCGTTGTATTTGTGCGTGTACCGCTTCGACGCCAGGTCGAAGATCTGGGCCGACCCGGTCTTCCCGCCGCTGGTCCAGCCGTCCAGCCGGGCCTTTGAGCCGGTTCCGTGCAGGACGACGCGTTCCATCATCCGCCGCATCGCGATGGCCGTCTCGGCCTTGAGAGCCCGCTTGGGGGGATTGGCGGAACGATCCGCCACGGGCTTTCCGCCCCGCGCGCGCCGCAACACCAATCGAGGCTTGATCAGCAGGCCGCCGTTTGCGACCACCGACACCGCCTGCGCCAGCTGCACGGTCGTCGCGCTCACTTCATGCCCCATGGCGATCGAAGCCAGGGATGTCGTGCCCCAGCGCTTGATGGGCCGTACGACTCCGCCCGACTCCGCCGGCAGCGGCAGCCCCGACTGCGTTCCGAATCCAAATCGCTTGACGTATTCGAGCAGATTCTCCCGGCCCACCTTCATGCCGATCTGGATCGCGCCGATGTTGCTCGATTTCTCCAGCACCTGCGACATCGTCAGCGAGCCATAACCGTTCTTCGCTTCATGAATCACGCGCCCGGGCAGCCTCAGGATTCCTCCTCCGCAATTAATCGGCGTCTCAGGCGTCAGCGCTGTGGTTTCAAGCGCCGCGGCCAGGGTGATCACCTTGAATACCGATCCGGGCTCGAACGGCACCGATACCGCGTGGTTGAAGCGTTCCGTGCCATCCATCCAGGGCTCCGGCGGTTTCGACGGATCGAACGCCGGATAACTGGCCAGCGCCAGAACCTCACCCGTCTGCGGATCCATCACGACGACGCTGCCCGAGGTACAGCGGTGCGCTTCGACGGCGTCCTTCAAATCCCTTTCGGCGGCGAATTGAATTCGCTCGTCGATCGTCAGAGTCAGGTCTTGCCCGGCGACAGGCTCGGACGACGTCTCGGATTCGATGCCGCGCCGCTGCACGTCCGTCAACAATCGCGCTATGCCGGCGCGTCCATGGAGGTCTTTTTCAAGAGCCATTTCGATACCGGCGTTGCCTTTTTCTTCGTGGTCCACCGCTCCCAGCACGTGGGCCGCAAGCGAGCCTTTCGGGTAATAGCGCTGAGATTCGGTCTGAAATTCAATCCACTCCAAACGCAGGCTGCGCAGCCGTTCCGATTCGGTGCGGCTGATCTTACGCTTGATCCAGAGAAAGCCGCGCTCATTGTCGAGCGCGTTCTGAAGTTTCTCGAAGGTTTCCGCCCGGTCGAGACTGAGGATCGGCGCCAGAATATCGGCGGCGATCTGAATGTCGGGGAGCCGAAGGGGATTGACGAAAACGGAATCGACCGGCGCGCTCATGGCGAGCGGCTGCCCGTTGCGGTCCCACAGCGATCCTCTTGGCGCGGGAAGCGTCACCAGACGCCTTTGCTGGCGCGCGGCGAGCGCCGCGTACTTTTCGTGGGAAATCACCTGCAGTTTGACGATCCTGGCGAAGATGATTCCAGCCCAGACGAGCAGGACAAGGGCAAGCCAGGTCATCCGCCGGATCGCTTCGGCTCTGGCTGGGATCGGATATACCCGAGTCGGACGCTCCACGCCGGCTGTCTCCTCCGTTACTTCGCCCGATTCAGAGCCACCGATGCGCCGGGCCCGTCGTCCATGTGAACCACTTGGCCGGCCGTCGGCTGCTGCATCGCACGCTCCCGCGCCAAGACTTCCAGGCGGGCCGGACTGACCAGCGCGGCCTCTTCCACTTCCAGGCGCCGCCGATCGTCGAGCAGCCTCTGCTGCTCGCCCTTGAGCGATTGAATCTGATATCCCGCCAGAATCGTAGCCACGCTGGGCGCGAGCATGCTCACCAGCGCTACCGTGAGAACGCACGCCGCGCCGATCGCCGACCAGCACCGGCCTCTCGCTTCCGGATCGGCCTGCCGGACGACGCGGCTGTTGTCGATTCGCTTCCTGAACAAGTACAGATCTTCGTTCGGCATTGCCCGCAAGCGGTTCGGGTTCTGCCTTTTCACTATTATCGCGCGCGGAGCTTCCTGCGCGGTCTGCGCCTGCAGTAACCCCCATCCCCTGATCCCCGATATCGTTGCCATATTCTCTATTCCTTCCCCCGATTTAGACTACTTCGAACGCCCTCAGCTTCGCGCTTCTCGAAGCCGTATTCAAATTGATCTCCGCTTCGGACGGCTGCAATGGACGCTTTGTCAGAATCGTCCCCCGCCCCTGCCGCTCAAGCTCCCGGAACCGCTCCTTCACCTTCCTGTCTTCGAGCGACATGAAGCTGATCACCACCATCCGCCCGCCCGCCTTCAGCATCCCCGGTCCATTCTCCAGTAAACTGTCCAACTCCTCCTGCTCCTGATTGACGGCCATCCTCAGCGCCATGAAGGTCTGGGTGGCAGGGTGCAGGCGGCCCGTACGGGGCACGGCCATCTCCACTACACCGGCTAGATGCAGTGTGCTCCGGATGGGACGTGCCCGTACGATTGCTCTGGCTATCTTCCTCGACCTCCTTTCCTCACCGAGCCTGTAGATCAGGTTGGCAAGCTCCTTTTCATCGCTAAAATTGACCAGTTCGCCCGCGGTCGTTCCGGTGGTTTGATCCATCCTCATGTCAACGGGTCCATCGGTCAAAATCGAGAAGCCTCGCGAAGGCTCCGTCAACTGATAGCGGCTCACTCCCAGATCCGCAAGCAATCCGTCCGCTTTTTCGCCCGCTTCGAGCGCTTTCGCGAGTCTTGAAAATTCGTACTGCGTGTACCTTATACGTGAAGCCCACTCCGCGGTGTTCGCCTCCGCCAGCGCCAGAGACTCCCGGTCGCGGTCGTTCGATATCAGTTCGCCGGTCTCCAGCCTCCGCGCAATCTCCCCCGAATGGCCGCCCATTCCCGCGGTCGCGTCCACGTAGAGCCCTTCGGGACGGATGGCGAGATACTCCAGCACTTCGGCCGTCATTACGGGCACGTGCCTGACAGGTTCGGCCATGGCTACTGCATTCCGGCTTTGAACAGAGCATTGGCGTCCTCTTTCGCGTTTCTCGCGGGATCGTTCTTACGGCTCAGGTAAACCTTTTCGTTCAGGATCTCGATGTGACCCTTAAAGGCGCGAAGCTTCACGTTCCGGCTTTCAACTTCAAGGAGCCGCCTGAGTTCAACCGGTAGCAGGATGCGCCCCTGGGAGTCCATTTCGGAATCGCCGCCGTACTCATCCGCCAGAAAGGACACCCTCGCAGCCCGCGCCGGATCGTCCAACTCGTTAAAAAGCTTGCGATTGACGCGCCAAACTGATATAGGATAAATTTGGCCGACTTCTTCGTCCACGGTCGTTATGTACAACTTCTTTTCCGGCAAAGCGCCAAAAAACTCCTGGAATCCGGCCGGAAGCTTCAACCTGCCTTTTTCGTCGACGCGGGCGTTATACAGCCCGTTCGGCGGCTCGACGGGCTCTTGAATGGTCGGGACTACTTGATCTGCCACTTTTTGGCCACCTATTGGCCACAATTGATTGTGGCATAGGTCTTCCCCGTTCGCAAGCCCCAATTGCTGGAAGTGTTGATTTTTGAGGGGGTTACATGCAGCACAAGCAGGGCTACTAAAAATCAATGCACCACAATATATAGATATAAATGGCGAAACTAAGGCGAAAGTAAGCTGCCGCCAGCAGAGATACACCGAGAGAGTACCGAAAGTACTATAACTGTTGATTTCGAGGACTCTGGCGAAAATGGACCCCTCACGGACACCGCCGCGGTTCCTCTCTCGCCACAGTCGCTCCCTTGTCACACCTTAAAGGCGAGCCATTCTCGCACTCTGCTATCCTTCCCGAATGAAACTCACGGCGCTAGTCCTTGTTTTCGCTTCCCTGTCCGTGGCCGCGGAGCTCGAAATCCGCGTGATCTACGACAACACTTCCGCGCGGTCCGATATGACGGAGGACTGGGGTTACGCCGCTGTCGTCACTTTCCGGGGACGCCGCGTTCTGTTCGACTCGGGTACAAAGCCGCCCCTGTTCATGGAGAATCTGAAGAAGGCGGGCGTGGACCCGGCGTCGATTGAGTCGGCCGTCATCTCGCACGACCACGCCGACCACCGCGGCGGTATCCACCTCTTGCATCCGCGGAATCCCTCGATGACGGTGTTCTATCTCGACAAGTTCATACCCGCCGCTTTCACGGAGGCGGAAGCCGTCCACATGAAGCCGGTGCGGGTCACGGGTCCCCGCGAGATCGCGCCGGGAGTCTTCACCACAGGTATCGTCGAGGGCGAGCCGCCCGAACAGTCGCTCGTCATCGAGACCTCGAAGGGAATCGTGATGCTCACCGGCTGCAGCCACCCCGGCATCGTGAAAATGGTGGAGGCGGCCGAACGGCAGCGAGGCGGGAACGGCATCCGCCTTCTCGTGGGTGGTTTTCATCTCTTCCGCATGGATGCGGCGCGGATCGCCCCTATCGTTTCAAAGCTTCAGGCGCTTCGGGTCAGCTCCGTTATGCCCGCGCACTGCTCGGGCGACCTCGCGAAACAGATGTTTCAGAAGGCCTTCGGCAAGGACTACGACACTGCCGGAGCGGGCAAGGTCGTCACGCTCGACTAGCGCGGCTGTCGCGATGCGCCCGCCATTGCCTCCGATTGCCTCCGCCACGATGTTGAAACACCCATTCCGACCGGGTAGAGTAGAGGGTTGCCTCTCAAGGAACTACGCCCGGACACTCCCGTGGAGCTCGCCTCCGCGCTGCGCGACGCCGGAATCCGGAATCATCGCGTCGCCATTGAGGGCGCATCTTCGAAAGTGCGGATGGGCGGGCCTCGCCGCGATGCCGATGTCGTCATCGGTACTGCCGGTCTCAATCGCCTGCTGCTTTACGAGCCCCAGGACCTCACGATCGGCGTCGAGGCCGGCATGCGTTACGCGGACCTGAAGCGCATCCTCGCCGAGAACCGGCAAATGGTCCCGCTCGATCCCCCTTTTTCCGAATCCGCCACGATCGGCGGCATCCTCGCCACGAATGGCAGCGGTCCGCGGCGCAGGCTCTATGGCACGGCGCGCGACCTTGTCATAGGCATGAAGTTCGTAACGCTCGAAGGCAAGATCGTTCAGTCCGGAGGCATGGTCGTCAAGAACGTCGCGGGCCTGGACATGGCGAAGCTGATGATCGGCTCCTACGGGACGCTCGCGGCCATCGCCACGGTCAATTTCAAGCTGACGCCCGTACCCGTGATCGAGCGCTCTTTCCTGCTGCCGTTCGAGACCGCCGCCGAGGCAGTCGCTGCGCGCGACCGCATTCTCAAGAGCGTGCTTCAGCCGTCCGCCATCGATATCCTTTCTCCTGCCGCCGCTGCCGCAAACACCGCGGCAAGCCACTATCTGCTCGCCGTTCAGGCCGGGGGAAACGCCGCCGTCGTCGCCCGCTACGAATCGGAGCTGCGGCAGCTGGGCGCTACCTGTTCGACGCTTGAAGGCGAGGCGCAGGACGCCTTCTGGCGCTCCATCGGGGAGTTCGCCGCCCGCCCCGCGGGCTGCATCGTCCGGGTTTCGTGCCGCCTGGCGCAAATCCGGGATGTTCTCGAATCCACGTCCGCGCCGCTACTTGCCCGCGCGGGTTCCGGCGTCTGCTACGCCGCTTTCGATGAATCCGCCGCAGCCTCCGCCTGGATGGAGGAAGCGGACCGGAAGGGCTACCGGACTATAATGGAGTCCGCTCCCGAAAGCGAAAAGGATACGCTCGATCTGTGGCCTTCTCCTGGGCCGGGCTTCGAAACGATGACTCGGGTTAAACGAATGTTCGACCCTGACCGCCTCCTAAACCGTGACCGACTCTACCGCCGTATCTGAAGGCCCCAAGCAGGCCGATCTCGATCGTTGCGTCCACTGCGGACTCTGCCTGAACGCCTGTCCCACGTACCGCGAGCTCGGCGTGGAGATGGATTCGCCGCGCGGCCGCATCTACCAGATGGTTCAGGTGAAGGCGGGCGCGCCCATCACGCCCTCCTATATCGAGCACATCGAGCTTTGTCTCGCCTGCCGCGCCTGCGAGACGGCCTGCCCATCGGGGGTCCCCTACGGCAGGCTCGTCGAAGCCGCGCGCGCCGATATCGAGACCCGAGCGCCGCAGCCATGGCTCAAGCGAATCGTCCGCCGCTTCGTCTTCGGCCATCTTCTCCAGTCGCCCCGGACGCTAAGCGCGATGGGCGCCGCGCTTTACCTCTACGAAGCCAGCGGCCTGCAGCGGCTGGTTCGCGCTTCGGGCGTGTTGAACGCCTTTGGCCGGCTTGGCGCGCTCGAAGCCCTGACGCCTCCCGCCGCGCCTCCGTTCTTCTTCAACAAGATCGGGGAGACCTTCCCGGCCGAGGGCAAACAGCGTTACCGCGTCGCCATGATGGCCGGCTGCATCGCGAACGTTTCATTCGCCAGGCTCAACGAAGCGACGGTGCGCGTGTTGCGGAAGAATGGATGTGAAGTGGTCCTGCCTCGCGATCAGACCTGCTGTGGCGCGTTGCACGTCCACGCCGGTATTCGCACGGAGGCCCGCAAGCTCGCGCGCCGCAATATCGACGCGGTGCTCGATGGTAAGTTCGACGCCATCATTACCAACGCGGCTGGCTGCGGCTCTACCCTCAAGGAATACGATGAGCTGCTCGAGGACGACACCGGATATCACGCCCGTGCAAAGCAGTTCGTGGGGCTGATGAAGGACGTTACCGAGTTCCTGGCGTCCATCGAGCTCAATCCGGCGATGGGTCGACTGCCGGTTACGGCGACCTATCAGGATTCCTGCCATTTGGCGCACGGTCAGAAGATAAAGGTGCAGCCGCGCAAGCTGCTCGCCGCGATTCCCGGACTTCAATTCACGGAGATGCCGCTTGCCGACATCTGTTGCGGCAGCGCGGGCATTTACAACGTTCTTCAGAACGAAATGGCGATGGACGTTCTCGAAAGCAAAATGGCGAGCGTCAACGCGACCAAAGCGCGCGTGATTGTGACGGCGAATCCCGGCTGCATGCTGCAGCTCGAAGCGGGCGCGCGCCAGCATGGCTCCGGCCAGCGTGTCGCGCACGTCGTCGAAATGCTCGACGAGGCTTACAGGAACTATAGCGCCGATTAAGGAGCGCTCCGCCGCCGTTGCGGAACAGGGCGCTTATCCACCGCCGGTTGAAGCCGCCTTTTCCATTCACAGATTTGCAGAAAAAGTTTAACCCGGGTTTTCAATCACTTACAGCAAATCTACGCCAGCGGCGGTTCGACCGCGTTGTAGACTGCAATCAAGAAGCGGTTCCTCACCGGAACGGCTTGCGCGGCGTTTACGGCCGCGTCCGTCATCGATGCATAAATCCCGGCCGGGTAAAACATCGTTTAAGGTGCTTTCCGCGTCTTCCGTTCACGGGAGACTTACGGTTTCCCGAATGTAAGTGCGAGGAGACCGGATAGGAAAGGAAAACGCGTTTTCTGAAAAAGCGGAGATTGGACCTCATAGCTGGCTTTCGGACCCGTGCTCCCATTGGGAACCACTCCTCGATGTGGCCAGTCCCTTA